>NZ_LRDR01000005.1:0-386399 GCF_001541635.1 Acinetobacter sp. LMB-5 | reverse complement strand
TGTGGTCGAGCTTGCAGGGATCTTTGTCCAGATTGGTTTATTACCAAACACTGACTTCTTGAAAGACAGTGAAGTTGAGTTAACCAACCGTGGCGAGATTATTGTGAATGACCGCAACGAAACCAATGTTCAAGGTGTCTTTGCGGCGGGTGACTGTACCACTGTACCTTACAAGCAAATCATTATTGCTACAGGTGAAGGTGCTAAAGCATCACTCTCTGCGTTTGATTACATCATCCGTTCTGGGCAGTAAAATCGATCAAAATCATTATTATTTATTTCAAGCCTAGCATTACAAAATGCTAGGCTTTTTTAATACTAGAGTTACAACTTCTTAACAATTTTCGATCTTTATTAATCATTTACTTTATGTTTATATTTTAGACATCCATATTTGGATGCCATGAATTAGAAGGAAAAACACAATGAATAAATTACTTGTTGCTTTAGGTCTTGCTGCGACTGTTGCCCTTGTTGGTTGTAATAAAGATAAAGCTCCAGAAACTGGCGCGACTACAGGTGAACACTTAGAAAATGCTGCTCAACAAGCAAGCGCGGATATCAAATCTGCTGGTGACAAAGCTGCAGAAGATATTGCAACTGCGACTGATAATGCTGCTGAGAAGATTGATGCTGCAACTGATCATGCTGCTGACGCAACCGCTGAAGCTGCTGCAAAAACTGAAGCAACTGCACGTAAAGCAACTGCCGATACAGCTCAAGCTGTTGAAAATGCAGCTGCTGATGTGAAAAAAGATGCTCAACACTAATCGTCTTTAGTATAAAAAAGCCCCTATTAATTAGGGGCTTTTTTTGGCTTTTAAAATCTTTTATGAAATTAAACCTTCATCACGCATCGCAATTTGTACAGATTGACGCTCTGCAACTTTATTACGTAATGCAATAATGTGCTTATACGGTGTTAAGTCATGCTCAATTGAGTTTGACCAATTTGTTAAAACAAATAGATAAGCATCTGCTGGACCAAAATTATCATTTACCAAATAATCGTAATCAGATTCAGACAAATAGTTATCGATATATTTTAAAAGGCGATCAATTTCTGCATAAGCTTTATTTTTTTCATCAGTCGTTAACGGTGCCCCAAAGAATACTGCATAGGCATCATGTAACTCAGAGTTCAAATACCCCAACCACTCCAATACTTTCGCACGGCCCATCCCTGATGGCGGAATTAAATCCTGCTTAGGATCATGCTGAGCAAGAAACGGTAAAATCGCAACGTTTTCGGTTAACATTAAGCCAGGATTAATTTCTAAAGCTGGTACATATCCCTTTGGATTAATCTCGTAATAATCTGCGCCTTTTTCTGTTTTATGTGTTTTTAAATTTACTCGTTCTAAATCAAAATCAACATTAATTTCATTTAAAATAATATGTGCAGCTAAAGAACATGCGCCTGGCGAATAATATAATTTCATATCTGATCCTTGTTATCTCATATTAACGTTTTAAATTGCTTCTAGAAAACCTGCAAGGTTTGCACAATTCTTTAATTGTAAAAAAGCGTAAACTTATAAAATACTTACACCATCTAATATTCTTGAAAAAGTTATTCCTTGCAAGTTGTCTTGCGTGACGATTGTTTAAAATATGATAAAACACATTTGCGTCACGCAATTTTTCCGTTAATTACGCTTAAACAACTGACTAAGCCAATTCATTAATTCATTTAAGAAATCAAAGATCCCATTTTTCTTATCATCGTCAGGATGGCTTGAGTCTTTTCCATTTAAATCCAGATCGACAATTACAGGGTCATGGTCCGAAGAACGATAAGCATCTTCACCATAGAACAATGCCTTTTGCTCATCCGTTTTATATTCTTCGTTGTAATCTAGAACCGTTGGCTCATCTGCATTGATATGCCATGCAAAGGTTCTAACCACTTTGGTATACAAAGCTGCATCAGCAATTGCATGATCTAAGTTACCTGCTCCACCATTGCCGTTGGCATCACTCGCAACACCATACACATAGCTATATGCCTGAGTACCCTGACCGACCTTTTTGTCATTAAGTAAAACTTTATAATTCGCTTTTTCAAATGACAAAATAGGCTCTTCTTTTGCGTAACTATTCATATCCCCTACAAGTAAAGCATTTTGCTTTTGCACTTGAGTTGGATTTTTCGCGAGCCATTGCACAATTTGATCGACGGCTTTCACACGAGTTGGGTTCCAACAGCCTTGACCATCTTTTTGGTCTGCGTCAGTAGAGCTAGCATCGACCCCACTACAGCTTTTCGATTTCAAGTGGTTTGGAATAACAGTAAACGTTTTATTACCACGAACTGCTTGGAAACTTTGCGCCAATGTTGTTCGGTTCTTGTCGCCCAAATCAAGCACAACAGGCTTATTTAAAGGTTTAACACGTTTGCTGTTATAAATAATAGCAACCGCAATCGCATCACCACCTAAACGATCTAGATTTTCAGGAACCACATATTTCCAATCGCTACCTAAAGCTTTGGTCAAATTGGCAATTGCACTGTTAGGCCCATAACCATTGTTCGCAATTTCCATTAAACCGTAAACATCGGCATCAATCGCTTTTAATGCACTCACAATTTTACGATGCTGTTTATCAAACTCAGCTTGTGTTGTCGCACCACGCTCTGTTGGAAAACCCGTTGCACCATTGTCATAGTTCAAAACGTTAAATGAAGCTACACGAATGTGATTCGCATTTTTAGTAAGGACGCTTTGACGCGGGTTTGTTTGAGTAATAACTTCAGGTTGATTACGTCCAAGCACTGGTTGTACACGCCAACCATTAAAACGATATTCTAAAATACCTTCAGCATTTTTAAGTTGATAACCCGAGCGTAACGTATTGGCAGCGCTAAAATTGCTTGGTAACCATGGTGTACGGTTTTGATTGTTATAACCATCATCAAAAATAATTTTCGATAATAAATTTTTCTGAGCTAGAGCTTTAGCTTCAGGAGATAACGCTGGATATAAATTGGTTGGAATATATAAACGGCCTAAACTCAGCGATAACTCACCATAACGACCATAATTATAGTTCTCACTCACCGTTAAAGTCTGAGGTAATTTGACCAACATACCTTGATAACGCTGCGGTGAATTAATTGAGCCATCCGTTAAACTAGCAAACGGAAGTTCAAGGCTAATCGGCTGAACCTGATTTGCCATATTGCTATTACAGGTTTGAATATCTTGTTGTAATTGATCTATTTGTAGCTGACTTTGATAAGACGTTAAACGACCACGTAAAATAACTTCATCGCCAACTTGCCCACCTTTTACTGCACTGCTATTTGGAATATAAACAAAAATAGCATTACTGACATTTGCACGTGCTTTTGTGTCTGGCGTCTGAACATAAAAACCAGAGAAGCCATTGGCATAACGATAATCAGCTGTAATCACACCACGCACAGTATAAGTCTGGTCTTGAGTTGCTGCCGTCAAGTCTGCAATTGGTGTATCTGAGCTTGAACAACTTACCGTTTCAACAGGAGGTTGAGTTGTAGAACCCGATAAATTTGAAAAGTCATTTCGGTTTGTCCAAGCCGACCATGAATGGTCCAAATCAAATGCTGCGGTTGCATCAACACTTAAAGCTGGATTTTCTGTTTCAATACGCTTAAAACTATTTCCCAAGCTTGAAACTGCCGTCCCCCATCCCGCTGCTGGACGCTCACCAATGCGGCCAAAACGATCTACAGGCGTACCTTTATAAACGAGTACAACCGCATCATCACCATTAAAAGATAAAGCAGCCACCTGATTAACTTTACTTCCAAGCTCAGTTTGTAACTCTGAGCGCCCCACTAAAAACTTCTGCTTACTCGCGAGCGTGCCTTGTAAACGAAAAGCCACAGTCTTTGCTGTACCACCATTATTAAATTGTTGAATTTCATAATCGGCTAAATTAACCGTAGCGCCATCTGGATTATAAATTTCCAAGCCTTTTTTATTGCTGCTGCCGTCAACATATTGGCTAAACATGAGCTGCGCTTGAGCAACTGAGCTATATGAAAATGCACCTAATGCACTTAAAAAGACCGAAAGTGTTCTTAATTGAAAAGTTTTCATGAGTAAAAGTGTTCATATGAGTTTTAATTAGTCTCTTAGAGTAAATATTGATCATGACATCTACATGAAGAAAAACACCGAAACATTTGACTTGATCCCATGAAGACTTAAAATACCGCATTTGAATTTCAATATTGCCAAGGTTATGTCGATCGATCAGTTAGAAACGCAAATTGCAGACTTAGACAATTTGCCTGAACACCGTGAAATTGTGACGTTTATGCGTCGTTCAGCACCACTTAATACGTCTCAACGCACGGCATTAGAACAACATCGCGATTTAATTTTGGAATATCCTGTTGGCGACTTACGTCAACACTTCGAACACCCACAGCGTCCATTAACTGTTGAAATCGGTTTTGGTATGGGTCGTTCGTTAGTACTTATGGCAAAAGCAAATCCTGAACGTAACTATGTGGGTATTGAAGTCCATGTACCTGGTATTGCTCAATGCCTATATGAAGCAGGTATAGCAGAAGTTAAAAACTTACGTGTACTTGATGCAGATGCGATTCAGGTTCTACGTGAAATGCCAGACAACAGCATTAACTGCATACAACTTTACTTCCCAGACCCTTGGCAAAAGAAACGTCATTTCAAACGCCGTTTTGTTGCTCATGAGCGTATGCCATTGGTTGAACAAAAACTTGAGCTTGGCGGTACGTTCCACGCAGCAACAGATTGGGAACCGTACGCAGAATGGATGCTAGATGTATTAGATAACCGCCCAGACCTTGAAAACTTGGCAGGTAAAGGCAACAGCTACCCTCGTCCAGATTGGCGCCCAGTGACTAAGTTTGAACGCCGTGGTATTGAGTCAGGTCATAAGATTAATGACTTTATATTTAAAAAGATTAAGTAAAGAGCATATTATTTTTACTTAAAAATATGGCATTAAGTTTTAATGACTTAGTGCTATATTTTTAAAACTAGAAATAGTTAATTAAATTAGTAATAAACACACAATAAATAGTAAAGCTTTTTATTATTAAAAGAAAAATCTCACTATCTAATTTCAATTAAGTTGATAAATATTTTTAAGAAGCAATATAAATAAAACACTTGATTTTTTTGAATATAAAGAAGCCTAGATATCTAAAAATTTTAAAAAGATATTTAGGCTAAATTTAATTAATTAAGATTTTAAATCATTTATTCTTTTATCTAATTCCTTTTCATTACCATCAAGAAGAGGTGTACCTTCATAATAAAACTTAGAAGAATATTTGCCATTATGGTCTAAAAATAAAGATAAAGCACACCAATTATCACCAGATTTTTCACACTCTTCAAAAAGAATATTTATTGTCTTATAAGGTTCCATAGAAGAACGTAAAGGATAATCAGCCGTATATAATTTTAGATTATCACCAACCCAACATAAAGCTGTATCCTTATTTCTCAATCCAATACTATTATCTCTGAGTCTTTCAGTATAATAGACAATATTTCGCCAATCATTTACGGCCAAAGATGCAATTTTTTGAAGTATAAAATTAATTAATTCTGATTTCCTTAAAAAATCCATTTTATCCCCCTGCTCTATTTTCAAATTGAACTCTAATCCACCTATCATCTGCTTTCTGATATTTAGTTACAAAACCTTCTGGACGAATTGAGTTACTATCATAAATTGCCTTAATCTTAACAGGATTTTTGGGTGCTTACTTAGATACTATTGATGAAGATAATGCACCTCATTAATTATGACGAATCATTAAAGGAAGAAGTCATTCTACTTCTTTCTTGGATTTAGAATTACATCGACCACTCGATTAATCTCAATATTTTGATATTTTTGAGATCAAATCCACTACCTCGGTAGAAATGATATTCCGAATGGCAGGTTAAGAGGCTGATTCAATCCCAACCAACAAAGCAGATATAAAAGCACGCTTATCAATCACCTCATTATCAAATGCCAGTTCAATTCGATCAAAAAGCATACTAAAATCCTCACTGGAATCCAAAATTGTCGCACTGAGTAAAGCTATTAGTCGTTGTCGTGAGCCCTGAGGATATATATTAAACTCTGGCAAAAGCAAAGTTCTAACAGCTTTAACTACATCCTCAGGCTGATTCACATTCAAACCATGCAGTTTCAAACAATCCTCATGGCTTACATAGTTGACATCAAACACTTTAAGCACACTAAGTAAATTGAATATTTCCTGTTTTGCTTTCATTATTCACCCCAAATAGGAAAAGCCATGTTTATTTGGCCATTCTTGAACCAAACCTGTACAGAATATGATTTCGTGTAGTTTAGAGTAGCAAAATATTATTTATTCTCATAAAATAATTAAATTGTGGGCTATAAAGTAGCCAAAATATTTAAAAATTTTAAAAAGATATTTAGGTTAAATTTAATTAATTAAGATTTTAAATCATTTATTCTTTCATCTAATTCCTCATCATTACCATCAAGAAGAGGTGTGTCTTCATAATAAAACTTAGAAAAATATTTACCATTTTTATTAATAGTCAAAAGTAAACCACACCATAGATTTCCACAGTTGTGAGCTTCTTTATATAAATTATTTATTGCTTCAAAGAGCTCCATAGAAGCTCTTAATGGGGGACCTTTCGAATTATCATAAGGTGTCTTCTCTTTGCCAATCCAACATTCGGCAGTAGATTTATTCCTTATCCCAATATCTTGATCGTCTAATCTCTCCGTGTAATAAAGTACTTGCTCCCAGTTTCTGGGCGCAACGTAAGAAATTTCTTGGACAATTATATTTAAAAGCTCTGATTGATATAATAAATTCAGAATTTATCCCCCCAGAAAGAACTATCATGAGGTATAAATACAACTCCTAAAATTTCACTCAACTTTAAAATCATATTTTCTTCGTTATCATAACTCACGCCATAATAATCATATTTATTCATAATGGAATCTTATCTCCAAAAATATAAATTTTCTGTACAACCATGAATATTAAATACCTTCTTATAAAAATTAATCACTTCAATTCAGTAATGGTATACATATGAGCTATTTCCCAAGCTATTTTTTTTGCTTTTAAGATGTCATCTTGATGAAATACATCAATCATTTCAATAGTTTTTCTTTCAATTTGTAATGCCTTTACAGTGTCTTTTTGAACTTCAAAAACTATTTCTTCCCACAATCTTTTTATTTCAACAAAAATACCTTCCCACTCATTCTTTTCACTTTCAGATAACTGATTATCTTGAGTATTGTTTGAGATTAAGGATAATTTATTTTCTATCCATTTTAATTTATCTTGTAATAACATTTACATATATCTCTCATTAAGTGAATTTACTTAGTAACTCTAAAACTTATTTCAATTTAGTAATATCGTATAAATCGGCCAACTCTCTAGCAATTTTTTGCCCTTCGCTCTTATCGCCCTTATCAAAGGCATCCATCATTTCTTGAAGTTTAACTCCAACATAGTCAGCTTTCACTAGGTCTTTTTTAATTTTTGGTCTAATTTCAGACCACAATTCTCTTAAATCTTTAATTCGTTCTTCATGAATAGCTTCTTGAGTAGGAAAGTATTTAAGAAGCCACTCATTATAGTCGTCTGGAGCACAATGCATTACTGTAACAAGTGAGTCTTCTAATTCACCTAATTTTTCTCTTAAAGACATTTTAGTCACTACCTAAACTCATAAATATTGTACATATCATTTTTTTTTGCTTTTAAAATATTATCTTCATTAAATACATCGAGCATCTAAAATATTATCTTAGCTTGGTAATATCATATAAATCAGCAAGCTCTCCAGCAATTTTTTTTCCTTCATCCTTATCCCCCCTATTAAAAGCGTCCATCATTTCTTGAAATTTAATTTCAACATAATCGGCTTTCACCAGATCTTTTTTAATTTTTGGTCTAATTTCAGACCACAATTCTCTTAAATCTTTAATTCGTTCTTCATGAATAGCTTCTTGAGTAGGAAAGTATTTAAGAAGCCACTCATTATAGTCGTCTGGAGCACAATGCATTACTGTAACAAGTGAGTCTTCTAATTCACCTAATTTTTCTCTTAAAGACATTTTAGTCACTACCTAAACTCATAAATATTGTACATATCATTTTTTTTTGCTTTTAAAATATTATCTTCATTAAATACATCGAGCATCTAAAATATTATCTTAGCTTGGTAATATCATATAAATCAGCAAGCTCTCCAGCAATTTTTTTTCCTTCATCCTTATCCCCCCTATTAAAAGCGTCCATCATTTCTTGAAATTTAATTTCAACATAATCGGCTTTCACCAGATCTTTTTTTATTTTTGGTCTAATTTCAGACCACAATTCTCTTAAATCTTTAATTCGTTCTTCGTGAATAGCTTCTTGAGTAGGAAAGTATTTAAGAAGCCATTCATCATAGTCATCTGGAGCACAGTACTCTACTGTGACTAATGAATCTTCTAATTCACCTAATTTTTCTTTTAAAGACATTTTTCTCACTACCTAAATTCATAAATATTGTACATATCATTTTTTGTGCTTTTAAAATGTTATCTTTATTAAATACATCGAGCATCTATAATATTATCTCAATTTATTAATATCGTATAAATCTGCAAGCTCCCAAGCTATTTTTTTCCTTCCACTTTATCTCCTTTATCATAAGCATCAAACATTTCTTGAAGTTTAACTCCAACATAGTCGGCTTTAGCTAAATCTTTTTTAATTTGTGATCTAATCTCATTCCATAGCTCTTTTAAATCACTCATAGTATCTTCATGAATTGCAGCTTGGGTAGGAAAGTATTCAAGCTGCCACTCAGCATAGTCATCCGGAGCATGTAGTGCGACTGCTACTATCGCGTCATCAAATTCACTTAATTTTTCTTTTAATGTCATTTTTGTAATCCTCTAGGAATATTTACTTAATTTATAAATTGAATTTTCAATCATGAGATTAGTATAGTGTAAAATATTAATAGGCACGCTAGAAGATTATTTAAATACTAACGATGAAAATAATGCATCTCTTTGATAAATAGGATGAGTCAGTATCATCAATAATGAAGTGTGAATTACTATAATTCACTCGTAGTAATATTATCAATTTAAGTTATTATTATTCGATATGAGTAATAATCATATTATTTTATAAGTGCATGTTATAATTAAAAAAAATCACCTACTACATGAGATAGCAAGTTAGCCATAATTGAAAGGATTTAAGATAGCAATCACTGATACAGACTCTTCTTCTAAAATCCTATCAACAGACCAAACACTCTCACGTATTTCCCAACGCAGCTGAGTCTCGTGTAAAGCCTCTAAGATTTCAGTTTTTATATCAATCATCTGCAATGGGCGATTTGCCATTCCTCCCCTAAGACGATTTATTGAAATCTCTACGACTTCTATATCTTTAAAAGAAACAAAACCATCAGGCCCTTCTAAATAATTTTCGATAGAGATTGTTAACATTTGCCCCCACCTACCTTTCTCAACCGAAGAATCGTGCTTCCGAACTATATGGACCCAACAACGCAACTCTGCTGTTAAACTACATAGCGAAGACCAATATAATTCTGTTTTATCAATTGTCATGTCATTAACCTATTTTTCATTTTTCAATAATATTCATTTAGATGAGTTAAGTATTTAACACTTGAACTATAATTTATGTGGGCTTAAACGCCAAAAAAAATACTTAAAAACTAGCATCCGATGACTAAGTTTGAACACCTTAGCATTAAATCAGATTATAACATTAATGACTTTAACTTTAAGAATTTTAAGTGACGAACTTATAATTTTTGATTAAATTTACTATATTAAGCATTCAAATTTTTATATCTTAAAGATTATTCATTAAATCAGGACATTTAATAAAAAAACAAGACTATAATTATAATTTTAAAAATAAATTAAGGTCGTTTTTCTAATTTCATCAAGAGAATTATAATCCAACAATCTAATATTAAAGTTATATTCCATATCCATCATGAATAAAGGATAAGGCAATAATTTTTGAATTTTTAAAGCAAAATCAATAGCTTCATCTCCAACGCCTTCTATTGTTAAAGTTTCAGCATCTTTACTCATTCTAACTATAGTTGAACTTCCATTTAATGAATACTCACATTCCAAAATAGCACCAATGAAATCTCCAACTTTTAAATTTGAAACTCCTAAAATACTTGAAATTTTTTCTACTATCTGATTAATATCAAAAGTTTTATTTTCTCCTAAATAGATTAACAACTTCCTCATTTTAGTTCCTTTTAAAAAACTTGTAGAAAATTAGTCTTAATTTTTTGATTTCCATAAAAAATATAATACTTTTGAATACACTATAAAAACATTATATAAATTTTAAATATTTAATATTTTTCCATATACTTCATCCAATACTCCACTCATATCTTTACTTTCACTTTGAAGAATGTAATTTATATTATTATCATTTAAAACTTTATAAGAAACATTAAAATCTTCTTTTAATAAATTCAACTGAATACCATCAAAAAATATTTCCCACATTTTTCTCAAAAAATAATCAACTGCAATTTCAGAAAAATCTAAAAGATCAAAATAACCCAAAAC
This sequence comes from Acinetobacter sp. LMB-5, assembly GCF_001541635.1. Taxonomy (NCBI): domain Bacteria; kingdom Pseudomonadati; phylum Pseudomonadota; class Gammaproteobacteria; order Moraxellales; family Moraxellaceae; genus Acinetobacter; species Acinetobacter sp. LMB-5. The sequence continues at coordinate 375,758 of NZ_LRDR01000005.1, read as the reverse complement.
AAATGAAATAAATTTTTGATTATTTGATATATTCATATAATACAACGAATGCATCACCCTTTCTTTCGTCGAATCATCTAATCTCATAAATTCAGGCTTTACCAATTCTTCTAATAAAATATCAATATGTTTTAAACTAGTAAAATCTATACTATTAAATATAACACCTTGAGTCTGAACTTCATCAAAATCTCGATAAAATAATATATTTGATAAAAAAAAGCAGATATAAAAAGGATTAACAATTCTTTTTATCATCATATAACCTTATTAATTTAAAACCATTAAAGTTAAGAAATATTTAAAGTTCACAAAACTTACAAATAAAATATATTATAATTACCTAAAACTTACAATACTTTATTACAGTCTCCACCAACAAGACTAGTTCCGAGCATAGGGTAAGCTATTTTACAAGAATAGAAATCTTGTTTAATTACTTTATGCTATTCCCACACCCATTCTACAAAAGCAATTACATCCATGAATAATTACATCAAAATTTCCATTTTTTGCTAGATCAATAAGATCACCATTGATGATATTCAAATTAAATTCTGCCTTACTGCATGATTCCATGTCACATCAAACTCAGCTTTTGATATAGAAATTGCACTCTCATCAGCCTCTCCAAACTCTGGCTGATCTGTAAAATCATATTGTTCATGAAAATATTCTTTAGGAGTTGCCCAATAAAAAATTCCTTCAAAAACACTAACATGACGGATTATCAACCCTTTTTCCACCTCACAATAGAACGTTCCTTCTATTCCATCATGCGATTCTGTGTACATCTTAAAATATTCACTCATGGTAATACTTTCCCATACCTAACAATACGTTGAAAAATAGCTAAAAAATCAAAAGAGCCCAGTACAAATGAAATATATTATAATTATCCCAAGCTTATAATATTTCGTTTGGTGGTAAAATTTTATATCCCGAATTAATTACTTCACTACCCCAGATCTCAAACATCAAACCATAAATACTCTTAAAAAAATCTCTAGGTTTTTCAATTTTCCAATTATAAGGAAAATAAAAGCATGTTTCATCATCAGACTCTAATAATTCAGCGAAGTTATAATTCTCAGTCAGTAAAGCTTTCTCTAATGAGAGCATAACTACTGCTTTATGATGAACATTATACTTTTTATTTTTTACTTTAAAAAAATACTCATTAAATAAGGGTTTCATTTGAGTAAAGTCATTTGGATCATATTCGGATAAGTAATTTTCCCATTCATCCCGATCATACACCTGAAAGGGAGTCAAAGCATGTGCTGGACTTGCTGAAAAATTAACAGTGCTATTCGGATACTTTAATGACATACTAAATATTTCTCTATTTTCTCGAAATTAAAGTTTTAATTACATCTACAACAATTTCAAATTTTATATTTATCTTAATATCAATCACAAAGGTAATTAAAACATTTATGAATATATCAATCACTCATGTAAAAGCTCCAAAAAATCTTTAAAATTATTTGAAATTGGATATATTTCCGACAAGAAGCTATCAAGTAAAATTATTTTAGGCGATGTTTTTGTTTCTCGATAATCAAAACAAATCAAGAAATCTCCAGCATCTCTTGCAAATGGTAAAATACCTTTAGGAATTATAGAATTATCAATTGCATACCATAAGAATGAACCATACTCATGTGATTGAGTTAGAGGAAAAAAATCACTTATACATGTTTCATCATCACCGTAATAAAAAGAACCAACCTCTATATATGCAGGGTTTGCATATTCAACTAAACTTTTATACAAGAAGGGAAATTCAATATTCAAAATAGATTCAATCTTTAAAATTTCATCTAAATTTAAATTTTTAGGTCCGCTTAAACCAAAATCAGACCAACTTTTAGATAAAGTCATAGTTTATTCTCCATCAATATATCGACTTATTATTTAGGTTAAATATCAACCAATCCACTTTTAAGATCATTAACCTCTTCAATATTATAATCAATCATTGCTAAAAAAAATTCATTAAAATTTTTAAAAATTTCAATTTCTTCCTCAGCATACCAAATTATTTCCCCAGCTATTGATGAATTAGGTTTACCTATTAAAAAAATATCATTATCAATTAAAGTAGCTGCTATTGGCATCAAATCAGTTCTACGAATGCCTTTTTTAGAAAGATATGTAATATCGATTATATTTAATAAATCCAATGCATATTTCTTTTTTTCTCCTTCTATCAAATCTGTCAGACCAAATAAATCTACATATTGATAAAAGCCTTTCCATCCATTTGCATATAAAAGAAAGCACTTATAAAATTTATCAATTTCCTCACCCAATATAATTTCAGTTTTTATAATATCATCTATAGTTGCAGCTAATTCAGGTAAATAATAAGGCCAGATTTTCTTAGTATCTGCCTCATACAAAGAATTTTTCACAAGAGCCAATCTCGCTATTTTCTGAGTCCAATCCATTACATTTCCCTATCAATTAAAATATAAAATAATTTCATTTAAAATGTTAAAGATAAGCTATCAACAAATTATAAAATATGAATAACAGAAGAAATCATAAAAATTTATTTAGAGCTGTTTTTTCCAATCAAAACAATAAAATTATTTTTTCTTATAAAAAACCTCATTAACCAACTTAAAATCACCATCTTTAAATTCATACTCTTTTATATAATTTAAAGCTTCTACCTCTGATCGATATAATAAAAAAATATTAGATTCAGCTTCATTTAACAATTTATTAAATATATTATCCATTTCAGGTGTTCCATTTATTTCCATAATCCACTCAACATGCTTATGATCCGGGTAGTTCCAATCATCTTCACATGGATTAAAATTTTGAAAAAGCCTACACTTACCATTACCACCAATTTTTGCTAAAAAATAATCTCCCCAAAAGGAACTATCATGAGGTATAAATACAATTCCCAAAATTTTACTTAATTTTGAAATCATATCTTTTTCATTATCATAACTCACACCATAGTAATCAAATTTTTTCATAATAAAATTTTATCTAAAAATATAAAAACCATGTATATTAAATATTATTATAAACTAAGATACAATTAGATATTTTATTTTTATTCAAAACAAGTAAATTTAAAAAAATATAGAAAATTTACACTACATTATAATAGATGATCTTGTTTCTTCAAAGAGTGCAAATAGTTAGCTATTTCTCTTTCACCTAGCTCTAAAGCAAATGCTTCAGCATCAAGGTTCTCTGCATAATCTCCAGTATATGCCACTCTATAATTTACACCATGCTTAATCAAAATTTTAACAATATCAAGATTTCCACGATAAATTGCAGTAAACAAAGGATTTTTTCTAGAATCTGATGTTATTATCTCCATATTTAAATTCAAAAAATATTGAATAATTTCAATATTTTCCTTATTAACTGCTTGACTTAGAGCATTACCACGGAGGGGTCCACCTTGTTCATTAATATCAACTCCTGCTGACACCAAGTATACAATAATATCTTTACGATTATGTAAAGCAGCGTCATGCAGCCAAGTACCGAAAGGAGTTTTAAAATTTAAAATTCCTAAATGCCTATGATCTTTTAATAACTTTATAGCTAACTCATTATTACCATCTCTAATTGCACTATGGATATTCTTAGCAATTATCTTTAATTCATCCATTTCTTAACTCTTTTATTAGCTGTCACATCTACTATTTTACATTTTAACTCTATTGCTTCCCAAATTATATTAAAGCACTATATCTTGCACTCCTACCTCAACAATTTTCTCATTTATAACTAAGACACCTATACCAAGCTCTGGATCAAATATAGAATCAAAAATGAATCCTAATTTCCTATCCTCCCCTATTTCAGTATGTATAATTTTCAAACATTTTAAAATAACCATTTTTTTTATACTTTCCAATTCAGCAATCTGAAAGTTTTCATAACAATACTTTTTGATCTCTTTTTCAACATTATCCAAAATATTTTTTTTGTTTAACTCAAAATGAATAAAAGTATCTCTTTGATTTTGAGTGATATCACTACCATCATCTTCATATGTATAAACATTTAATTCAACTGGATATAATGTATGAAATATTTCTATTTCATATGGACGTAACCAAAGTAGCTCCTTATTATACAACTCTCCAAAAACTTTATCATTTAAAGTTCCCACTTTAAAACTCCATTTATATCCATTAGCTAATATCTCAGCGCAAATACAAAAGTAACTTTTAATTACCACGCTATATCTATTTTTATTTTGAATTAATAAAACTTCAAAATATAGCATCTATATTAAATAAAAAATTATGGTTTTTTATAAGGCAATGTACCTAAAAATTGAACCTTCCCTACACTTTTGTGATTTAATTTATATGCAAAATTATAAATTAGAATTATAAAATTAATGGGAAACAATAATTTTATATCTTTTAATTTTAGTTCTTCCAAAATTTGTTCATCGTAGGAAAACCCATTGAAAGCTAATTCTAAATTACTGGTAAAATCAAAGAAACTTTTCTCAACAAAATCCTCATCAATAAAATCAATCTGGAATTCAACTGTAAATAAAGATCCTTCAAAATCACCATCTAATGAATATCGATTTAAGACATAGTTATCTAAGTCACAAGAAGAATCTAAATTCCCCACCCAAATAGATATAGAATTATCTTGGTGCATTTAACAAATCCTGTCTATTTTGAATAGCATATAGAAAAAGTTAAAAATCATTTAAACAAGGCATATTAAAACCAGCTTCTTTAAGGTCATTTCCCCAATATTTATACGACAACTGATAAACTTCTTCAAAATAGAATCTAGGTCGCTTGAATTCCCAAGTATATGGAAGAGAAAATGTATCATATGGATCTTCATCATTTACTAATAATGCATCAAAGTTAAAGTTTTTATCATTTAAAGCATTAATAAGAACTTTTATCATTTCAATTTTATGATCAACTGTAAACCTCAAAACTCTACCGTTATTAAAAAAGTATTTCTCTAGCAAATCATCTAGTTCTTTTGGATTATTCGGATCAAATTGGTCTAAATAGGCCCCCCATGTTTCCTCACGATCATATATATCAAAAACACCTAAAAATGCTGCAGGTGTTACTACGAAATCTATATCTGAATCTAGATGCTTCAAATTCATATAAGTTATTTAACTCCCAAAGTTACACATAAGCTATCGAATACCATACTTATTAAAGTTATCAGACTTTCATTTCAAGGAATTTAAATAGTTTGCTATTTCTATTTCTCCACGCTCTAAAGCAAATGCCTCAGCATCCATTTTATTCATATAATTGCCAGTATAAGACATTTTATAGTCAATACCGTGACAAATTAATTTTTCAGCGATCGGTAAACTTCCTTTCATTATGGCACCAAATAAAGGATTTTTTTCTGGTTCTGTGGTATCCATTTCAACATTTAATGACAATAAGTATTCTACTATATCAATATGTCCACTTGATGCTGCTGTATTTAAACTATTGCCCCCAAAAGTTCCCCCTTTTTTATTAGGATCCACCCCTTCAGAAATTAGATATTTAACTATTTCTAATGCTCCACTACTAACAGCTACATGAAGCCAGCTACCAAATGGTGTATCTATAAATATTAAACTAGGAAATTCGTTAAATATCTTTTTTAAATTAATCAAATTATGATTTTTAATAGCATTTCTAATTAAAATATTATTCTCTTGATTTTGTCGAATGATATTGGACTTATGCATATAACTTCACTTACGAATCATTGAAAAAGTGTTGTGTAATAGAGAAAACTGATTCATCTTAGCCGGTGCGATTGTATTACAGATAAGATGCCAGCATTTCATCATTCAAATAAAATATTCTTGTACATTAATAGTTTTAACATATTTATCAACTATCAAGACGCCTATCCCCAACTCTGGTTCGAAAGTTGCTTCAAACATAAAAACTATGTCGCCATTAGGTAAAAAATATAATTGATCCCAATCAAAAACTTTCTTCAAATCAAAAACAATTTGGACATGGGGCACCATTTCATCATAAGGTAAATCTTGATATATTTTCTCTCTATTTAATATATAATAATTAAATAGAGCTCCCTCTATTAACGTAATATAGTCTAAAGAATTACCAAGAAATTCATTGTAAGCTCGCTCTTGAGCATTTGTAATATCATCAACTCCATAACCAGCAAGAGTAAAAGTAATTTCTTTTGACTCTCCAAAAATGTTATACGTTTTATGCTCTATTAAATTCAGATTAGAATCCAATAAACCGAATGGCTCTATACTCCGGAAATTCATATATTTAACATTCCACTATTTTAGTTTTTTATCTTACAAAATCATCTTAAATTTCTATTTCTTACATCAAAAAAATTTGCCATTTGACATATATTCATTTAAATATCTTTGTCAAGATACCAGCTAATTATATGTGTTAGCTTTAAATAGAATTTAAGTTGTGTTCATGCTGGGCTATCATATTGTAATGGAAGAATATTGAGCTGAGATAAACCCTAAAAAATTCTGAATTAAACTATCATATTTTACATTATCTATAGTTTAAGCTGGTTGGTATATTTAAAAACTTAATTAGTGCAGAAGTAACTAAAGGAAAATTCCATCCAGCCATCATTAGCTTATCCCAATCTACCGCATCATATCCATAAAAAAACTTAAATTTTCCATTAGCCCACAAATGAAGTTTACAAGAAGTGAAAAGCTGTTTATTTACTTTGAGCAATGCAAATTGCAACTTTCTAAACCAAAAATCGAGATCCTTTGTAACTGGCAATCCTTTCTCATAAACCTTTCCAGCTTGATTTATTAAGTAGCTATTACCAAATTCGCTATGATTATCTTCTATATGATAAGTAAGTATTAATTCAATCTATCCAGGGTCTACTACAGAAATCGCCTGATTTACTATCTCTTGAATAATTTTAAACTGATCAAGTTTATCCACGCTATCCACCTAATTAGTCAATGTAAGACCTGATTCAAAATTATGGAAAATCAATCTCAATTTTAATACCAATTAAATTTTCTTTTCCATATTTAATTATTATATTTTCAAACTCTTCTACAACATTACATACTGTATTAAACTGCTCGAAATTAAAATATTGGGGTAATCCATCATCAATGGAATACTCTGGGATATTCTCATTTGATATACAAATCTCACTTTTATTTGCCAATGTTGATCTTACCCAAATAAATTTATCATTAATTGACATATCTGGTAACTCTTGATCAATTGGGTAATATTTTTCCAAAATAAAATTATTTATTAACTCTTTTAACTCCAAAAGAGGTCTACCACATAGCTCCCATATAGCATCACAAAGTGTCACGGTTATGGCTTCATTTTCACATCCCGTTTCATCAATACAATAGACTCTTGGATATATAGATTTATTACTTAATAAAATTAATTCTGCTACTATTTTTTTCACGGTGTATACTCCGACCAAACTTACCACAAAGTCATAACTTCATGAGTTAGTTTAAAATTTTTATTACAGTTCTAGTCTCGCCTTCATAGAAGTGAATCCGACTCTAAAGCTTACATTCACTTTCGTCAGACTTATTGCATGTTAAGTATGTATCTAGTACCAAGTAAAATGGATTTTAAAAATAACAAAGATTATTCACCTTTAGAAAAAATTAATATTAGCCAATGTGCTAAATCAATTTATAAAAGAGCTTCCTGATAAGTTTCCCTCAAACTTCACACAATAAAATCGAAACCAACATCTTCCAAAGCACCTCATAGTCAATTTCTATTAGTTGATGATAAAGGTAATATTTTTTCATAACTATATGATGCCTTCAGGTACTCCAGTCCCACCTGCTAATTTACTAATTTTCCAACGATTCATATCTTGGTATTCAAAATTAATTTCATAGTCAAAGTTTGCATCTATCACCAATAGAAATACTCCTTTAATTTTACCTAAGCCTGCTAGTAATTCTTGACCTTTCCTATTCATAGGATGAAAGAAATCTTTATACTTCAAGACATCTATTATTTCTACGCCAGTTTCAGACACAAATGATGCTTTAATTTCTGCGACTGAACTATTACAGGAAAACCTTAAGTATGCTTTTTCCCACTGTGGTTCAACATCCATCATGAGAGTTATAAATTTTTTTGTAATCTCAACAACTAGTGAACTTGCAACATCATTCATCATCATTTCATTCTTCTAATATAAATTTGCTGAGGAGCATTATTAAAGAGCTGGCCAAATAAATCACCACTCATTGTGTATCTCTGATAGTAAAATTAATATATCAACTCTCTACTGAATATTTAAAGCTGCCTATAAAAATAGGATCTTTTGCAATCCTTCTCTTAACTTTTAAGGGATTATAATTAAAATCATATTGTACAATAACCCATCTACAATCTACTATTCCTTTATCAAAAGCAGCACTAATCACCTCATTAATAAAAGATTTTGAATAAGATAAATCTTCAAGTAATTTATTTAAACTCTCTATCTCAAAGTTAATATTATTAGTTTCCTGATTATCAAGATTATAGTATCCAACCCCACATAAATCTTGTAAGATATCTAAATCTGCATCTACATCTTCACCAAGTATTCCTGCCCAAATTGATACAGTTCCCTCTTTTTCAAATCCCTGACTATAGTAATCATTGTCATCAGAATAATCATTTAAACTCACTAGTACTCCCCCTAAATAATAATATGAAAGAAAGACTCAAAAAAGCTGAAAAATATCTATCATAATTGCATTTATAATAAAATTTCCTAAAATCAAATCTGTTATCATTTCAAACTTGACAATATAGAATCTAAAAAAGTCAGAGTTCCTCATAAGAGTAACTCAGTTAATTCCAAAAAAGGAGTGATAGACTCTACCGTTGAATTCCTAATATTTTTCAATTTAACCTGTGATCGTTTTAGTGAATCGGGATACCCCCCTACACTAAGCAGTAAAAAGTATTCTTCTCAGCAATTGTAAAACTAACCTATTGTTTTGATAGACATACACTATTATTGGGCAGTAGAACTGAAGAAAGGGATATAGTTATTATAGCGTCTTTATCCACTCACTAAATTGCTGTGCAGCATCATTATTATTTAACAATTCTTTCCATTCGCGCTCGTTACTATTTATCGCATCAGAAATAGTAAAAACTATGATCCCATTCCTATCCATATCAGAAAAAAAGCCCTCTTCTTTCAAACTTTTGAGTGCAAATATGCAGGATTGATATACATCGAACTTAAACTGATCATATTCATCCGAAGACTTAATTAATTCAGCATTTGCTCTTAAGTACAGAGAAATCTCCTTAAAACTCTCCCCACCTTTAGATTCATGACTCCACTCACTTGGACTCCATCTATAGTATTCTTTATCATCAGGATCATTTTCTATCATTTTATTTAAATGAATACAGCTATTTTGTGCTGGACAGATTGTGATTGCATCAGCATCAGAATATAAGCCATAAGCACAAAAATTTATCTCAGGCTCCTTTTGTCGTACAGAGTTAAAAGCCTCTATTGATGCTTCTTTAATTTTCTCTATAACATATTGCTTATCCAATAATACTCTCCAATATATTAAAGTTAAATCTCGACTATTATAAAAATGTGAATATTATCTTTCTAAAGTATATTTATCCTAAAAAAGATCATCTATTACAATCTAGCTAAAGTCATTATTTATATCAGCCGTACAAATTAAATAAATACTTAATATTTTTAAAAAGTTTAAGCTTGTGCCCCAGTAAGTAAGTTTAAAAATTTCAATTTGAATCAAATTATAAAATTATCGACCCTATCTTCAAAAAAAACATTAGAATTTTAAGGACTCATTTTCATACTACAAAAAACAATTACTTTAACTCACTAATACTTTTTAAATGAAGTTTTACAGAAGAAAATTAAATAAGACAATAATTCAACTATAATTGAAAGGATTTAGGATAGCGATCACTGTTACAGACTCCTCTTCGAAAATTCTATCAACAGACCAAACACTCTCATATATTTCCCAACGCAGCTGAGTCTCGTGTAAAGCTTCTAAGATTTCATTTTTTATATTAATCATCTGCAATGGTCGATTTGCCATTCCTCCCATAAGACAATAAATTGAGATCTCTACTGCTTCTATATCTTTAAAACAAACAAAACCCTCCGGCCCTTCTAAATAATTTTCGATAGAGATTGTTAACATTTGCCCCCACTTACCTTTCTCAACTGAAGAATCTTGCTTTTGGACTATACGAACCCAACAATCAAATTCCGATCTTAACCTACATAGTGAAGACCAATATAATTCTGTTTTATCAATTGTCACTTCATCAACCTTTTTCATTTTTTCAATAAAAGTCCATACGGGTGCCCGCGACTAAGTTTGAACACCGTATTTGGATCAGATTATAAAATTAACGATCTCATCTTCAAAAAATTAAATAAAAAATGCATTTTTCGATTAAAGTGAGAACTTTAAATTTCAAAAAATAACACCATAATTTTTTGATTATATTAAATTTTCTTCAAAAAAGTTTTTCTCTAAATTTTGTAAAAAAGATATTCCGTATTTATCTTCATTTAAATTATTATAAAGTTGAACAGGTAAATCTTTTTTGTATTCTATAAAACATGTAGCTAAACCAACAGCTATCGCTGCAACGCTATCCGTATCTCCTCCTAAATTAATACATGACTTTAGGAGCTCACTTAAAGAACTATGTTGCAATAAACATGTTAATGCGGCACTGACCGTATCATATGCATTTAAAGATACTCGATCTTTCCAATTATAATCCCAGTTTCCATATTGCTCTGATTTTAGAAACCTCTCTAAATTCTTAATAGAACCTTTTTGGTGAGTTCCAAAATGGGCAGCTAAAGCGACAGCACAGCTGGATTGAATTCCTATGGGTGAATCATGTGTAATTTGTGCTTGTAACTTTGCTAAAGCAATTACATCTTCTTTATTTTTTAGAAAACCAATTGGAACTGAACGCATTGCCGCCCCATTTCTTTCACTTGTTGGAATTATTAGTTTAAGTAACTCTTTGCTAGACTCAACTTTACTTAATAAATTAAAGAAACCTTCTGAATATCCTAATCTCACATCTCTATTAAAGCATTCTAAAAATTTTGAAGCTATATTTTCTTTGGTCCATTCTTGACCTGATAATATAAACTCCACTATCGCAATCGACATCTGTGTATCATCTGTATACTTGCCTAAAATATCGTATAACTCATGTTTGCTGTATAATTCTAAATTATTCTGTGAAATAATCTTATCTTGGCTGCAAAATTCAAAACCAGCACCGTAAGCATCCGCGATAGCAATTTCAATCAACATAAGGATTAAGTCTCTTTAAGTGAAAATGGTCTTTGATTAAATTGTCAAAAACTATAGATACTAGTTCATGTATTGCACTTTCTTTAAGTACCCAGACTTCTAAAAGTTCTGTTCTGAACTCGTTGTCATGATAGAACGATTCAAATAATTTCTTAGATAGAAATACTTTCACTTATAATAACCTATCTTATGCATTAATCTGAAAATATTTTTTAAGACATCGATCTTTATTTAAGACGTATTTATAAAAAGTTGTATAATTAATTTCTTTAAGAGTTTAGTTAAAGATAATTAACAAAATAGAGTCCGAACTTAATCCTATTTTCTAAAGTATCAGAAAAATTCAACCAATTAATTTAATCAACCTTAAAAGATTATAAAACCTTTACACCTATAGTAAAATTCTATTGTCATATTTAAATCATCTCAGCTAAAGCATCCAATCTTGCTCTATATTCATCGTTTTTATTATCTAAAAGTGGTGTATCTTGATAATAAAAATGAGTAGTATATTTACCATTATGATTAATAACTACACCAAAACCACTCCATATTTCTTTATTTTTTTCAGAATCTATAAATAGTTCATCTACAGCATCAAATAACTCTACTGAAGACTTTAAAGGCGGCCCCTTAGAATTATTATGAGGTATCTTTTCACTACCCAACCAGCACCTTGCAATATCTTTATTTCTTAATCCAATTTCTATATCACGTAAACGCTCTGTATAATATACTATCTTTGACCAATTAGCTGGAGTTGAATAAATAATTTCATTCACAACAATATTGACCAATTCAGCTTTTTTTAAAAAATTCATATTTAGCCTATTATTCTCGAATATCACATCAATTCTACTTAATAAGAAGATATTTAAAGTATCTCTTACTTTTAAGCTAACTATTCAATACTTTTTATAAATATGCATAATAAGTACTGCACAATTTCACACTGATAGATTTTTCAATCCTACCATTTCCAATCATCAATCTTAATAAATCTCACCCCTGTACAACCTAAACTTTTTATTAAATCACTTAATGAATCATGCACTAAGATTATGTTATTAAATGTTTTATCAATTCTAAATAAGACTTCATTTTTAGTCTTATCTACATTAACAATAAGCTTATAAATTTCATCAACCAAACCTTCTTCTTCTGTATATCTTGAATGTTCTTTATTAATACAATCAATTTTTTTCAATAAGTTTACAAAAAAGTATTTAGTTTGTATAGGAATACCATTTGGTTTATATAGCTTTATTGGCAAGTATTCTGCACTTACCTGTTTTGTTTCTAAAATATCTTTTAGCTTACTAGAAACTATAAAAAGTGAACCTACATGAAAATAATCTGCTGGCTCATATTCTTCGATTAAATCAATGTCTATCTTGATATTTCTATCAGAGATTGGCTCACCCTTTGTAACTTTAATTTCCTTTAATACACTAATATCTCTAATGGTTCCACGCGTGTAGTAAATTTCATTATCAAAATCTACTTTCCAAACGCTATACATTTTTTGACCTTAAAGTTATATTATATAACAATTTTTGTTTCTAAAAAGTCTAAATACTTAGGATCATCTTCCAAAAATATACCTAACCCTCCTCCCATATAAGCTCGTGTTAATTCATCAGCTGAATCATCAAAGTTACCTTCTTCATAATAAAGCTGTCCAAGACGAAGATGAATATAAGGATTTCCCAGCCCTTGCGGACACTGAACTGCATTATAAAAGTACTTAAATGCTTGTTCATAATCTTTAAGGTGAAAATACATATCTCCCATTGCAACATATATCCACGTTGCTGCTTCCCACTCTCTATGGTCGCTTGGAAGTAATTTTAAAGAATCAATATAATTTTTCTTTGCGTCCTCAACATTTCCGTGCTTAACAAGTTCATCACCTCGTTTACATAAAAAGGTAATTTCTTCATGAATTTCATTGGGTAACTGCTTCATAATTACTACTTACTATCTTAAACACTAGGTTTATATTAAAGAAAATTTCCTACTTAAGCTCTTCCACTTGCAAATACTGAATCTAAAGTATTAACTGAGTTTTATTGATATCTATTTTAAAAAATAAATACATCTAATTGTATCACTTTAATATCAGTTGAAGATATATATACTTTAAACATATTACTATCGAATATGAGATACTTTTTAATTTATTACACCTAATCTTTATGCTTCAACGAATTCAAATAACTAGCTATTTGTTTTTCTCCACGTTCCAAGGCGAACGCTTCAGCATCCATATTATTCATATAATCACCCGTATAAGAAATTTTATAATCAATACCCCGAGATATTAAAATCTTAACTATCGTCAAATTTCCCACATAAATTGCCGTAAAGAGCGGATTATATTCGGACTCTTCGATTATCATTTCAACATTTAAGTCCAATAAATAGTTAATAATATCTATATGCTGATTTTTACCGCTTCATTTAAAGCATTTCCTCCTAAAACCCCTCCTCTTTCATTTATATCAGCTCCCTTATTAACCAAATACTCTAATAAAATCGGACGACTATGAGCAGAAGCATCATGCAACCATGTTCCAAATGGAGTCTTGTAGCTAAGAATGCCTAGTTTTTCATTAACTTTTAATAGTTTTATAGCTAAATCAATATCATTATCTTTAATAGCATAATGTATTTCTCTAGCAATAGATTTCAACTCATTCACTTTTCACTCTCTATGTTTCTTTTTCTACCCAACTGTCAATTTACTTATACAATTTTTCCCTGTAAATATTCTCTAATAACTCATAAAACAACTTCATTTTTTTCATTTATTACTTTTTCAATAGTATTCTTATCCACTAAAACTATAAATCCTGGTGGCAAAATTAATACAGACATAAGTTCAGGTCTTATTTTAAGTAATTGAAAAGCATATATTGCTTCATATTCAATATTTTCGCCATCATCTTCAAGTGTATTAATAAACCAACCAGAATCACTTTTTTCTAAATCTGGTTCTATACGCTCCATAAATAGTTTTTCTTTATCCAAACATCCTTTTACTAAAATAATTTTATCCTGAAATAAAGTAGCTATAGGATTTACCCCATAACGCTTTGAAAAACTATTTTGTAGTGCCTGAACTTCAAGAGTAAAGTCGATACTATATTTCTCTTCACTAAATGGATTACTTGAAAAATCTGGTTCACACAATATTAACTGATTATCATCAAAATTTCGAAATATCAAAAAAGACCAACCAAACTGTATTTTTACACCATCTTCAATAGATACGCCCTTCCGGCTCATATCTACAATCAGTTCTACCAACCACTTTGCTTGCTCACTTAATCGAGAGGAATATCTCATTAGAATATTCTTCTCATTTAGTTCAATAACTTTCTCTTCCATTAATAACCTTTTATTAATTAAGTTTTATATTAAAAAATATAGACCAACTCATTTCCACACTTATTTTGAATAGTTTATCTTTTCAATTCTGGTTAAAAAGTATTACTCCTATATTATCAAACAACTCTACTTAAAAGTTCAAATATATTCTTATTAATCAAATTTTAGAATTTTATTTAGGATATACGTTCTAATAGATGTATTTTTTAACTATTGATTGCCAATCGAGCCAAATCTAGCTATTTATAGAAACTGGTACTTGCCATACTAAAAATAGCTAAGGACAACAACACATGTTAAAAATTTTAGGGCGTGATAATTCCATTAATGTTCGCAAAGTCTTATGGCTGTGTGAAGAACTAAATCTTGAATATGAAAGAGAAGATTGGGGACGCGGCTTTCGCTCTGCTCAATCACCTGAATATTTAAAATTAAACCCAAATGGTCAAATTCCTGTTGTTATAGATGGCGATTTAGTGCTTTGGCAGTCCAACAGTATTATCCGTTATTTGGCAAATGCGTATGATAAAGAACACCAGCTTTACCCTACTCAAGCAAAAGAAAGATTTTTTGTTGACCAATGGATTGATTGGCAAGCCATCGAGCTGAATAACAGCTGGACTTATACGATTATGTCTCTATTGAGACATTCACCAGATCATCAAGATCCCAACTTATTACAACAAGGTATTGCTGACTGGAATCATCATATGCAGATTCTCGATCAACAGCTTGCAAAAACCCAAGCCTATGTTGCTGGTTCACAATTTAGCTTGGCCGATATTCCAATTGGTCTGTCTGTACAACGCTGGAAAGCAACTCCTTTTGACCATCCAACACTTAAGCATGTTGACCAATATTTTGAACGTTTAAATCAACGTGCTGGTTTCTTAAAATGGGGCAATAACGGCGAACCTTGATCTTTAAATCAGCTTTAACTCGAGTGATGGCGCTTCACGATGCCATCACTTAAAAGTTGATAGACCTGTTTTAAATCATCCCGTTCTGCTTGAGCCAATAAGTCTTGATGCATTTTCAAAATATTGTGATCACCTCGCATTGCCGGCCCAGTTTGCATTTGCTTTGGATCATTTTTAGTCGCTTTTTTTGCTGTTTCTATAATTAAAGGATAGAGCAAGCTAAAGTCGACCTGCTCTTTATCTACTACCTGCTTTGCCATATCAAAACAATAGTTACTAAAGTTACAAGCGAATACAGCCGCTAAATGCAAAGTTAAACGTTGTTTTGAGGTATATTTATATACTCGACCGCTTAGGCTATTTGCTAAATTTAAAAGTAGTTTTTGATCGGCATCTGTTACCGCTTCAACAAATAATGGTGTGGCTTGCCAATTGACGTCTCTTTCAAAGCTAAATGTCTGTAATGGATAAAATACCCCTGCTTTTTCATGTACCTGACTGATGACTTCAATATCAGTACTACCCGAAGTATGGACAATAAGTGTATCAGGAAAGAATTCATGAACTTGTTTTACAATATCTGCAATTGCACTGTCTGAAACCGCTAAAATGATAAGATCAGTTGATTGGAATTGTTGAAGTGACTGACATGCTTTTGCCTGAAACTGCTCTGCAAACTTTTGGGTTTTCTCAAAATCACGCGCATAGACTTGTACGATGTGATGACCTTGAGCCAACAGTACCTTTGCTAAATGAAAGGCAACTCGCCCACTTCCAACCAAACTGATTCTCATATTAATCCAACACTATTTGTTTCAACAAAAAAGCTTCTCAAAATGAGAAGCTTTTTTCAAATTAAAATATCTAATTTTTCATAAATCAGAATATTATTGAGCTACTGAAAACTCAATACGACGGTTTTTAAAACGTCCTTCTTCTGTTGTATTCTCTGCAACAGGCTGATCAGAGCCATGACCTTGTGCAACTAATTTAGACCCGTCTACACCTTTAGATGTTAAATAGTCGACTACTGCTTGAGCACGGCGTTGTGATAAAGCTTTATTTGCTGCTGCATTACCCGTCGAGTCAGTGTGACCACCCACATTTAATTTCACACCACTGACTTTATTTAAAAGTGTTGCAGCTTGATCAAGAATAGCTTTGTTGTCTGCTGGAATATCGCTTGAGCCACTCGCAAAGTTAATGATTTGCAAGTTAAGTGCTTTTACTAATGCATTTACATCGACATTATTCGGATCAATTGAGCCTAGAGCAGTTTGCGAAGCAGTTAAGCTATTGCTTACAGATTGCTCAGCTGTTTCTGGTGCAGTAGAAACAACTTCAGTGTGAGGAACAAGAGCTTTTACTTTTGCGGTTAATGCTGCTAACGCTGCTGCATCACCTGCTTTCAAAGTAATTTTGTCACCTATCCATTCTAAAGATGCATTTGGCACACCTTTTAAGGCACCAAGCACGCCAGCAAGTGCATCTTTATCTGTAAATCCAGCTGCATATGTTTGACTAGTATCAACGTTACAATCTTGAGTTGATGAGAAAACCTGCTTAACTTGAGTTTGTAGGGTTGCTAAGAATCCTTGATCGCCAATACCTGCCTGACACTGGCTAACAGCACCTTTATCATCTGTGCTTAAGGTTAAACTCGCAGGTGCAGCTGCGGTAGTAGCCTCAACACCACTGGCAGCCGTTGGTTCAGGTGCTGGTACAGCTTCTTTATGCTGGCAAGAACGCCATAACCAAGCAATGATAAGACCCAAAATAATTAAGGCAATAATAGGGAGGAACCCACGAGATTTGCCTGTTTTTTCACTGGCTGCAGCTAATGGTGGGGCTGCTGAAGTTGCATGTGGAACTGAAGATAAACCCGCACCAAGTCCTAAAGGAGCTAATAGACCTACTGCCCATCCCGGTAAATGCGAACGAATAGTATCTGCATGCTGACGTAAATAGTTTACAATACTCTGTTGATCATTTCCGGCAACGTCCGAAATTGCATTAAGACTAGGTTTAATTGCACTGTTGAGTGTGCTTTCGATTTCATTATTTGGTGCTGTACCACTTAAATGAGTCAGTACAGTATTCTTGATTTGGTCATTATGAGAGAAAAGCTCTGATAATGAGGGAGCCAAACTGTTTTTTAATTGTCCAATAAGATCAGGTTTAGCAGCTAATAATGAAAGTAAAATTGGATAAAACTTAGATAAAGCATTCGATTTTTCGCCTAGGTATCCATCCTGATTATCTAATATTGTTGATGATACTTTTTCTTTAAGCAGTTCTATAGGGTTTATCGACATTGGTTATTCTCCCGAATTTTATACGTCGTAACCAGCAACTTTTGATTATTCAAATACTTCTCTTTGCTGATAGTTTTTTATTCTAATGTGCGCTCAATCTTTTGTTGTTTTTTAAATAATTTATATACAAATTTCCATCTAGTATTTACAAAACAGGCAGATCTTATTGATCTACCTGTTTATATTTTAAATTTACTTTAAATAACCGTTTTATCAGTTAGCAAAAGTTTGAAGTACTTTACCGGTAAGGTTTTGACCCAGCAATGGAGTATTTTTCCCTTGTGATAAAATCGTGTCTTTGCTTACTGTCCAGCTTAATTCAGGATCGACTAATACCCATCCTGCTTCATCCTCCCAACGCGAGGTCATATTGGCAACCTGCGCAGGTACGCTAGTCACTTTTTCAACCCACTCTAAAGGTTCAAATAAACCTTCATTAATGAGTTGAATGCCTAAAGATACATAAGTATCAAAAGCTGTAATGCCCGGTTGAGTTTCAGCAAATGGTGCCATTTTTGCTGAGCTGCTTAAAGGCTCATGATGCGTACAAATTGCATCAATCACGCCTTCTTTTAAGCCTTGACGTAAAAGTTTTTTATCTTGCTCAGAACGCAATGGTGGACGAACATGTGCTAGAGAATTGAAACCATCAGTTAAGTGTTCAGTTAAATGCAACTGATGCATTGCGACATCGGCAGTCACAGGTAAACCTTTTGCTTTTGCTGCGCGAATTAATTCAACCGATGCACCGCA
This sequence comes from Acinetobacter sp. LMB-5, assembly GCF_001541635.1. Taxonomy (NCBI): domain Bacteria; kingdom Pseudomonadati; phylum Pseudomonadota; class Gammaproteobacteria; order Moraxellales; family Moraxellaceae; genus Acinetobacter; species Acinetobacter sp. LMB-5. The sequence goes on along the minus strand of NZ_LRDR01000005.1, from coordinate 357,015 downwards.
AGATAACAAACCAAAGTGAGCTTTTACGCCAGTTGCTTCAATCATAAGCAAATATTTTGCAATTGCTACAGTTTCAGCAATTGCAGGAATCATCGGCAAACCTTGGCGAGAAGCAATAAAGCCTTCGTGTGCACATCCGTCTTTAGCAATCTGCGGCTCTTCAGCATAAAATACGACTGTTAAACCAAGACCCGCTGCATATTCCAAGGTACGAATAACTACATCATCATTTTCAAAAGCGGCATTCGCATTAGAAACAGCAGTACAACCGCCTTTTTTCAGGCCTGCCATATTTGCTGGTTGCTTACCATTTAAACCTTGGGTTTGAGCACCAATGATATGCATGTGAATGCCCCCATCATGCCATGCCTTTTCAATCAAGCCATGAATGAGAGCACCGTTGTCTTGTACAATCGGCTTTGAATCAGGTGGTGTAATAACATGCAAAATACCATTGGCACGTGCTGCTTTACCTTCCGATTTCAATGTCCCATGTTGCTGTTGACCCGGTTCACGCAAACGCGCGCATAAATCAACCATGGTTGGCATTAACCATTTACCCTGTCCGTCAATGGTTTGCTCCACTTGCTCTACTGGAGCAACCAACTTGCCATTTTCAATATATACAGTTTGTACGCTGTCTGTTTTTTGGATTGGGTCTAACACACGTACATTTTCAATTTTTACAATACTCATGTGATCCATTCCTTACAACGTAATCGCTTCAATTAAACCTTGCTCTTGGAGTTGGCCTTGCATTGATAACGCCAATACGGCCATACGAACTGCAATACCATTGGTTACTTGTTTCAAAATAACCGACTGATCTCCATCAGCAACACTTGAATCAATTTCTACACCACGGTTCATTGGTCCCGGATGCATCACAATGCAATCTGGTTTAGCTAAACCAAGACGTTCTTTGTTTAAACCATACATTCTGTAAAATTCAGACTGTGAAGATAACGCTGGAGAGTCAATACGTTCGTTTTGAATACGTAAAGCAATAATGACATCACAATCGGTAATGCCTTCATCCATCTTGTTAAACAAGCGAACGTGCTCGCCATATTCCGAAAAGCCCACTGGCAATAATGTATTCGGTGCAATCACACGAATATCTTTACAACCTAGGGTTTGTAATGCAGCTACATCAGAACGTGCAACGCGAGAGTGTTTAATGTCCCCGATAATGGCAACGCTTAAATCTTCAAATGGTTTTTTAGTTTCACGGCGAATAGTCAGCATATCAAGCATCGCTTGCGTTGGATGTGCATGACGTCCATCCCCTGCATTAATAATCGCGACCTTAGGACATACATCTTTAGCAATAAAATGTGCAGCACCCGAAGATGAATGGCGAACAACAAAAATGTCTGCAGCCATTGCTTCAAGGTTCCAGAGCGTATCACGTAGAGTTTCACCTTTTGAAGTGCTTGAACGTGCAATATCAATGTTCAGTACATTGGCAGACAAACGTTTTGCTGCTGCTTCAAAAGTAGTACGGGTACGTGTGGAGTTTTCAAAGAAGAGATTCATAACCGTCAATCCCTCTAAGAGCGGACGGTTAATTAAATTATTATTATCATCTAAAAAGCTTTGTGCGGTATCTAAAATCTTGGTGAGGTTTTCTTTTGAAAGTCCCTCAATCGTTAAAAAATGTTTTAAATTTCCGTCTTGATTGAGCTGAACCTGGCTCGGTTGATGCAACGCTGCAATATGCATAATGGATTCCTATGGGTCGAATCGCGAAAACGTGCATAGTGTAGCTGAATTCCGCTCTTTTCGCAGAAGAACTTTACAGAATAAGGCCCTAAATTGACCAGAAAATTTAGAACCTTATTGGCAATTACCTTAATGCACCAATGTAATGGTGCGGAACTTGAGCCCGATAAATATCCTCAGCGGTAATTTCCGACTTTTCATCGACTTTAACAACAGCGATTTTTTCTTTTTGAGAAGGCTCTGGTATTGTATCAACCAACGATTTCAATCGCTCAACACTTCGTTTTAATTCGTCATCCTCTGTTTCTAGTGCAAGCGCAATGACATATTTTGCATAATCTTTATTTTGGACAACGTACATTGCATCTATTACCCGCCCCGTCACCCTACGCATGCGTACATATATTTGTGTAGATACTGAGAAAGCATCTGCATTAGCAATAAAACCATTCCCCATCATGTCTTTCATTTATAATTACCCCATCAATTTAAAATAATAAAGTGGTTAAAAACTGGCTATGTTTGTTAATTAAATAACCATTGATAGGATTGAGTTAGCAAAATACATACCACTTTAATTGTTTTAATCTTTAAAAATCAGTTTATTGGTTGGATTATGATAGGTTGCAATAATTTAAAAACCTTTACACATCAAAATAAGTTAAACTTTGCATCGTTAATATTTATATGTTTTGGTCAATCGAGTTTATGAATACCTCTTTACGTTTAAACCACTATTGGATTACTTGTGCTGATGGTTTAGAAGCCCTCTTACAAGAAGAAATAGAACAGCTTGGCACCAAAGTGACAGAACGTAAAGCAGGACGTTTAATCATTGAAGGAACGCTTGAACATGCTTACCGCATCTGTATGTGGTCGCGTCTTGCTTCTCGTGTTTTACTTCCGATTCATACTTATGAACTTGAACATACACACGATGCACGTGATGTAGCAGAAGAGCTTTATGAAGGTGCGATTAGTTTTGACTGGTCACTTATTTTTGCACCACAAAGTACCTTCGCTATTCGCTTACATGCAGAACGTGAAATTAAGGTTAACACTCAATTTGCAACGCTTAGAGCAAAAGATGGTGTTGTAGATTCCTTTATGGAAGCTGTAGGTCGTCGTCCGAGCATTGATACTAAACAACCAGAAATTACGTTGTATGTTTTAGCAGGTAAAACTGAGCATACATATTGCCTAGATTTATCAGGTGATTCATTACATAAACGTGGTTACCGTCGTTATATGACGGATGCACCAATTAAAGAAAACCTTGCTGCGGCAATCTTACAAAAAGCTCAGCTTCAACAGCGCAACCCAGAGATTGTGCTCGACCCGATGTGTGGTTCAGGTACATTTATTATTGAAGCATTAATGATTTTAACTGACCGTGCACCAGGCCTTGTTCGCCGTTTTGGCTTTAATGGCTGGCATGGTCATGACCGCGAGCTTTGGCTTTCACTCAAAGCTGAAGCAGCAGAACGTCATGAAAAGGCGCTTGAATTACCTTTACCTAAGTTTTATGCCTACGATGCAGACTGGGAAGCTGTAAAAGCCACCCGTGAAAATATTATTGCGGCAGGCTTTGAAAAAGTATTAGGTCAAATTCAGATTGAAGAACGTACTTTAGCGGACTGGCCTGATTTTTCAGCTGAAGGCAAAACTGCATTTATTGTGACTAACCCTCCATATGGTGAACGTTTAGGTGATAAAGCATCTAACCGCTCTCTTTACTTAGGTTTATCTGCACTTCTACAAAAACATTTCCCAAATCAATATGCAGCTATTATTGCAGCTCAAATTGAACAAGCCGATGTTTTAGCATTTGAAGCGCCTGAAACCTTACGTTTAATGAATGGTAAGTTACCGATTTACATTCGCTTTGGTTCAATTAAGCCAGAAAAAGTAACTCAGCCATTCTTAGCAACTTGGCAAGCTCAACCTATTGAAATGGAAGAAGCTCAAGATTTTGCTAACCGTTTGCAAAAAAATATGACTGCCTTGAAAAAATGGGCAACGAAAGAAAATGTTTATTGCTTACGTTTGTATGATGCAGACTTACCAGACTTTAATGTCGCTGTTGACTTATACGGCGATCGCTTACACGTTCAGGAATATGCACCACCAAAAACAATCGATCCTGAAAAAGCAAAAAAACGTTTTAATTTAGCGCTCGCTGCAATTCGTGCTGTTACCGGTTTAAACCGCGATGCTATCTTCATTAAGACACGTGCGCGCCAAACAGGTACAAATCAATATACGAAACAAAGCACAGCTTCAAAACGTTTTATCGTTCAGGAAGGTAAAGCTAAAATTTTAGTTAACCTGACAGATTACCTAGATACAGGTTTATTCCTTGACCACCGTCAAATGCGTTTACGTATTGCTCAAGAAGCTCGTGGTAAGCACTTCTTGAATTTATATAGTTATACTTCTACAGCCAGCCTACATGCTGCTTTAGGCGGTGCTGCAAGTACGACAAGTGTAGACTTATCCAATACTTACTTAAGCTGGTCAAAAGAAAACTTCGTTTTAAATGGCCTGACTGTAGATCACGCAGATGAACAGCACATGTTCTTTGCGAGTGACTGTTTTGAGTGGTTAAAAGAAGGCCACGAACAATACGACCTTATTTTTATCGATCCACCGACATTCTCAAACTCGAAAAAGTTCTATGGTACTTTCGATGTCCAACGCGACCATGTTTCACTGATTAAACGTGCAATGAACCGTTTAAACAGTGAAGGTACGCTTTATTTCTCAAACAACTACCGTGGTTTTGAAATGGATGAAGAAATCGAAGCTATTTTTCAGGTTGAAGAAATCACTTCTGAAACCATTGGCCCTGATTTTAAACGTAATCAAAAAATTCACCGTGCATGGAAAATCCAGCATCCTGGCCTAGATCAATATTAATAAGACTAGGGGTTATTATTACTTCACGGTAATAATAACCTCGCCATGAACATTTTTTGATTCAAAATCATATTTGGTAAAGCGGTCTGCTCTTTCCGGTAATGCCATCATTTCCAGTTTCTTCTTTTCCTTACTATCAATCACATGATTTTGTTTTTGTTCTTGATAAGGTGAAAGTACACTTGTTCTAAGTGCATCCCATCGAACCTGTTGTAAATAATTATCCCCTAACACCTGACGTGCTTGTTGTTGTTCTATCATTGGTTTCTTAGCATCGTCTTGAGCTTTCGCAATAATCACAGGTAAAGCTGCATTTACTGCCCCTGTTTGTGTTGCTAAGGCCCCTTCACTTAGAGGCTGTGCAGCCCATACATTGATGGGTATTAGCGAAATAAAACCTAAAATACATAGCGCAGGTCCTTGTTTATTGTTCATTGCATTTATCCTAAATTGTTATTGTTCGTTATATCGAACAAAATTAACAATTTTTTAAACATGTCGCAATGTTATAAATAGACTTCCCGACAATTAACATTGATCATTTTAAAACCTGAAATATTTCACAAGCATTTAGTGAATATTCAAGTTGTTTTATAGATTTTTATCTCAGACTTGTACAACACTGCTAAATCACTTACTGTAATTTTATAATTTATCTGTAAATTGATTTTATTTATAAATAAACACCATTCGAGGTGAAATAATGCTTCAGCAGTGCTGCCAACTATTAGAAGATCGCCAGCTCAAAATTGCTTTTATTGAGAGTGCGAGTTCGGGTTATTTAACAAGTCAGTTTTCTATTCACAAAAATAGTGGTGCAGATATTTTACTAGGTGGCTTAGTTAGCTACGACCCAAGTATTAAAATTAGTATTTTAAATATCGATCCAAAGTTAATAGAGACTTACACAGCAGAGTCACCGCAAGTCACAGAGGAAATGTGTAGGCTGGGTCAAAGCTTATTTCAACAAGCTGATATTATTGTCAGTTGTACTGGGCTATTAAAATCTGGCGGAAGTGAAACCCCAGAAAAACCTGTGGGCACCTTTTTTATTTGCATTTCTTACCAACAGCATATTTATCATTATCGTTATTTTTTATCTGGTCACTCAGAACAAAAGTTAAAGACATTAACTCAGAAAGTTTCAGATGCCATAATTGCTTTACTCACATCAACCATAAAAACTGATTCACCATAAAAAAAGAGAATATGTTTCCATATTCTCTTTTCAGTTTTAGCAGACAAAGCTTAGCTGAGTTTCATTTTATCAAAGACTAAATGCCCATTTTCGCCTTTAACTAGAATAGTATCACCTGCGACAAAATCACCCGACAAGATTTTTTGTGCTAATGTGTTTTCAATCTGTTGTTGAATCGCACGTTTTAATGGACGCGCGCCATAGACAGGATCGAAACCAGCATCAATCAATAAATCAAAAGCAGTGTCATCTACAGTTAAACTCATATCACGATCAACAAGACGTGAACGTAATCGATCCAACTGAATATCGGCAATACCACGAATTTGTGCTTTTTTGAGTGAATGGAAAATCACAAGCTCATCAATCCGGTTAATAAATTCCGGACGGAAATGCTGACTTACCGCATTCATTACAATGGTACGCACTTCATCGTCTGTTGCACCCTCACCTAGCTCACGTACATCTTGTGAACCTAAGTTCGAGGTCATCACAATCACAGTGTTTTTAAAGTCTACTACTCGACCTTGTGAGTCTGTTAAGCGACCATCGTCCAATACTTGGAGCAAGATATTGAATACATCAGGATGCGCTTTTTCGACTTCATCAAACAACACCACGCTATATGGCTTACGGCGAACAGCTTCAGTTAAAACACCGCCTTCTTCATAACCAACATATCCTGGAGGTGCTCCAACCAAACGGCTAACCGAATGTTTCTCCATGAATTCACTCATGTCGATACGAATCATGGCATCATCACTGTCAAACAAGAAGTTAGCTAAAGCTTTAGTCAACTCAGTTTTACCAACACCTGTTGGACCCAAGAACAAGAATGATCCACTAGGACGATTCGGGTCAGACAAACCGGCACGTGAACGGCGTACTGCATTAGACACTGCAACAACTGCTTCATCTTGCCCTACAACACGGTCATGTAAAAACTCTTCCATATTAAGGAGTTTTTCACGCTCGCCTTGCATCATTTTAGCAACCGGAATTCCTGTCGCAGCACTAACAACTTCGGCAATTTCATTTTCAGTTACTTTAGTACGAATGAGTTTTGGCTCTTCGTTCTCTTCTGCAACTTCATCTTGCTCCAGTTGTTTTTGTAACTCTGGAATTACGCCATACTGTAAACGTGCTGCTTCAGCCAAATCGCCTTCACGCTGAGCTTTCTCAAAAGCAATACGTGCTTTATCAAGTTCCACCTGAGCCTGTTTAGTACCTTCTACCAAAGTTTTTTCAGACTTCCAGATTTCTTCAAGATCGTTGTATTCTTTCTCGACTTCAGCAATCTGTTTTTCAAGATGAGTGACTTCAGCTTTACTGCCTACATCTTCATCTTTTTTCACAGCTTCCAATTGCATTTTCAACTGGATTAAACGGCGATCGAGCTTATCAAGTGCTTCAGGTTTAGAGTCAATCTCCATTTTAATACGAGAAGCTGCCTCATCAATCAAATCAATTGCCTTGTCTGGTAATTGACGATCAGTGATGTAACGATGTGACATTTTCGCCGCAGCAATAATCGCAGAGTCTAAAATTTGCACACCATGGTGAGTGGCATATTTTTCTTTAAGTCCACGTAAAATTGCAATCGTATCTTCAACACTTGGCTCATCAACCAGTACTTTTTGGAAACGACGCTCTAAAGCTGCATCTTTTTCAATATATTGACGATATTCATCTAAGGTCGTCGCACCCACACAGCGCAATTCACCACGAGCCAACGCAGGTTTTAACATATTACCTGCATCCATTGCGCCATCACCTTTACCTGCACCTACGAGTGTATGTAACTCATCAATAAACAGGATGATTTCGCCTTCGTGTTTTGCCAAGTCTTTTAAAACAGCTTTTAAACGTTCTTCAAACTCACCACGATATTTAGCACCAGCCAGTAATGAACCTAAGTCGAGGGATAAAACACGTTTATTTTTTAATCCCTCTGGCACTTCACCATTCACAATACGCTGTGCCAAACCTTCAACAATAGCGGTTTTACCTACACCCGGCTCACCAATAAGAACAGGGTTGTTTTTGGTACGACGCGATAAAACCTGAATAGTACGGCGAATTTCATCGTCACGCCCAATGACAGGATCAAGTTTTCCAGATAAAGCACGTTCTGTTAAATCAATCGTATATTTATTAAGTGAGTCACGTTGGTCTTCGTGATTATTACTCATGACTTTGTCATTACCTCGAATATGTTCAATTACTTTGCGTAAGCTGTCGGGAGTTACACCTACCGCACTTAAAATATTTTTAGTTTCGCCTGTCTCTGCCAAACCTAATAAAACCCAGTCAGTTGATAAAAATTCATCACCTGCCTTTTGCGCATATCTGTCTGCCAAATTAAGCGCTTTAACGGCTTCTGGGTTTAAGTTAACATCACCCGTTGGGTTGGCAATTGTCGGCGCATCTTTTATAGCCTGTTCAAGTTTTTGTTTAAGTTCAGGTAACCGTGCACCTGCTTGTTGCAACAAACTAATATTTGATGGCTCTTCTAACAAGGTAGACAAAATATGAATACCTGCGATAGCAGTATGGTCTTTACCCATCGCTAAAGATTGAGCATCTGAGAGGGCTTGCTGCAAGCGGTTTGTAAATTTTTCAAAACGCATTCTTGTTATTCCTCACAACAAATTTGTACTTGTCTAATAGATGGGAACACTTCTTCGAATTTCAAATAAATTTTTATATATTTTTCATAATGTTATAAAAATAACAGTGAGTAAAACTCCATTATAATATGGGATTGTTTTGTATATATTTCAAGTACAGTTCAGCTACATTTTATTAAAATGCTTGAATATTTAGATTCATGCTTATTCTTACTACGCTTTTCACAAAGTCTTCATTGAGAATTTAGTAATTAAGCTTTAGTTTATCTTGCTAGTTTCCTACTCGTTTTGAAATGAAAAATGCACTTTAAACATATTATATTAACAACAACTTGTCTTTTTACTTCGGCACTGGCAATCGCTCAGCTCCCCCAAGACTCCAGACGACCTGGTGGAATTGCAGTTGTTCCTCTAAGTACTGATATTACTCAGGTCACTTTTCAACGAAAGCCTGTTTTAATTAGCCAAGAAGGTCAGCAGCGTTATGCCGTGCTTGGTATTCCTTTATCTACTCCAATCGGCAGTATTCAACTCGACACAAATAAAGCCCCGATTCAAATAGAAGTTAAGTCTTATCCTTACGCAGAACAACGGATTAAAGTCACGAACCAAGATTATGTGAACCCTAATCAAAGTCAATTAGACCGCTACGCTCAAGAAGCAAAAGAACAAAATGATGTGTATACCTCATTTACACAGAGCTCATGGCAAACCCTACCCACATTTATACGCCCGACTTCAGGGAAATTTAGCAACTCTTTTGGAAGAAAGCGCTTTTTCAATGGCGAGGAACGCGCGCCTCACTCAGGTCTAGATATTCCTGCGCCAGTAGGACAAAAAGTTGTTGCTCCGGCAGATGGTGTTGTTATCCAAACTGGATCTTATTTTTTTAATGGACAAACCGTGTTGATTGATCATGGCCAAGGCTTAGTCAGCATGTTCTGCCATTTAAGCGCAATTAAAGTAGAGAAAGGCCAACATATCCGCCAAGGAGAAACGTTAGGTTTAGTAGGCAAAACAGGACGCGTGACAGGCCCTCATCTGCATTGGGGCATGAGCCTTAATAATGCTCGGGTAGATCCTCAGCTTTTTTTAAATATAGCTCGTTAATTTAAAGCTTTACGAAAATACTTTGGCGCTTCGACATAGCCTTCTCTTAGGTAAAATTGATGTGCCAAAGGTCTTTGCATTCCTGAATGCAGTTCCATTCGATCACACCCTCGGCGTCTGGCTTGTTGCTCAGCCTCCTTTACGAGTAAATGCCCTACACCTTTGCTACGCATATTCTCATCAACACACAGATAGCATATTTTGGCAAAGTCACCTTGTAAGGCAATTTGCGGAATAAAGTAGAGAGATAAAAAACCATAAATTTTACCCCTCTCTTCAGCAATCAAAATTTGTGAATTAGAGTCATTATGGAGTATCTCAAATTTTTCTTGAATAAGAGCAAAAGGCTGTGGGTATCCCATCTGTTTAAGTAGATCACATATAGCTTGAGTATCTTTTGATTTAGCAGAACGAATATTCACCTTTCTTCTCTCTATTATTTTTTAGTTATTTTTGACAATAAAAAAAGCCAACTCTCATGTCAGCTTTTTTTTTAATTTCTAGCTATCAAAAAATGCCTTATTCCGCTTCAATAATTTCGAAGTCATGTGTAATTTCTACACCACCATCGGAAAGCATTTTACTCGCTGAACAATATTTCTCGGCAGACAATTCAACTGCTTTTGCAACCTGCTTTTCTTTCACAGCTTTACCAGTTACCACAAAATGTAAGTGGATTTTAGTAAACACAGCCGGAATTGCGTCAGCGCGCTCAGCTTTTAAATTACATACAACATTCGTCACATCTTGGCGAGATTTCTTTAAAATAGTCACAATATCAAACGAAGCACACCCACCAAGTCCCATTAATATCAGTTCCATAGGACGTGGACCACGGTTTTCACCACCATACTCAGGTGAGCCGTCCATGATGACACTATGCCCACTATCCGATTTCGCTTCAAAAGCAACATTCTCTAGCCAATGTACACTTGTTTGCATTGCAACTACCCAAAAAAAATTATAAATTTAAGCAGGGTCTGTTGACATTTCATCTATGGATTGCGTTATAGCTAAAAATTAATCCAAATAAGACGCAAAACCCAGACAATGGCAATCCTTTGTCCAGTTTTGTAATAAAGTTTGTGAAATTTCAGCCATAATCTGAGTTGCAATTAAAGCAGCGCAGGCATAGCGCAAGACCAAGTTATTTTGTACGTTCCATTGTTAAGATCTATTTATTTAGAATGGCTAAATTTCATAGTTCTTATTTGGTACGTCTAAAAGAATTGTCTTATGTTGCAACCATCTGTGAAATGTCAACAGGCCCTTGTTTTGTACACTAACATAAAATGAGTTGATAAGGAATTTCATCTCTTCTGTGTAATAGCTCATCTCGAGCTTGTGTGAATTGTTTACCCTATTCGGAACATATTAAGCATGACTTCAAATTTTTCACAACTCAGCACAGATGCTTTATCTCCGGGGCAACTACCTGAATCCGTTAAAGCATTGTTAAAACGTGCTCACATCAACAGATATCCAAAACGAACCACAATTGTTGATGCCGGAACAGAGTCAAAATCTTTATATTTAATTTTAAAAGGCTCAGTTTCAATTATTTTGCGTGAAGATGACGAACGTGAAATTGTTGTTGCGTATTTAAATCCGGGCGATTTCTTTGGGGAAATGGGGCTTTTCGAACCGAACCCTCAACGTACAGCCGAAGTTCGAACTCGTGATGTCTGTGAAATTGCAGAGATCTCTTATGACAACTTCCACGAACTTAGCAAACAATACCCAGACTTAAGCTATGCTGTTTTTGCACAATTAGTTCGCCGTCTAAAAAATACGACTCGTAAAATGACAGATCTTGCGTTCATTGATGTGTCTGGCCGTATTGCTCGTTGTTTAATCGATCTATCTTCTCAACCAGAAGCAATGATTTTGCCAAATGGTCGTCAAATTCGTATTACTCGTCAAGAAATTGGCCGTATTGTTGGATGTTCGCGTGAGATGGTTGGTCGTGTACTCAAAACCTTAGAAGATCAAGGTATGATCCAAACTGATGGTAAAGCCATTCTTATTTTTGATGCATCATTAGAAGAAAACACTGTTTCTGATGATGACTACGACGATGAAGAATAATATTCATTAAATTTTTAATAAAAAGCAAACTTCGGTTTGCTTTTTTTATATGCAACAATGAGTTAATACACAAAACTTACAAACTATTCTAATTTTATGATTTAAGTTGAATACATATTCTCCGTTAGGCTAACTCAAAATTTCCAAGGATTACGCTGTATGCAATTTAACCCACTTAGTCGCACAGGCCTTAAACTTCCAGAAATTTGTTTAGGCACCATGACATTTGGTGAGCAAAACTCCCAACAAGAAGCTTTTGAACAACTCAATTACGCCTTGGCACATGGTTTATATTTTTGGGATACGGCAGAGATGTATTCCGTTCCACCAAAACCTGAAACTTATGGAGCAACTGAAACGATTATTGGCAATTGGTTTGCCCAAAATGGACAACGTGACAAAGTCTTTCTCGCATCTAAAATTGCAGGTCCGGGCTTTGGAGGAACACACATCCGAGAAGGCAATACACGCTTTAACAGCGACCATATTGCTAAAGCTCTAGATGGATCACTTAAACGCCTCCAAACGGACTATATCGACCTTTATCAACTACATTGGCCTGAACGTCATACCAACTTTTTCGGTACGCTCGCTTATGGCAATCAGCAAGCTGAAAATGATTACGACACAACACCTCTAGAAGAAACATTACTCGCCCTACAAGAAGAGATTAATCGCGGACGCATTCGCTATATTGGTTTATCAAATGAAACCCCGTGGAGCACTATGAAATTTTTACATTTGGCCGAAAAGCTAGGTGTCAGTAAATTTGTAAGTGTTCAAAATCCATATAGTCTTCTTAACCGTACTTATGAAATAGGTATGTCAGAAATTGCTAAATATGAAGATGTCGGCTTGCTCGCCTACTCTCCTCTGGCTTTTGGTTACCTAACGGGTAAGTTTAGAAATGGCGCTCGTCCTGCTAATGCTCGTGTAACACTATTTCCGCGTTTTAGCCGCTACAGCAACCCTCAAAGCGAATGGGCGACTGAACAATACGCACAGCTAGCAGAAAAACATGGACTAAGCTTAACTCAGATGGCCTTAGCTTTTATTAAACAACAATTCTTTGTGACCAGTACAATTATTGGTGCTACTAATTTAGATCAACTCAAAGAAAATATTCAGGCATTTGAGATTGAATTACCAAGTGAAGTTCTAAAAGGTATTGAGGCCATCCATACCCAACAGCCCAACCCTGCTCCTTAAATAAAAAACGGATGCTAAAGCATCCGTTTTCTTTACCTATACAAAATTTACATCTTATCTGCGGCTATTATAAACTGCCATTGCCGCAGGTAGGTTTTTACGCATATCACCAATACGTTGTGAGTTAGATGGGTGAGTAGACAAGAAGGATGAACCACCGCCACCTTCAAGCTTATTCATTTTTTCCCAAAGCGTAATCGCTGCATTTGGATTATAGCCTGCACGCGCCATCAACATTAAACCACCTTGGTCAGCACGACTTTCCAAGCTACGAGAATATGGTAAGCCCACACCCACTTGTGTACCTAACTGAGCAGCAGCAGTACCGAGTTGGCCTACATTATTACCCGCATAGCTTAAACCGATACCTAGAGCTAAATCAGTTAAAGCTTGTGCACCGATTTTACTTTTTGCATGCTCTTCTAAAGCATGTGTCATTTCATGTCCCATAACAGCTGCAATTTCAGCATCTGTCAGGTTCAATTTATTCACAATACCTGTATAGAACACTACTTTGCCACCAGGTGCAACGTAAGCATTAATCGTATCTGATTTCAACACCGCTAACTGCCAGCTAAATGGTTGACCAGTCTGATTCATCTGGTTAGCATATGGTTTTAAACGGTTGAATACAGCATTAATACGGTTATATGTACTAGAGCTTGTATCGAGAGCACCCTTACCACGTGCTTCCTGCACCATCTTATTAAAACCTTGAGCAGATTGAGCATTTAAGGTTGCAGTATCTGCACCAGCCATGTCCGCTACTGTTGCACAGCCAGAAATGGTCATCACACTTGCAGCACACAAGCTTAAAAAGAGTTTTTTATTCATAACACGGATCACCTAAATCGATAAAAAGCTGTTTATTCTTTTGCACTTATTATAAGAAATACCACTGATGCTTTGAATGTCTCATTTCTCCATGATCATAGTATTTATGTAACGATCAAGTAGATAAAGTCATCAAATAAATCCAGAAAATTAAACAAATTACATTTAAACCCAAATAAACATGACTTAAGGTTTTAACTTTCTCTTCAAGATTAGGACTTTCCCGTTTCCAGAGTAAATAACTATTTTGTATGAGTACTACAGGAATTAACACACATGCGAACAAAACCGACAAGCTCATAAAAGCGGTCATAAAGAAATCTTCATGATATTCCTGTCCATAAATAACCAACATCGCCAGCGTGGGTGAACCACCAATAGCAAATAAAAAAGAATAAAAAATTGTTTTTGAAATAGTTGGTTGCAGCTTCATCCTGAGCCCATCCTTCCTTATCTATATATAACGTTTTAATCTGAATCTAATAAAATGAAAACTGCACTTTAGTCGGGTATAAAAAAGGCCCCCTTTCAGGAGGCCTTTTTAATCTTTGCTAATTAAGCAGAGAATGGATGACGTAAAACAATTGTTTCTGCACGATCTGGACCAGTTGAAACGATATCAATCGGACATTCGATTAATTGTTCAATACGCTTAACATAAGCCAAAGCATTTGCTGGTAATTGATCGATACTAGTTAAACCAACAGTCGACTCGCTCCAACCAGGCATAGTTTCATAGATTGGCTTCAAGCATTCAAAAGAAACCGCATCTGAAGAACCTACACAACCTGAATCTGTATTTTCATAACCTACACAGATTTTTACTTCTTCCAAACCATCTAAAACGTCAAGTTTAGTTAAGCAAATACCTGAAAGTGAGTTTACATCTACAGAACGGCGAAGAATTTCAGCATCAAACCAACCACAACGGCGTTGACGGCCAGTAGAAGCACCAAATTCATGACCAACTGTACCTAGATGTTTACCAATCGGATCACCAGAATCAGCAGCTGCATCGTAAACCAATTCAGTTGGGAATGGACCAGCACCTACACGTGTTGTATAAGCCTTAGTAATACCTAATACATAATCAAGATGTAAAGGTCCCATACCTGAACCAGAGCTTACGCCACCAGCAGTTGTATTTGAGCTCGTAACATACGGATAAGTACCGTGGTCGATGTCTAGAAGTGAGCCTTGAGCTCCTTCAAACATTACAGCCTTACCTTCTTTGCGATAGTCATGCAATACTTTAGTCACATCAATAACTAATGGAGCAAGTACTTCACGCCATTGGTTGCAAAGAGCCAATACATCTTCAAATTTAACAGCTTCTACACCGTAGAACTGAGTTAATTGGAAGTTATGTAACTCAAGCATTTCTTGGAGTTTTTCTTCTAACGCTGCACCACCACGAACAAGGTCAGCAACACGCACTGCACGGCGAGCCACTTTATCTTCGTATGCAGGACCAATACCACGACCTGTAGTACCGATTTTAGCATTACCACGTTTCTTCTCACGTGCCTGATCAAGTGCAATGTGGTTAGGCAAAATGAGTGGACAGTTTGGAGAAATACGTAGACGTTCTTTAACAGGAACACCTTCTGCTTCCAAAATTCCCATTTCTTCAATTAACGCGGCTGGTGACAGTACTACACCATTACCAATTAAGCACAATACGTTTTCACGTAAAATGCCTGATGGAATGAGGTGCAATACAGTCTTTTTACCACCTACGACAAGAGTATGACCTGCGTTATGTCCGCCTTGATAACGTACTACCGCAGCCGCCTGATCTGTGAGCAGGTCGACGATTTTACCTTTACCTTCGTCGCCCCATTGGGTACCAAGTACCACAACATTTTTGCCCATAATAGCCTCATTACATCATGCTGTTAAAATTGGAAACCACCAGTAAAAATTTACCGATGGCGATTAAATCTTTTCAATATTCCATTGTCCATTTTGCGACACGAGTTGATGGGTCGCATATGGAATAGAACTTAAATCATCATTACCTAACAATTGAACTACACGTAAACCTTGAGCACGTGCATTCGAAATTGCTGAGAGTAAATCCTGTTCTGAGCCTTTTGGAGCAACAACAGTTTCGATTTCGGCGAACTGATTTGCACCTAGGGCATATAAATCACAACTAAAGCCAGTAGCAGGACGTGCACGGCCAAAGTGCTCACCAATACCATCATAACGACCACCCTGCGCTAAAGGCGCAGCACGATTCGGTGCATAGACCGCATACATTAAGCCAGTGTGGTAGTGATAACTACGTAGCTCTACAACATCAATACCGATATTGAGATTTGGCCAACGGCCTTTAATTTGCGCAAGTGTCGTTTTAAGTGCATCTAATGCTGATTTAAACTCAGCATCTTGTAAGATGTTTGCACTTAAATTCGCCTGCAATGCTTCTAGATCACTAGAATAGCGGCCAAGTGCATAGAAATCAGAACCCATATTGAGGTTTTGAGTAAATTCAGCTAACTCTGGTAACGCTTTTCTTTGATAAAGATCTGAAAGCTCATGCTCTTCATTTTTTGACAGTCCAGCACATTTTACTAAACTGCGGAACAACCCTACATGGCCCAAATCTAGATGTGCGCCTTGTAAAGTGTAGATATTCTCGATCAACCCCAGCATAACATCGACCATTTCGACATCAGCTTCGATACTGTCATGCCCGTATAACTCTGCTCCTAATTGTAGAGGTGCACGTGTGGCATTAAAATTTTGTGGTTTAGTATGTAATACAGTCCCTGAATAACAATAACGTGCAACGCCTTCAACTGGTCTTACATGTGCATCGATACGTGCAACTTGCGGTGTCATATCAGCACGAACACCGAGTAAACGGCCTGAGAGCTGATCAATGACCTTAAAAGTTACTAAATCTAAGTCTTGATTTGATTCTGATAATGAAGACAACGATTCGATGTATTCGATAAATGGTGTATATACCAATTGATAACCTCGTACCGCGAGGAAATCTAAAGCTTCACGGCGAAGTTTTTCAATGACTTGCGCCTGTTCCGGCAATACATCTGCTACCCCGTCAGGCAGCAACCATGTCTCTGAAATGGTCATATTTCAAGCCTAAAATCTGATCAACGTGGAACGACCCCACATAAAAAAATCGGGAACACACCCGATTTCTCTTAGTGTAGCATGATACTTTGTGCCATGCACCTGACAATTTGCATAAATCTTTCTTAATAAACTCTAAAGTCAAAAAGAAGATTTTATGAATTAATAATAATATTCAATACCTTATTCTCATTCACTCATATCATAGACAAAAGTTCTTCGACCAAAGAATGGGCCAATATCTGAGCTATCTCCTTGTTGCCAGTTAACCAGATTTAATCTTTGAATAGCTTGAGCTGCTTGAGTATTAAAAGCAAAGCAACCTTTTTCAAGATTTGCAATTTTTAGCTTTTGTCTGAAAGCAATTAATGAATGCACATTATTAAGCGGGTTATCTTCTATAGAATACAAATGAGACTTTTCATACGCTAAATTTCTATCAGCATCCCACCGACTACTTGATATAAAATTAATAAAAAAAGCAGACTGGTTATTATTATTTCCCAATGCGCTTTGAATATCACCAGTTTCTAAGTTTTCTAAAACAGTTAAGTTATAACCATACCACTGCGAATTTAGAAGCCTAAAATACTTTTTATCTTGGCCTAAGTTATTATATCTTTCGACAATTGACTGCTTTTTCTCACTAAACGAAGGATTTGAATTAAAACTAGATATATAAGAAATATAAGATTGATTCCATTGAGTTTCTTTTAAACGATAACAATAACTATTTTTTGGAAACCTAACATTCTTATAATTTTGGTAGAAGTCTATTAAATTTTTATCAAGTTGATTGTGAAGGCCCGTTTCTAAATTTTTATTTTCTTTATAGCCCGGTAATACACGATCAAAGATATTTTCACCCTCTAAATTCACAATTTCAAATTTTAAATTTTCTTTCAAATCAGGCGTTAATTCATACGTCCAACTGCTCGGTGTTAACCTTTTCAGAGTATGTGTTTGTAAGGTCCCTTTATTTAAAACTTTCTGTTCAGTTAAAAGTTCAGTTTCTAGCGGTTGGTTATGTGACTTTGCAAAAAAGATTTCATTATTCTTAATTGAATATTGAGTAATTTCAAAAGAATCACTATAGATACTTGAAGAAATATCAGAAGGTTGATAATAGATTTGGTAAATTTTGTCTTCTTTTTCTAAATTATTTTCGCCTTGATCATGGGTATTTTGATCTGAGCCTTCACCACCGCAAGCAGCTAAAATAATAGTAGATGTAAAAATTAAAAAACCACTTATTCTTTTTGAGTTAAATTTCATATGAACTCTATAATTAAAATTTTAATGTTTGCGAATCATACAAATAGATATAATTTTACACAACACTAATATTTAGAATTTTAATTATTTGAACTTTTCATATTAGAAATTAACAACCATAAAAAGGGTATTAATTTAACACCCTTAAATGATTTAAAATCATATTTAGAAAGAATCACACAGATCCAATAAACGATTTGCATAGCCCCATTCATTATCGTACCAAGCAAATACTTTAGCTTGATGCCCTACAACCATAGTTTGAGTTAAATCAACGATGAGTGAATAAGGTGAATGATTGAAATCACTCGAAACTAATGGCTCATCTGTTACCGCCATAATTTCTGCATAGTCTGTTTGAGATGCTTTAATTAGTATTTCATTAATGTGATGCACAGTAATTGGAGATTGCGCGATAAAAGTTAAGTCAATTGCCGCCACATTAATAGTTGGTACACGAATTGAATAACCATCAATACGGTCTTCCATTTTAGGCATAACACGCTTTAATGCGCCGAGTGCACTAGATGTGGTCGGGATAATATTTTGCCCTGAAGCTCTAGCACGACGTAAATCACGATGTGCGTGGTCAAGAACAGATTGATCTGCTGTCACTGCATGAATTTCTGTCATAAGCGCAGTTTCAATACCGAAAGCATCATCAATGATTTTGACTAATGGAACTAAAGCCTGCGTAGTACATGAAACGCTTGATATGATCTGATCAGTCACTTTGACTTCATTATGGTTCACACCATAAACAATGGCTGCGTCAACATGATCAAAAGGTGCCGCCCCAATAATGACCCGCTTCGCCCCTGCTTGTAGATGACGTGTCGCATCCGCATGAGAACGGAACAGTCCTGTACACTCAAGTACCACATCAATATCTAAACTAGACCATGGTAAAAGTTCAGGTTGTTTCTGCTTTAAAACCTCAACTTTTAGCGTTCGTTGATTTGACTGAATATTCAAAAAAACTTTTTCATTTTCAATGAATATATCTACATTTCCATTGAAGCGGCCGTGCGTAGAATCATATTTAAATAAATGCACTAATGTCTGGACATCTGCTATATCGTTAATCGCCACGATTTCAAAATGAAATTGTTTTGGGCTTTCGAACCAGGCGCGTAAAACATTACGTCCAATCCGACCAAACCCATTAATGGCGATACGTTGCATGACCAATCCTTATCAACAAAACTACAAACTAAAGAAGGCATATAGTAAAGCACGTCAAGGCCAATTGAATATAGATTTTTAGCCAAATCACAGTTTTGTAAGATATTCCTTTTAAAATCGTTGGTTCGGTGGGGTTTTTCCGCTACAATTTAGCGTTTTTAAAAAATAAGCCCCGTATCACATGCAAGGTTTGGCATAAAACAAACAGGCATTGATACATTTAGCCAAATTCGAAAATATGGAGTGACTTGGTTGTGAGTACTCGTTTAATGACATCTGCTGAAATTCGTGAAGCATTTTTGCGCTACTTTGAAACGCAAGGGCATACACGTGTCGCGTCGAGTTCTCTTGTTCCTGCCAACGACCCAACTTTATTATTTACAAATGCTGGGATGAACCAGTTTAAAGACTGCTTTTTAGGTCTTGAGAAACGTGACTATGTGCGTGCAACTACATCTCAAAAATGTGTACGCGCTGGCGGTAAACACAATGACTTAGACAACGTTGGCTACACTGCACGCCACCATACATTCTTCGAAATGTTAGGTAATTTCTCATTCGGTGATTATTTCAAACGTGATGCACTTAAATTCGCATGGGAATTTTTAACCAGCGAACAATGGCTTGCTTTACCAAAAGATAAACTTTATGCCACGGTTTACCACACCGATGACGAAGCTTACGACATCTGGAACAAAGAAATCGGTTTAGCGCCAGAACGTATTATCCGTATTGGTGATAATAAAGGCGAAAAATACGCATCTGATAACTTCTGGGCAATGGGTGATACTGGTCCATGTGGTCCATGTTCTGAAATTTTCTTTGACCACGGTGATCACATTTGGGGTGGCTTACCTGGTTCTCCTGAAGAAGATGGCGACCGTTTCATTGAAATCTGGAACAACGTTTTCATGCAGTTTAACCGTACTGCTGATGGCGTGCTTCACCCTCTTCCTGCTCCGTCTGTTGATACAGGTATGGGCTTAGAGCGTATCTCTGCTGTATTGCAACATGTTAATTCAAACTATGATATTGACCTGTTCCAACACTTATTAAAAGCTGCTGCCAACATTATCGGTATTGAAGACCAAGGTCAGCCTTCTTTACGTGTTGTTGCAGACCATGCGCGTTCATGCTGTTTCCTCATTGCTGATGGTGTAAACCCAAGTAATGAAGGTCGTGGTTATGTACTTCGCCGTATTATCCGTCGCGCTGTGCGTCACGGTAATAAACTTGGTGCAACTGGTACGTTCTTCTACAAAATGTTGCAACCTTTAATTGAAGTTATGGGTGATGCATATCCAGAGCTTGCAGCTCGTAAAGATGTGATTGAAGCAACTTTAATTCGTGAAGAAGAACAGTTTGCAAAAACACTTGAGCAAGGCTTGAAACTACTCGAAGGTGAGCTTGCTCAGTTAAAAGACAAAACTATTCCTGGTGCGACTGTATTTAAACTTTACGACACTTACGGCTTCCCGACAGACTTAACTGCTGATATTGCACGTGAACGTGACTTTATTATTGATGAAGCTGGTTTTGAAGTAGAAATGGCAGCACAGCGTCAACGTGCTCGTGATGCTGGTAAGTTTGCAGTTGATTACAACAATATTGTAAAAGTGGATGGCGAAACTCAGTTTGACGGTTACATCAACACCACTGGTCAAGGTCAAATTGTAGCGATCTATAAAGATGGCGTACAAGTTGATGAAGTTTCTGAAGGTGATGAAGCGCTTATCGTTTTAAACCAAACTCCTTTCTATGCTGAAAGTGGTGGTCAGATTGGTGATACTGGTATCTTCAAAAACGAAACTGGTATTTTTGAAGTTCAAGATACTAAAAAGTCAGGTGGTGCCTTTGTTCATCAAGGTATTGTGACCGTTGGTAGCCTTAAAGCAGATCAAAATGTTGAAGCGATTGTTAAAGCAGACATTCGTGAAGCAACTGCACGTAATCACTCTGCAACTCACCTATTACATGCTGCCCTTCGTCAAATCTTAGGTTCACATGTACAACAAAAAGGTTCTTTAGTTGCAAGCGATATCTTACGTTTCGACTTTGCTAATGACCAACCTGTAACTTTTGAACAGTTACAACAAGTTGAGCGCTTAGTGAATGCAGAAATTATTGCAAATAGTGCTGTAACAACCGAACTTCTTGATATCGAGGCTGCAAAAGCTAAAGGTGCCATGATGTTGTTCGGTGAAAAATATGGTGATGAAGTACGTGTACTTTCTATGGGTTCAATTATTGATGAGAAAAACTTCTCAATTGAACTTTGTGGTGGTATCCACGTTAAACGTACAGGTGATATTGGTTTATTCAAAATCACTTCTGAAGGTGGTGTAGCTGCCGGTGTACGTCGTATTGAAGCTGTTACAGGTACTAAAGCGCTAGATGTAGTACAAAAAACTGATGCTGATATCCAGCACATTAATGGCTTATTAAAAGCACAGAAAGACCAAACTGTTGAGCGTGTACAAGCCAATGTTGAATTGGTTTCTGCATTACAAAAGCAGATTGAACAGCTCAATCAGAAATTGGCAAACTTCCAAGCGTCAGAATTGATTGATCAGGTACAAACCATTGCTGGTCGTCAAACGCTTATTACCACTGTTCAAGGTGTAGATGCAAAATCACTTCGCAACTTACACGACAGTGTTAAATCGAAATTAGAGAATGCAGTTATTGTGTTAGCTGGTGTAGAGGGTGACAAAGTCAGCCTACTTGCTTCAGTTGCATCACAATACACTGCAACTCTAAAAGCAGGTGACATCATCAAACATCTAGCAACCGAGTTAGGTGGTAAAGGTGGTGGTAAACCTGACTTAGCACAAGGTGGCGCGCCACTTAACGAGAAGTTTGGACAAGTTATCGCAGCATTACCTGCATGGCTTGAACAAAAATAAGACTTCACTTTTTGTGTAACTGACCCTGAAAAGCCTCTCAGGGTCATGGCTTATATGGAACAACTATGGCATTAATCGTTCAAAAATATGGCGGTACTTCTATGGGTACCCCCGAGCGCATTTTAAATGTTGCTCGTCGTGTGAAGCGTTGGCATGATCACGGTCACAAGGTTGTTGTGGTCGTATCTGCAATGAGTGGTGAAACAAACCGCTTACTTGCTCTCGCTAAAGCCATTACCGAAACACCTGACCCACGTGAGTTAGACCAAATGGTTTCAACCGGTGAACAGGTGACGATTTCCATGTTAGCTATGGCACTTAATTCGATTGGTGTGGAAGCTAAATCCTATACCGGACGTCAAGTCGGTATTAAAACTGACAGTGCATTTACCAAGGCGCGTATCGAGTCTATTGATACAGATGTCATGACCAATGACCTAGATGCAGGCCGTGTTATTGTGGTTGCTGGTTTCCAAGGCTTTGATGCCAATGGAAATACTACAACACTAGGTCGAGGTGGTTCAGATACTTCTGGTGTTGCTCTTGCTGCTGCTTTAAAAGCTGACGAATGCCAGATTTACACTGATGTAGATGGTGTTTACACTACTGACCCTCGCGTTGCTCCTAAAGCCAAAAAAATCGATCGTATTTCTTTTGAAGAAATGCTAGAAATGGCATCATTAGGTTCTAAAGTTTTACAAATTCGCTCAGTAGAGTTTGCCGGGAAATATCAAGTTCCTTTACGTGTATTATCAAGCTTTGATAATGACGACGACGGCGTTTTTGACGACGAATTTAAAGAAAATGTTGGTACACTCATTACTACTGAGGCAGAAGATACTATGGAACAGCCAATTATTGCAGGTATTGCTTTTAACCGTGACGAAGCAAAATTAACGATTTTAGGTGTACCTGATGAACCAGGCATTGCTTCTAAAATCTTATCACCAGTAAGTGATGCCAATATCGAAGTCGATATGATAGTGCAAAATGTTGAAGAAGATGGCACAACAGATTTTACTTTCACTGTAAACCGTGTTGATTTAGCGAAAGCTGAAAAAATCTTAAACGAAACTGCTAAAAATATTGGCGCACGTGAAGTTTCAACACGTGATGACATCGTTAAAGTGTCTATCGTTGGTGTAGGTATGCGTTCACACGCAGGTGTAGCGAGCAAAATGTTCACTGCCCTTGCTGATGAAGGTATCAACATTCTTATGATTTCAACTTCTGAAATTAAAGTTTCTGTGATTATCGACGAGAAATACCTTGAACTTGCTGTTCGCTGCTTACATACCGCTTTTGGTTTGGATCGTGAACATGGTGAAAGCAGCGCCCGCGCTTAATTTTACCAACCGGTCAAGAATTCATTAAAAAATGTTTACTTGTCCGACAATAATCAAAGAAAACACAGAGCCGCTATAGTTTTTTTTATAGCGGCTCTGTTATATTAAACGGAAAGTTTTTTGGCAGAGATTATCAAAATATGACTTTGTTCTCATATTTCTGTTAGAATCTGACTGAAAACTGAGGTTGAGCTTTTTATTTGGGTACCAATATTGCAGTTTTAAGCGTTTAGCAAGGAGATAAACATGCTGATTCTGACCCGCCGTGTCGGGGAAACATTAATGATTGGGGATCAAGTCAGTGTTACTGTGCTTGGCGTCAAAGGAAACCAGGTTCGTATTGGTGTGAATGCACCAAAAGAGGTTTCTGTTCATCGCGAAGAAATTTATCAACGTATTCAACATGAACGTGCAATGCATGAACACCTTCAACATCTTGATCAAGATTATCAAGTTTCTTATGAAGATGATAATTATGCACAGAAAAACTTCAATCGTTAGTATGAAGTTGTTCTCTCCCTAATTAAAGCGACTTTATAGTCGCTTTAAATTTTTTAAGTGGTTGTATTTATAGACCTAAAGCACGTTTAACAGGTGCATAACTACGACGATGCTGATCAATCACGCCATGCACGGCAATCGCTTCAAAATGTGCTTTGGTTGGATATCCTTTATGTTTGGCAAAACCAAATAACGGATATTGATGATCTAATTCTGCCATCTGTCGATCTCGTGTCACTTTTGCCAAGATACTTGCTGCACTAATTTCAGCATGGCTTGCATCTCCACCAACAATGGCTTCGCAAGGAATAATAATTCCTTTCGGAATTTGATTACCATCGACAATCACTTTTTGAGGTTGAGTTTTCAAGCCATCAACAGCGCGTTGCATAGCCAAAAAAGTCGCCTGTAAAATATTTAGCTCATCAATTTCAGCATGAGTTGCTTCAGCAATTGACCAAGCTAAGGCTTTTTCTTGTATTTCAATAAACAACTTTTCACGTTTCTTTTCAGTTAATTTTTTAGAATCATTTAATCCTAAAATTGGATTATTCGGATCTAAAATAACGGCTGCTGCCACAACCGAACCTACTAAAGGTCCTCGTCCCGCCTCATCTACACCAGCAATAAACATCAACTCACTACCTTTAAACAAAAGAGGCTGATCAATAGTAATCAGCCTTCTTTAACACATAATTTATTAATTACTTTTGTAAAGCTTCTGCCACACAAGCATTTACAGTTTTAGAAACCACTTGGTTTACGATTGTAGCACGTGTATTTACATCAAGTGCAGCTGCAGCTAATTCTACTGCTGTCACACTGTTTGGAGCCTTTTCGCTCACACAACCACAAACATTGGTTTGGATGCTATCACGTTGCTCAGCAGTCATATATTTTGTTGCTGTTTTCCAAGCTGCGACATTATTAATCTCTGTAATACATTTCGCATTTACAGCAACCTTTAACGCAGCAACTCCCAATTGTTGAGTTGTGGTTTGTGCAGAAGCAGCACCTGTACCAGTGCCTGTAGTTGTTGCGCATGCTGTTAAAGCTAAAACAACTGGTGCTAGAGCGAGCATCAATTTTTTCATCATTTTTTCCTTTGATTGAACGTTGGCAGCGCGTATTGTGCCTAAACTCAACTTTAGAAGAAACAAATAATTTGATGCATTTATGCAAACTATTTTGCCGACCGAAATTCAGCTCATCAAATGCTTTTTTTGGGGTAAAACGTTCTGTTTTTAGCACGCTCTGTCACATTTAAAACATTTCTCAAAATCTGCGCTTTCCCCTAAAATCACAAATCAAAACGACAAAAAAAGGGTCTTTTATGCCTGCTGCTTCCTCTCAGTATTACACCCGTACCGCACAAATTCTGCATTGGGTGATGGCAATCATTTTCATAGTCGCATGGGCTATTGGTTTCTATAGTGGAAATTTTTTAAGTTATGATACTAGTACCATTAAAGGTGATGTCATTACGCTGCACAAAAATATTGCAACCACCATTATCTTTTTGGTGATTATCCGGATTTTATGGCGCTATACACATCCAGCTCCAAAATTACCTGACTCCATGTCACCGATGATGAAAACTCTGGCTCACATTGGTCATCTATTCCTTTATGTAATTTTAGTGGCTTTACCTATCACTGGATGTCTATTTAGTTGGAGTGCAGACCATCCGGCTCCAGTTTTATATTTATTTGATATTCCACGTTTAGTTCAAAAAAATGATGAGCTTTTAGCTATCGTTAAACCTTTACATATTTATATTTCTTGGTTTGCCGGTTTTCTCATTGTTGGGCATGTACTTGCAGCTTTGAAACATCACTTTATTGATAAAGACAATATTTTAAATAGTATGACCAAACAACCTAAATAAACCTGATATATAAAAAAACCGCCTATCACAGGCGGTTTTTTTTATTTAGATTTTTTGGATTTCTGCAATCCACTTTTGTTTCTCTTCATCTGAAATGAATGAAGCTTCAAAAGAGTTAATTGCGAGTTGCTTCAACTCATCATTGCTTAAGTCTAATGCTTGCTGAATGGCAAAGAAATTATCATTCATATATCCACCAAAATATGAAGGATCATCTGAGTTAACAGTCACGTGTACGCCTTTTTGTAAAAGACGGCGGATATTATGATCTTTCATATCCTTAACAACACATAGCTTTAAGTTACTTAAAGGACAAACCGTTAATGGCATTTTTTCATTAATTAAACGCGTCATTAATTGTTCATCCTCTTCAGAGCGCACACCATGATCAATACGATTCACTTTAAGTAGATCTAAAGCTTCCCATACATATTCAGGCGGGCCTTCTTCACCAGCGTGAGCAACGATTAAGAAACCTTCTTCACGCGCCTTAGCAAAAACACGTTCAAATTTAGCTGGCGGATGCCCTACTTCACTTGAATCAAGGCCGACTGCAATAATATCTTGCTTAAACGGCAGCGCTTGTTCAAGTGTTTCAAATGCAGCTTCTTCACTTAAATGACGTAAGAAACACATAATCAGTTGAGAGCTGATACCAAACTTAGCTTTAGCATCTGCACACGCACGTTTTAAACCATTAATTACAGTTGAGAATGCAACACCACGGTCTGTGTGGGTTTGCGGATCAAAGAACATTTCTGTGTGAACAACATGATCTTCGGCACATTTCTCAAAATAAGCCCATGCTAAATCATAAAAGTCTTGTTCATGTACAAGAACATTTGCACCGGCATAGTAAATATCTAAGAATGATTGAAGATTATGAAAGTTATAAGCTTGCTTTACTTCTTCAACAGATTTGTAAGGAATCTGAATCTGATTGCGCTGGGCAATTGCAAACATTAATTCAGGTTCGAAAGTCCCTTCAATATGTACATGCAATTCGGCTTTTGGTAAGGCGCGAATCAGCTCGACTTGATTCATATTAACTCCACGTCTAAAGAAAAAAGGGTGTGGTCAAAATCACACCCTTTTATAATTTTCTTCTTATTGAAAACTATGTCTAAGATAGCTCAAGAAGAAAATTATAAAAAATCATATTAACCGCCAAACGCGATAAATTTAAATACCCAAAGCGCAGCAATAATCCATACCATGTACGGTACAGTTTTTGCCTTACCCGTGAATAATTTAACTAATGCATAGCTAATAAAGCCCATTGCAATACCATCAGCAATTGAATAGGTGAATGGCATAAATACAATGGTTAAAAATGCTGGAACAGCTTCAGTAATATCATCCCAATCAATGTGAGTGATCCCTTGGATCATCAACACACCAATAAACAATAAAGCTGGCGCCGTTGCAAAACCCGGTACAGATTGAGCAAGAGGTGCTAAAAATAAACAGCAGATAAATAAGACTGCAACTACAACGGCAGTTAAACCAGTACGTCCGCCTGCTGCTACACCTGAAGCTGATTCGATATATGGTGTAGTTGAAGATGTACCTAATGCGGCACCTGCAACGATTGCAGTAGAGTCTGCGAATAATGCTTTCTTCAAACGAGGTAATTTACCGTCTTGTAAAAGACCTGCACGGTGTGAAACACCAACCAAAGTACCTGTACTGTCAAACAAGTCGACAATAAAGAATACGAAAATGACGCCCACCATACTTGCAGTAAATAGACCTTCAAAGTCCATTTGCATGAATGTTGGTGCAATTGAAGGAATTTGACCCACTACACCCTTAAATTCATTTAAACCTAAAGCAGTAGCGATGGCCGTAACAACTAAAATACTAATAATGATTGCGCCACGAACTTTTAATTGGTGTAAAACCACAATCATTAAAAATCCGAATAGCGCTAATAATACTGTAGGCTGTTTGATATCGCCCAAACCGACTAATGTCGCTTGGTTATCAACAATGATTCCAGCATTTTTTAGTGCAATCAGTGCTAGGAACAAACCAATACCACCGCCGATTGCAAACTTAAGTGACATTGGAATCGCATTAACAATCGCTTCACGAATTTTAAAGAAGCTAATTGCAAGAAAGACAAGGCCTGAAACAAAAACAGCGGCTAAAGCTGTTTGCCATGGCACGCCCATCCCCATACAAACCGAGTAGGTAAAGTAAGCGTTTAAACCCATACCAGGGGCCAGTGCGATTGGATAATTAGCAATGATCCCCATTACTAAACATCCGATTGCTGCTGCCAAACAGGTTGCAACGAATACGGCACCATGATCCATGCCGGTTTCAGATAAAATGAGTGGATTGACAATAATGATGTAACACATCGTTAAGAATGTAGTTACACCAGCAAGAACTTCAGTTCGGAAAGTGGTTTTATTGTCGCTTAGCTTAAATAAACGCTCTAACCAGCCTGCCGAAGAATTGGGCGCCGCCATAAGTAGCCTCTATACAAAATCTGAACTGTGGAATATTTATGTCTATGTAGGTCGCTGAACAATATTGTTTTTCTGTTCAGTCCTATAAACAAGAATCTCAAATTTAAGAAGCAACAAATATGCCACTCATTTGATTTCTAGCTTTATACATAGCAAACAACCACAGCCCCTCTTGAAACACAAAAAAGCTGCATAACCCCTATGCAGCTTTTTTACTATACGTTCAATAAGTTTAACAGATTCAACAGAAACATGATCAAAATTTATGAAAAGATATGACCAATGACACTGTAAAAAGTTAGAAATTTATAGCTCGTTATTGCTAGAAAATAATTTTTTTCTCGCCTATATATTGTTGCATGTGAAAAGAAGCTAAATTGCTGTGATGAGCATGATTCGGATTTCGTTCGATACTTTGCAGGTTTTTTTCAGCTTCTTGTATGATCTGCATTAGCTCTTGATGTCTTTTATTTTGAGTATCTAAATAAGCCCAATACCCTAATACAAAGACGATACCCACACACAACACTATTAATACTTTATTGATCATTATTATTATCTCTATGTTTTTAATGTTAATGATCTTAACAAAAAATTATAGCTTTGTGAATATTTTCACATTTATTTACAATAACACACTCTTATTCAAATTATTGAAAATAAAAGTTATTTTAAAAATATCATGAAAAAACCTAATAAATACTAAACTTTTCCATTGAAAAGTAACTTTATTTAATAAGAGCTTATTTTAGTTATTTTTAATATTATCTTTTTATCGGTTTTAACTCTTAAGTTATTTTAAAGATAGAGCATAGACAAATGTGTATATGGCTTGAAATTTCTTTTTATTTGCTAAGCTTTAAATTAGATAAAAAGGAGCTATTTTCGTTAATGTACTTTTCTTTAAAATTGTTTCTTTAGCGACTAATTTCTATGTTGTATGTTTAGCATGGAAAGTAAAAATTCATCTCAAAGAAATCTTCATCTTATTTAAAAATATTTTTCTCCTTTAACTCTATTGGTTGACTAGCAAAATTACGTCCAAGTTTCATCGTTCTATAAATCGCACCAAGCTTTCTATTTTCTTAGCTTCATTCCAATAAACGCTACGATAAACTGTATTCAGATAAAAAATTAAATCAGGAGAATACATCATGTTTGATATGCGTTTATCTCACGAGCGTGGTGCAGCACATCATGGTTGGTTACAATCAAAACATAGCTTTTCATTTGCTAACTATTGGGATCCTAAACAAGTTGGTTTTTCGGATCTGCTTGTAATTAACGATGATAACGTTGCTCCATCTAAAGGCTTTGGTACTCACCCTCACCGTAATATGGAAATTATTTCCTATGTACTTGAAGGTGCATTAGAGCATAAAGACTCGATGGGTACAGGCTCTGTGATTGTGCCGGGTGACATTCAGCTGATGAGTGCAGGTCGTGGTGTTGCTCATAGTGAATTTAACCACTCAGCTCAAGAAGGCGTTCATTTCTTGCAAATTTGGGTTGTTCCAAATGAAGTGAATACAGAGCCAGGCTATCAACAAGTTCATATTGATGAAGCAGACAAACGCGGTAAATTGCATTTGATCATCTCACCGAAAGGTGGTGAGAAAACTTTATCGATCAAACAAGACATTAATATTTACTCAGGTCTTTTTGATGGTGAAGAAACTGCTGAATTTGTGATTCCTGATGGCCGTTATGTGTACCTACATGTTGCTAAAGGTCGTGTTGATGTGAACGGTAAAACCTTTAACACTGGGGATGCAGCACGTATTCGTGAAGGTGGAAGTTTATCGTTTACCAATGGTGATAACGCCGAAATTTTGATTTTCGATATGCGTCCTGAAGAAGTTCCAACCATGCCATAATGCAACTAAGCCCTCGCATAAAATTTATGCGAGGGCTTTTTTATTAATGCTAACTCTGCTCAATGCTCTTCTGAACGTGCCATCTCTGTATTGATATAGCTCATAATCATAGTAGTTAGCCCCTGCACCATTTCATCAAAACTAATATAAGGGTTTGGCAAAATAAGATGCCGTGCAACATTAAAAATTCCACTATTGATACAAATGTAGGTAATTACAGGCAAATTATTGATTTTTAGGTATTTTGGATTATGCATCATATATTTCATGATGACTTCCATTAAAGCCTGTTCAATTTTGGGAATGTATTTGTCGTACTGCAATTCTCCTGCATAACGTAAAACAGTCAAATAACGGTCATTATTTTTCTTTAATAAATCACTAAAAGTATAAAAAATCATTTCGATGACAGGCTCTAACTCCAACTGTAAAATTGTCGGTGTAAGCTCTGTAATCATGTCCAGAATTTCCCGAACAAAAAAGTGATTCATTGCATCATAAATTTCTTCTTTATTTTTAAAATATTCGTATAAAGACCCGACACTCACTCCTGCAATTTCTGCAATATGACGTGTCGTGGTTCCACTCGGTCCATGAAGTGCCACGGCAATAAAACCTGCTTCAATAATCGTGTCGACAGTGACTTTAGCTCGAGTTTGACGTGGTTTACGCGTAGTCATACGATCTAATTAATAATCCGAACATAAAGTCAGATTAGCATGTAATCTGACTCGGTAGAAATAAAAAAACAAAATCCGAATAGTTGTCAAACTTAAGTGAAAAAATTGAGAAAAACAGATCTCAACTTATCAATCAATGGATGCTTTTATTTACTATTTTCAGAAATTAGGAATGAATTTAATTTATTATTTTTCAAAAAGATAAAATCAATTTATTTAGAAAAATTATTACAAGAAATGTCTATAAAATACTTTTATATATTTAAAAATTTACCCGAATTGAATCCGAACATAATGTCAGATTAATATGAAAAAATTAAAGAAGAGTCATTCAGCAGCTCTTGTCTGCCTCGGTTCTTCTTCCGTTATTCAGCCAAATAATCAAACAAATAACGGAGCAACAACACCGTAGTCAATGCAGAGAATCATCTGTTTTTGAAAATGGAATTTTACAGTGCTTTGTTGATCATTGAGTTTATTGATTTTCATCAAAATGCACCACTACTTTGCCTCAGGGTGTCGCCATGATCTCGACCGCAGTTAAAAAATCATTCAACAAACTTAAATTTCAGCGTGAAATTGAGCTACCAGATTTTGCTAGCAAAAGCTCAATTCCAATCAGACATTTAAATATTGGTTTTGATGGTAAAGAAATTGATGTCAGATTCTATATGGACAATCAATTTGCTACTTTGTTTTTTGCCACACTTTCGGTGTTTTTAACTTACGGCGAAGATCTGGTGATTGAAACCGCTCGCCATCACCGTGAATTTATCAAAGATCCAATATTAAAGCAGCGAGTAACGTCGTTGATTGGCCAAGAAGCAATTCATTCTAAATTGCACAATGAATATAACGATGCCCTTCAAGATGCTGAATATCCTGTTGCGCTATATCGTTTTCTTGGCTCAAACTTCTTTAAGTATGTTTTCTTAAAGTTTCCACAGCCACTCAAATTATCAATGATGGCGGGTATCGAGCATTTTACTGCGGTACTTGCTGAATACATGATGAAGCATGAAAAGAATTTCTATTATTCAGATGACGAAAAAAGCCGCGCACTTTGGATGTGGCATATGCTTGAAGAGTCTGAGCATAAAGATATTGCCTATGATGTCTATCAACTGTTAAATGGTAGTTATGCACTACGTGCGTCTGGTTTCTTCCTCGCGCTATTTACCATTTTAGGATTAATCCCTGCGACTACATTATTTGTCCCTGTTTTAAGAAAGCCACAAGAGATGCTGACTTTGAAATTCTGGAAGGACGCCCGTCGTGGTGTAGGCTTAATCTTTGGTCCAAAAGACGGAGTTTTCGGCAGTACGATTGGTCAAATTCTTGACTACTTACGCCCAGACTTTCATCCAAATGATCATGATACAACTGAATATCTTGAGTATTACAAAAAGAAATTGCTGACCGAAGGCGGCGCAATTGCTCCTTACTTTGTTAAAGAATTTACCCCTCCAGTACGCATGTCTTAATCCTCCTGCATTTCCAGCTATCAAAGAGGTAGCTGGTATCTCTTCAAGCTATTTATGGATGAATCATGATTTTATTTGGCAAAAAGAAAGTTAAACCAAGCCAAAAAGCTTATGCCGTAGTGACGGGTGCAGGCAGTGGGATTGGTCGAAGTTTTGCAATTGAACTTGCGAAACGTGGTGGCAGCGTAGTGTGTGCAGATATTAATCTCGAAGCTGCTGAAGAAACAGTAAAACTTCTTGAACAAGAAGGTGCAAAAGCTTTTGCTATGCGCTGTGATGTGGGTAATGCTGAACAGGTTAACCATCTCGCTGAAACTGCTGAAATCTTGCTTGGGCACCCTGTAACTCTTGTCATTAATAATGCTGGTGTAGGTTTAGGCGGTAAATTTGACGAACTCAGCCTAGAAGACTGGAACTGGGTCATGAATATTAACCTTTGGGGTGTTATTCACGGTTGTCATGCATTTGTTCCCAAGTTTAAAAAGTTAGGTTACGGCGCGATTATTAATGTGGCATCTGCGGCATCTTACACGGCTGCCCCAGAAATGACTGCTTATAACGTGACTAAAGCTGGCGTACGTGCGCTTTCAGAAACGCTTTCTGCCGAACTGCGTAAGTTTAACATTAAGGTGAACGTGCTCTGCCCGACGCTGGTACCCACCAATATCATTAAAAATGGTCGCATTCCGGGACGCTATTCAAAACTGGCAGACCATGCACTGATGAACTATGCGCTCACCACAAGTGATGATGTTGCAAGATTAACACTTAATCGCCTTGATCAGGATGAGATGTATACCATTCCTCAAATTGATGCGAAGTTATTCTGGCTAATGAAACGTGCATCCCCAAGCTTGTATACCAAGTTCCTTGGTACATCGTACAAATTATTTAAATAAGAAATTTATAGGTAGTACACATATGACTGCTCAAATGAAAACAAATGCATCAGCAAAAAAAGCTGTCAAATCACCAAGCCATATTTTCGATACTTTTATTGTGGGTGCGGGCATTTCAGGGATCGCTGCTGCCATTCGCCTAGATCAAGTTGGTTATACCAATTATAAAATTATTGAAAAAGCTAGCCGCGTGGGTGGAACATGGCGTGAGAACACCTATCCGGGTTGTGGTTGCGATGTACCTTCTGCTCTTTATTCTTACTCATTTGCACCAAGTGCAAAATGGAGCCATTTATTTGCGCGCCAACCAGAAATATTAAGTTATCTGGAAGATGTGAGTAACGAGTTTAATATTGCATCTAAAATTGAGTTTAACAACGAGTTGCTTAACGCAGCGTGGGATGATTCACGTCATGTGTGGGTGCTTGACACCACTACTGGACAATATTTGTCTAAAACCGTTATTTTTGCCACAGGTCCAATTACCGAGGCTCAAATTCCACGTCTTGAAGGCTTAGAAACATTTAAAGGCGAAATGTTCCATTCAGCGAAATGGAATCATGATTATGACCTCACAGGTAAACGCATTGCAGTGATTGGTACTGGTGCTTCTGCTATTCAGTTTGTGCCACAAATTCAACCAAAAGCGAAAGAACTGTTTGTGTTCCAACGTACAGCACCTTGGGTATTACCAAAACCAGATACAGACTTGGGCGAGTTTAGTAAATCAGTCATTGCCAAATATCCAGCTATTCAGGCGAGCTGGCGTAAAAGTGTAGCGTTAACACTGAATGCAATTAACTTTGGTTTACGTAATCCTCTTGCCCTAAAACCAGTAAATGTATTGGGTAAGCAATTACTTAAATTGCAAATTAATGACCCAGTGCTACGTAAAAACGTAACGCCGAACTTTGACATTGGTTGTAAACGTATTTTATTCGCTAACAACTACTACCCTGCACTACAAGCACCGAACACCACACTCATTCCACATGGTTTAGTGAAAGTTGAAGGCAATACGGTGGTTGCTGCCAATGGTGAACGCCACGAAGTTGATGTGATTATTTGGGGTACAGGCTTTGAAGTATCTCACCCACCAATCGGTAAACGTGTGTTTAATGAAAAAGGACAACGTTTAAATGATTTATGGAAAAACACTTCACCAGAGGCTTACTTAGGGACCAATATTGAAAATGTACCGAATGCATTTTTAGTTTTGGGTCCAAACGTACTGGTTTATGATTCTTTCATTGGTCTGGCAGAAGCACAACTCGACTATATCGTAGATGGCTTATTGAAAATTAAAAACAAAGGAATTAGCAAGTTAAATGTTAAATCTGATGTGATTAAAAAGCATAATGATTTAGTACAAAAGCACTTACAAACAACGGTATTTAATAGCGGCGGATGTAAGAGTTATTACCTTGATGCCAACGGTCGTAACTTTGCTGCATGGCCTTGGTCATTGAAAAAACTTAAACAACGTTTGAAAAAAGTAGATTTGAAAGATTATGAAGTGACGTATCAAACGACAAAAACTCACTAATTTGTATTTTCGATCAAATCCGTTGTAAGAAATAGGCAGTGTATTTTAGGTTTTCATGAAATACACTGCCTTCTTCGTTGAATATCTTCAAGAAATAAAAAAACAGGATAAAGATGAAAGAAGGACAATCAAGTCGTACTGCTGAAGCTGCTGCTGCCTTACGAGCCAATCATTTTCAAAATACACAGAACCCTGTATTTTCTGACCCTTATGCTTTTGAGCTGACCAGTAAAGGCTGGAAAAAACTTCTTTCTAGCCAACTTATTGTTAAAGTCATGAATTCTACGGTTTTAAACCGCACTTTAGGTTTACTTACTGGACAAGTGGTCGGTCGCTCTCGTTATGCCGAAGATTTACTTGCTCAGGCAGTTCAACAAAATACTCAACAATATGTATTAGTGGGTGCTGGCCTAGACTCTTTTGCACTACGTGAATCACACCATTACCCTACTTTGAAAATTTTTGAAGTTGATCATCCTGATACTCAAGCGGCCAAACAAGCCAAGCTAAAAAAGCTAGGAAATATTCCTACTACCGTTGAGTTTGTCGCGATTAACTTTGAAAAAGAGTCTATTTCGGAAGCTCTGACCAGAAGTCTCTATGATCAATCTGCTCCTGCATTTTATTCGTGGTTAGGCACAACGCACTATTTAAATCCGCAAACGACGTTACAAACTTTAAAAAGTATTGCTGAATTTGCTGCAAACGGTAGCGAAGTAGTACTCGACTATTCGACCGATTTTCAGGAATTAAACGGTATTGAGCGACTTGGAAGTATGGGGGTTGCGCAGTTTACTCATTTGCTGAAAGAGCCTTTATTGGGCCAATTTAAACCAAGAGATTTACATCAGGCCGTGGAGCAGATGGGATTTGAAGTGATCGAAGATCTTTCAGGTGAAGCCATTACTGAACGATATTTTAATGCACGGACCGATGAAATTCGCCACACCTCAGCAACACGGTTATTGCATTTGCGTTTAAATAGAAACTAATGTTAAAGCCAACTTAAACTTTAAGTTGGCTTTTTTAATTGAGGTTAATACCATCGTTACCAGCTTGAACGCGGCTTTGGCCCATCGACATGCTGATTTAAAAGTTGGCGTAAATGATCTAGAAAATGCGCGACTTTAGGTGACAGATTCAGTCTCTCTAAATACACCGCATAGACATCTGCTGGTGGTGTCTCATAATCTTCAAGCACTTGAACCAATCTGCCACTTCTTAAATATTTTGCTACGTCCCACTCTGCTCGCATCAAAATACCGTAGCCTTCTAAAGCCCAATTTAATGCGACTGCACCATCATTGGTACTCAGTTGCCCATGAACTTTAACAGTTTCAACTTGTTTGCCATGACTTAACCGCCAATTACCATAAGCTGAATCATTTTGCCGAATCACAATACACTGATGCTGTGTTAAATCATGGGGAGTAAGCGGTTGGCCTGCTGTTTTTAAATAGCTAGGTGAGGCACATAATAAACGGCGGTTGGCTACCAATTTTTTTGCAATTAGACGTGAATCAGGTATTTCGCCAAAGCGGATTGAGACATCAATGGCTTCATCTGGCAGATTAATCGGGCGGTCTGTTAAATGCAGTTGGACATCGACATCAGGATAGATTTTGGAAAATGTAGAAATCGCTGGCGCAATATAAGAACGACCAAAGCCTAAAGGTGCATTCACACGCAGTACCCCTTTGGGTGCTGCCCGACTACTTGAAACCAAACGCTCCATTTCATCAATCTCTTTTAAAATACGAACCGCATTTTCAAAGTAGACCTCACCTTCACTGGTTAAACTAATTCGCCGTGTTGTTCTATTTAAAAGTCTTACGCCTAAACGCTCTTCAAGTTGAGTTAAACGTCTAGAAACCGCAGGTGGAGTCAAGTTTAACTCTCGTGCCGTCGCGACAAGACTTCCTTGTTTAACCAATAAACAAAAGAAAGCTAATTCCGTATCTGCATTCATGATTATTAAGTTTTTTGCAATAGTGATTTAACTTTATATCGATTCATCAGTTTTTTAAAGGGTTTAACATCCATTTCAATGTTTCCCGACATAAGCCATCTCTTGTTTAAGAGCATAACAATGTCCGCAGAAGGAATGCTGTGGATGAACGGGAAAAGCCATCTAGCCGAATCAATAGCGGTAAAGAAAGCGAAAACTACCAATCAGGATTGGTAGTCATGAATATGGAGTCATGACATGGAAATGGATATTGAAAAGCGAACGTTGCGTCGAATTACTTGGAGAATCGTACCGTTTATTATGTTGTTATACCTTATAGCCTATATCGACCGCGTCAATATTGGTTTTGCCGCACTCACCATGAAAGAAGATCTAGGCTTTACCGCCTCAGTTCTCGGGTTTGGTGCCGGAATTTTCTTTTTGGGTTATTTCTTATTTGAAGTTCCATCCAACATTATTTTGCATAAAGTCGGTGCCCGTATCTGGATTGCTCGAGTCATGGTGACTTGGGGTCTGATTGCAGCAGGAATGGCATTTGTAGAAAGTTCAACCAGCTTTTACGTTATGCGATTTTTACTCGGTGTTGCCGAAGCAGGTTTCTTTCCGGGCATTATTTTGTACTTAACTTACTGGTTTCCTGCACGCCATCGTGCTGGGGTGATTGCTTTATTTATGGCAGCCGCTCCCATTGCTACCGCGGTGGGTTCACCAATCTCTGCCGCATTACTTGAAATGCATGGAATTTGGGGGCTTGCTGGTTGGCAGTGGATGTTCATTATTGAAGCAATACCAGCAATCATTTTAGGCGTTGTTGTTTTTAAATATATGACGGATCGCCCTGAACAAGCTACTTGGTTAAGACAGGATGAACGCGAATGGCTTGTAAAAACCATGAAGGAAGAGGATGTAGGAAAAAATGCACCTGAGCATCACAGCATTCTTCGCGGTCTTGCCAACCCACGGGTACTTGCCCTTGCATTGATTTATTTCGGAACATCGGCTGGGCTTTATACCCTCGGCATCTGGGCGCCACAAATTATTAAACAGCTTGGCGTGACGTCTATGACTGTGGGGCTTTTAAATGCTATTCCTCCAATCGTTTCTGTCATTGCCATGGTTTTATGGTCTCGACACTCTGACCGCACCAATGAACGTACATGGCATGTTGCTCTCGCATGTTTAACCGCAGCAGTTGGTCTCGCAATTGCAGCAGGCACACATAACGTCATTGGATTAATTGCAGCACTTACCATTGTGAATGTCGGTATTAGTTGTGCCAAGCCACCGCTATGGAGCATGCCAACCATGTTCTTGTCAGGATCAGCCGCAGCAGCAGGCATCGCCACGATTAACTCAATCGGAAATTTAGGCGGGTTTGCAGGACCTGCCATGATCGGCTGGATTAAAGATCAAACTGGAGATTTCACAGGCGGACTCTATTTTGTTGCAGGCCTACTCATCATCTCGACCTTACTGACACTAGTGCTGAGCTTCTCCCAAAAAGTGAAAGTAAACGCTGCCAAAGCAACCCAATAACCCTATTTACACCAATTAGATCTGAACAAGTTTCTTCAAGGAGCACAACATGGACAAAGATATTGCAGTCCAGTCCCTTACGGACACCATGGCTAAATTTACGGCTTATATTGGAAAACGCCTACCTAAAGATGTGAAAAGCAAGTTAATTGAACTGCGTACTTTAGAAACCAATCCATTGGCTAAATCAGTTTATGACTCGATGGAAGAAAATCAGCAAGCTGCCGATAAACTCAACCGCCCAAGCTGCCAAGACACGGGTGTCATTCAATATTTTGTTGAAGCAGGTGCCAACTTCCCTTTGCTTGGTGAACTGCAAGATATTTTGAGCGAAGCAACTGCTGAGGCAACTCGCATAGGTCCTTTACGTCACAACGCTGTGGAAACCTTCGATGAAAAAAATACGGGCACAAATACAGGTACTCAAATTCCATGGTTAGATTGGCGTATTGTACCTGAACTCGACACTTGTACCATTGATGTCTATATGGCTGGTGGCGGTTGTACCTTACCAGGTGCGGCAAAAGTTTTAATGCCAGGTCAAGGCTACGAAGGCGTTGCTGAATTTGTGATGGATGTTATTACCGAACGCGGTGTTAATGCCTGCCCACCTTTACTGGTTGGTGTTGGCGTATCGACTTCAGTTGAAACAGCGGCTCGCCTTTCTAAGCTCGCGATTATGCGTCCGGTTGACTCAACAAGTGATAACCCACGCGCTGCCTTGATGGAGCAACTGTTAGAACAAGGTCTTAATGAAATTGGTATTGGTCCTCAGGGACTAACAGGCAATAACAGTGTGATGGGAGTCAATATTGAATCTTCTGCGCGCCACCCATCAACCATTGGGGTTGCCGTAAATACAGGTTGCTGGGCACATCGCCGTGGCAAAATTAAGATTAACCCAGATATGTCGTATGAAATCTTGTCTCATGAAGGAGTTGTACTATGAAAAAAATTCTGACAACGCCAATCAAAGATGAAGATCTTTTAGACCTTAAAGTCGGTGATGTGGTTTATTTGACTGGCCGTTTAGTGACTTGTCGCGATGTTGCCCATCGCAGACTGATCA
Organism: Acinetobacter sp. LMB-5; assembly: GCF_001541635.1. Classification (NCBI taxonomy): domain Bacteria; kingdom Pseudomonadati; phylum Pseudomonadota; class Gammaproteobacteria; order Moraxellales; family Moraxellaceae; genus Acinetobacter; species Acinetobacter sp. LMB-5. Next base: position 317,556 of record NZ_LRDR01000005.1, on the reverse strand, counting down.
AACAAGGTCGAGAACTACCAGTTAACCTTGAAGGCGGAGCGATTTTTCACGCTGGCCCTATTGTGCGTAAGAAAGGTGAAAACGACTTCGAAATGGTTTCGATTGGTCCAACAACCAGTATGAGAATGGAAAAATTCGAACGGGAATTTATCAAGCAAACTGGCGTAAAGCTTATTGTGGGTAAAGGTGGCATGGGACCAGAAACAGCTGCTGGATGTCAGGAAAATATTGCCGTTCATGCCATTTTCCCAGGTGGGTGCGCAGTTCTCGCAGCAACCTTAGTTGAAGAGATTGAAGGCGCTGAATGGCAAGACCTAGGTATGCCAGAAACCCTTTGGATTAACCGTGTGAGAGAATTTGGTCCTCTCATTATTTCTATCGACACCAAAGGCAACAACCTGATTCAACAAAACAAAGTTGAATTTCAAGCCAAGAAAGCACCGATTTTAGAAAAAATCAGTAAGCAACTAAGCTTTATTAAATAAACTGCTCTTTAATGAAGGGAAAGCAAAAGCACCCTTCATTTTTTTATTTTTGTACTAAACGCATGGCATGAGGTGTTTTCCCATGCCATCTTTTATAAGCATGAATAAAGCTGGCAGGTTCTGCATAACCTAACCACTCGGCTATTTGCTCAACCGAAGCTTTTGGTAATGCCAAATATTGCTCAGCTAGAACTTGCCTGACTTCTTCACGTATCTGAATAAAAGTCATCCCCTCTAATGCCAAATGACGGCGTAAGGTTCGTGCATTTAAATGCAGTCGGTCAGCCACGATTTCCATAGAAGGCATTTCCCCTCGCACGTTCATCAATTGCTGTTGCACTAAAGTTGTAAATTTATTTTGTGATTGGCGTTTCTCTAATATTTGTCGGCACTGTTCTTCAGCTGTATGTAAAACCAATTCATTTGCCATAAGCAACTTTTGGTCTACTTTTTGCGGATCAAGAATTACAAAGCTTTTCGCAGCACCAAATTCAGGCATCACGCCAAATAAGTCCTGATAAGGCTCGGCATCGCCTTTGAGTTGGAAAGAAAAAGCCAAATATTGGCAAAAATTATCTTGGACTAGATCGCGTTGTACCGTAATTAAAGCGGCTGCATCACGTTCAATAATAAATTGACGAACTGATAAAGGAATATCTTGCTCATCAATTTCGATGCGAACTCCCTGTGATGTATCAGATACATCAAAGCGGGTAAAAGCAAAGGTTAAAGTAAAATAGGTTAAAGCCAAATCTAGTGCTTCACGAATGCTAGCACTACTCATCAGAGCCATACCTAATGGCCCAAATGTGGTGAAATGATAGCGCATGCCCACTTCTAAGCCTAATGTGGGCTTGTTTCCTAGTTGCTCAACCAAGTTATGAATGAGCTGTAATTCCTGATGGCCGGTCACCACCATATTAGGGTCGAGTAATTGTTGTTGGCTAAGCCCTGTCCCTTGCAAAATTGTCTGATAAGAGATGCCTGATTCCATCGCAAAATCAGCCATTAACCGAACACTGTGTACACTGCGTTCAAAAGCCCATGCATACTTCACTGTATTGCTCAGAATGTCCTCGAATCACAATATTTTGTCCTCATCCATCCTCTAAATCAAGCAAATAAACGTCTATTCTGCATACAGGAAATTGCGATTTTTTCGCTCACTGTTTTTAAGGATTTAGAGCAGCCCATGTTTAATTCGTCGTCTAATTCAAATAAAAATGTACGCATCGCCATTATTGGCACTGGTTTTGGTGGTCTAGGACTTGCCATTCGTCTCAAACAAGCAGGTTTTGAACAATTTACCCTCTTTGAAAAAGCTGCTGATGTTGGCGGTGTCTGGCGTGACAACACTTATCCGGGCGCTGCCTGTGATGTGCCTTCTCATCTGTATTCCTTTTCTTTTGAGCAAGAGCTAGGCTGGAAAAATCGCTACGGAACATCTCAAGAGATTTATCAATATTTACGCCACTGTGCGAATAAATATGATATTCGTCCACATATTCAATTTAATACTGAAATAGCCAGTGCCGAATTTGATGCCCTACAAGGTGTATGGCACATTCAAAGCACGACTGGCGAACAGTTTGAAGCTGAATTTTTAGTGGGCGCGGTAGGCCAACTTAACCGTCCTGCTTATCCAAAACTTAAAGGCATTGAAAACTTCAAAGGTAAGGCATTTCACTCAGCACGTTGGGATCACGACTATGATTTAACTGGCAAACGTGTTGCAGTTATTGGCACAGGTGCAAGTGCAATTCAGTTCGTACCTGAAATTGCTAAACAGGTTGCTCACCTAGACGTTTATCAACGCTCAGCGCCGTATGTTATTCCCAAACCGGATCGGATTTATCAACCTTTAGAGAAAAAAGCTTTCCGCAAACTACCGATTTTGCAAAGTCTAGACCGCGCCTTGCAATATGGACACCATGAAATTCGCCTACTTGCTTTTACAACTTCACTCAATGAAATGCCGTTGGTGGAATATTTATTCCAGCGCCACATCCGTAAAGTCATTAAAGATGGGAAGTTACGCCACCGCTTAATGCCGGATTATCCAATTGGTTGTAAACGTATTTTAATCTCTAACCACTGGTATGAAACGCTGACCCAACCTCATGTTGATGTGATTAATACGGGCATTCAAGAAATTACTAAAAATGGGATTTTAGATACGGAAGGAAATCTGCGTGAAATCGATACCATTATTTATGGTACAGGCTTTGCCGCAACAGAATTTATGGCACCCATGCAGATTACAGGTCTTGATGGTCGCACCTTAAAAGACACATGGAAAGATGGTGCAGAAGCTTATCTCGGTTTAACTGTTAGCGGCTTTCCAAATTTCTTTATGCTCTATGGTCCAAATACCAATCTTGGGCACAACTCAATTGTGTATATGATTGAAAGCCAAGTGAACTATATTTTAGATGCCATCCAGACCACCCTACAAAACAAACTTTTGTTCACCAATGTTCGTGCAGAAGTTCAACATGAGTTTAATCAAAGCATTCAAGAAAAAATGAAAAAAACTGTCTGGGCACAAGGTTGTACCAGTTGGTATCAAACTGCTGATGGCAAAAATACCAATAACTGGCCAGGTTTTACCCTTGAATATCGTCAACGTACTCGTCGCTTCGATGTTGAAAACTACACTCAGGTTTCAGCTATTTCTTAAACAAGCTTCACCATAGGAAATGAGAAAAATAAACGGAGAGTTTTATGAAGTCTTTTAAAAATAAAGTCGCAGCTGTGACAGGTGCTGGCTCTGGTATTGGACAAGCAATTGCTATTGCATTGGCAAAACAAGGTTGCCATCTGGCACTTTCCGATATTAGTGAAGCGGGATTAGCTAAAACAGTCGAGCTGTTAACGCCTTATTCAGTCAAAGTAACCACACAAAAAGTCGATGTGGCTAAACGTGATGAAGTTGCAACTTGGGCAAAGACAGTAGTAGATGAACATGGCCAAGTTAACCTGATTTTTAATAACGCTGGTGTCGCAATTGGTAGTACGGCTGAAGGTGTGAGCTACGAAGACCTTGAATGGCTCATTGGTATTAATTTTTGGGGCGTAGTTTATGGCACCAAAGAGTTTTTACCTTACTTAAAGCAAAGTGGTGACGGGCATATTATTAATATTTCCAGTATGTTTGGCTTAACAGCTCAACCAACTCAAAGTGCTTATAACGCTAGTAAATTTGCCGTTCGTGGCTTCACTGAATCATTGCGCCAAGAACTCGATCTACAAAATGCTGGAGTGAGTGCGACCTGTGTGCATCCGGGTGGTATTCGTACCAATATTGCCAAAGCTGCCCGCATGAATAATAGCGTCCAGTCTTTAGGAATGGACCCGCTAAAAAGTCAGGATGCTTTCGATAAATTACTTCGCACCCCTGCTGATGATGCAGCTCAACAAATTTTAGAAGCTGTTCGTAAAGATCGTCGCCGCTTACTAATCGGAGCCGATGCGAAAGCCGTTGATGTGATTCAACGTATTCTGCCACAAGGCTACCAAAAGATTTTTGCAACTGCCACTGCCTTGCAAACCCGTCTACTCAACAAATCAGCAAAATAAAAACAGTGGTCAGCATACTCTTCATTTTAAGAGATGCTGACTGATATTAAATGCTTAGTATGAGTCCTTATTATGAAGCAGCTTCTTGCATGGACTATTCGTACCACACTACGTCCAGCTTTATCCCCTAAAACACCACTAAAGCTACAACGTTTTTGTAGCGATGCAGCCAGTGCAATTGTGCTTGGGCCACGTGGCTATAAAACAAAAAAGCAAACCATTGCGCAAGTACCGACAGTCCATATTCAGCCCAAAACGACTCAATCAGGACGCGGCATTTTGTATTTACATGGCGGAGGCTATGTGGTGGGTAGCTCAAAAAGTCACACTAAGCTTGCTGCTCAAATCGGACATGCAGCTCAATCACAAGTCTGGTTACCTGAATATCGCCTAGCCCCAGAGCACACAAGCCCTGCTGCTATTGAAGAGGTAATTGCAGTTTATAAAGCTTTACTTGCCCAAGGACAAGACCCGAAAAAACTCGTGATCGCTGGTGACTCTGCTGGCGGCGGACTGAGTTTAAGTACTGCAATTGCAATACGAAATGCGGGGTTACCGTTACCAGCGGCATTAGTTTTACTTTCACCGTGGGTTGACTTAAGCCTTTCTGGAAGCAGCATCAAAACTCATGCTGCTCAAGATGCGATGTTGTCAGAGGAATGGTTAGCTTGGTGTGCAAAAAACTATTGCGGACAAAAATCGGCAACCGATCCAACCTGTTCCCCACTCTATGCCGACTTAACTGGATTACCGCCTATTTTGATTCATGTCGGTACCGAAGAAGTCTTATTAGACGATGCAAAACGTCTCGCTGAACAAACCGAAAAGTATGGTATTCCGACGAACTTAAGGGTTTATGACCGAGTCGGACATGTTTTTCAGTTCCACGCGGGTATACTAAATGAATCTAATGACTCGATTGAGCGCATTGGGCAATTCATTGATAAACATACACAGTCAATATAAAAATATCGCCAGAGAGGAGTCCTCGGCATGACAACAAACAATTATGACTATGATTACCTCATTATTGGTTCAGGCTTTGGTGGTAGTGTTTCTGCCTGCCGTCTAACCGAAAAGGGCTACTCTGTTGCTGTAATGGAAATGGGGCGACGCTGGGAAGCTAAAGATTTTGCTAAAAATAATTGGAATACCCGTCGCTGGATTTGGCGCCCGGGCATGAAACTTTTTGGTTATTTCAACATGCGTTTTTTTCGCCATGTCACCATTATTTGCGGTAATGCTGTAGGTGGCGGTTCAATCACCTATGCCAATACCTTACTGGTTCCACCTGAACATATTTGGGATGAAGGTACATGGGCAGATGCGGCGGACTGGAAAAATGAAATGCCACAGCACTATGCTGAAGCCGAACGTATGCTTGGGGTGACGGATAATAAAATTTTCGGTCCTGCCGACCACATGCTCAAAAAAATGGGCGATGCAGTTGGTGTTGGGCATACGTTTAAACCGACTCGTGTTGCAACATTTTTTCCACCCGAAGGTGAACAAGGTGGAAAGACCTACCCTGACCCGTACTTTAACGGCGAAGGTCCAGACCGCGGAACCTGTACCGCATGTGGCGGCTGTATGACAGGTTGCAAACACAACGCAAAAAATACATTAGATAAAAACTATTTGTATTTTGCCGAAAAAAATGGTGCCAAGGTTTACGAAGAAACCAAAGTTGTTGATGTTAAACCACTCAATGGCAAAGCCGATGGCAGCGATGGCTATGAAGTTACGACTGAATGTTCAAACTCATGGTTTAACAAACAGCGCCGTACATGGCGTGTTCGTAACGTGATTTTCTCTGCATCTTCTTTGGGTACGCAAGAGATGTTATTCCGTTTAAAACAGGCTGGTTCACTGCCAAATATCTCTGATGATTTGGGTAATCGGGTACGTACCAATGCCGAGTCGATTTTAGGTGTTCGCTTTTTTGGTAAAGATGTCGACATGAGCAAAGGTGTTGCCATTGGTTCAAGTATTTACATTGACCATGACACTCACATTGAAGCGACTCGTTACCAAACTGGTTCAGATGCCATGGGCCTCATGTGTACTTACATGGCTAAAGGCAAACCAGGTTGGACACGTATTTTCTTTTGGTTATGGGCCTTAATCTGCCATCCATTTATTTTCCTTCGCATGAGTAACCCTGTCAGTTTTGCACGCCAAACTTTAATTTTCTTGGTGATGCAAACAGCTGATGCCTCAATTAATATGCGCTTGAAACGTAATTGGTTCTGGCCTTTTGGTAAGGTGTTATCGAGCGAAGGTAAAAAGCTACCTGTGTATATTCCGCAGGCCAATGCATTTACCGAAAAAGTTGCCAAAATGTTTAATGGTCATCCAATGACGACTATTACCGAAATTTTGTTTAATGTACCTTTTACAGCGCACTGTATGGGTGGCTGTGCAATTGCTTCAAGCCCAGAGCGCGGTGTGGTAGATGGACAAAACCGTGTCTTTAACTATAAAAACTTATACGTTGTAGATGGCTCAATGTTAGGTGCAAATTTGGGCGTTAACCCAAGTCTCACCATTACAGCTCTTGCAGAACGCGCAATGTCTTATATTCCGGCTAAACATACTTTGGATGAGCAACAAGGTTATAGAGCAGATGCAGAAACCATAGAGATTACTAAAGCTTCTGCTTAAACTAGCGAGTCGTTTTATAAAAAAAGCCTATTTAAAAATAGGCTTTTTTATTTCGCTTTTTAAATTACATCACCACGGCTTTAGCGCGAGCTGCATGCAATTTTTTATAGCTCTCGATCAGACGTAAATGGCGATCAAGTCCTTCTAGTTTCATGCTTGTTGGTGTTAAGCCATAGAAACGAACACTACCATCGACAGAACCTAATACCGCATCCATTCGTGTATCACCAAACATACGGCGGAAATTAGTCAGGTAGTCTTCAAGCTCTAGTTCTTCATCTAACATCACTTCAAGCACCACATTCATGCACTGATAGAACAAGCCACGCTCAACGGTGTTGGTGTTATATTGCAAGTAAGTTTCGACAAGCTCTTTTGCTTCTTCAAACTGTTGTAAAGCAACATAAATCAGCAATTTCAGTTCTAAAATGGTGAGCTGTCCCCAAACTGTATTGTCATCAAACTCAATACCAATCAGCGTGGTGATTTCAGTGTAATCGTCCAACTCGCATTCTTCTAAGCGCTCAACCAATGCCTCAAGCTGTTCATCATCCAAACGATGTAGATTTAGAATGTCTTCACGGAATGAAAGTGCCTTATTGGTATTGTCCCAAATCAAATCTTCAACGAGATAAATTTCCGAATAATCTGGTACTAAAATACGGCAAGCGGTCGCACCTAAATGCTCATAGACTGCCATATATACTTCTTTGCCCATCTCTTCGAGAATGCCGAACAATGTTGCGGCTTCTTCTGCATTCGACTCTTCGCCTTCGCCAGAAAAATCCCATTCAACAAAGTCATAGTCAGATTTAGAACTAAAGAAGCGCCAAGATACCAAACCGCTTGAGTCAATAAAGTGCTCAACAAAGTTGTTCGGCTCAGTGACCGCATTACTTTGGAAAGTCGGTTGAGGCAAATCATTTAAGCCTTCAAAACTACGGCCTTGAAGTAATTCAGTCAGACTACGTTCTAACGCAACTTCAAAACTTGGATGCGCACCGAAAGACGCAAACACACCACCCGTGCGCGGGTTCATTAAAGTTACACACATTACAGGGAACTGGCCACCTAACGATGCATCTTTAACTAATACAGGGAAACCTTGCTCTTCTAAGCCTTTAATACCAGCAACAATACTTGGGTATTTTGCTAATACGTCTTCAGGAACATCTGGAAGTGCAATTTCACCTTCTAAAATTTCACGTTTAACGGCACGTTCAAAAATTTCTGACAAGCATTGAACTTGGGCTTCTGCCAAAGTATTACCCGCACTCATACCATTACTTAAGTACAAGTTTTCAATTAAATTTGATGGGAAATAGACAACTTCACCGTCAGACTGGCGCACAAAAGGTAGCGAGCAAATGCCACGCTCTACGTTGCCTGAGTTGGTGTCATATAAATGTGTACCAAGTAACTCATCATCTGGGTTATAAATCTCAAGACAATATTCATCTAAGATTTCTTTAGGTAATTCACCATTTGGGCCCGGTTTAAACCACTTTTCATCTGGATAATGCACAAATTCAGCATTGGCAATATCTTCACCCCAGAACTGGTCGTTATAGAAGAAGTTACAGTTTAAACGCTCAATAAACTCGCCTAATGCAGACGCTAAAGCACTTTCTTTAGTTGCACCTTTACCATTGGTAAAGCACATCGGAGACTGAGCATCACGAATATGTAACGACCATACATTTGGAACAATATTACGCCAAGACGCGATTTCGATCTTCATGCCCAAATTTGCCAAAATAGCAGACATATTGGCAATGGTTTCTTCTAATGGCAGGTCTTTACCTTGAATATAGGTATGACTTTCTGAAGTTAAGCTTGGCAATAACAGTGCTTGCGCATCTGCGTCGATGCTTTCAACTTCTTCGATAATAAATTCGGGACCCGTTTGAATCACTTTTTTAACAGTACAACGGTCAATCGAACGTAAAATCCCTTGGCGATCTTTCTCTGAAATATCGGCTGGTAATTCAATTTGAATTTTAAAGGTTTGCTTATAGCGGTTTTCAGGATCAACAATATTATTTTGCGATAAACGAATATTATCGGTTGGGATATCTCGAGCGGCACAATACACTTTTACAAAGTACGCTGCACACAATGCCGACGATGCTAAAAAATAGTCAAATGGGCCCGGTGCCGAACCGTCACCCTTGTAGCGAATTGGTTGATCGGCAATTACCGTAAAGTCATCGAACTTAGCTTCCTGTCGAAGATTGTCGAGATAATTAACCTTGATTTCCATGCTGGCACCTAAATATTTTTATGTGTCAGCACAGACACATAAAATTCTAAATATTGAAAAATAAGCCGAATCACAGCGAAGAAATTGACTTAAAAAAATGAGAGATTAAAGCCATGTGTTTAATGAGAGACTCAAGTGGCTTTAATAAGATTGGCGGTATTATAGAGGGATTTTGTGCAGTTGATAACTAAAGTTAAAACATTGCTGATCACAATGTTTTAACTTGTCTTGAATTTAGTTAAATATTGAACGTTAAAATTTAAAGGTATAGTCAACATTCAAACGCGTTTCATTTGCCGAATGGAATGTCATATTCGTTGGCATATCGTTGCGGTAGTGAGAAAAACGAGCTCGCACTCCCAAACCTTTTAACTTACCTTCAGGAATTTTATAGCCCAAATCAAATTCCATCGACTCCTCTTTAAAACGTTGGTCGCCATATTGCAATAAATCAATGTCTTCACCTTTTACATAGCGAGTCATAAAGCGTAATCCATTTAATGAAAAATCACCTACCCGCGCATTTTTAAAGTCATACTCATAACGAATTGAGTAGACTTTTTCGTCTTTATTTGAATAGTCCGAACTCATAAAATCAAGCACAACCGGACTTTCAGTTCCCGACAAAAATGGCAGACCAGTCGAGCCAAACGACTGCATGTAGCCCAAAGAAACTGTATGGTTTTGATAGTTCAAACCAAATAAGCCACTAATATGTCGGTTATCGACTTCTCCTATTTTTTTACTTCCAGTTTCTTCACTATTAAAAAAACGCACGTCACTTAAAAAATTAAGCTGATCATTTAAAGGCTGTTTGCCGTTAAATCCTAAAAATTGTTGCTGGTAAATGTCTTTGAGTTCGGCATGATAAGCACGCAAACGGTAGTCCTTTAACTGATAGCTTCCACCTAATGTATAAAAAGAATCAGTAGCTGCCGCTTTGTCAAAACGATGGTTGATATTGTCTGTTCCCACATCGGTATAACGAATTGAGTCGCGCTGGCGCACTTCGTCGACATAAAAGCCTTCAAGTTGAAGATTTGGAATTTCATTTGAAACAAAGCGGATACCACGGTAAGTCTGAGGGAACAAACGCGCTGGCGATGAAAATATGGTCGGTAATTGTGGAACTAAATCCCCCACAAAAAGCTCATTTTTTCTAAATTTAGCCTTCCCTGTAATACCAATTTTTCCATAATAATCGTCACGCGAGTTATCGGTATTCACTGGAAGTAAGCCACTACGCGCATAGTCATCAGCACGGCTTCCCATCAGGTTAAAACCTGCCATTGCCAGTACATCAACACCAAACCCAACCGTACCTTCAGTATAACCAGACTGTCCTTTAAAAATTAAACCCTGCGCCCAATCTCTGGCTGCTGTATAGGGATATGGGTCTTTTTTATAGTCTCGGTCAAAGTAAAAATTACGCAGTGTCAGCTCAGCTTTACTGTCTGCAATAAACTCAGCATGCACAACTTGACTAAATAATGGGCACAAGCATACCCCCACCCATAATGGTGTCTTTTTCATTTTTTATCTCAACTATTTAATTTTTAATGGATTAAGGTGCTGTTTTAAGCGAGTAATTTTGCTCTTTCTTATTTCGGTAAAAAGCACTACCCAAACTTAAAATCAGGAAAATAGCCAAAATAAACACCACACCGTAATAGGCATACAGCGTTGCGGGTGCTATACCTTTATCCAGAAAAATGCCTGCGACCGTTGGCGATAAAATTGCCCCAATTCGTCCAAAACCAATTGCATAGCCCACGCCGCGACTACGGATTTCAGCATCATAAATTGTTGGAGAAATCGAATATAAACCTGCTACACAGCCATTAATAAGTGTGCCAAGTAATAACCCCACCATGAGTGCAATACTGACTTGAGCAGAGACTGCAACAAATAGGAAAACACATGCCGAGGTTAGCCCTAAAAAAAGGCTTAAGGCATAGAAGATTTTCATGCGTGATGCCAATAAACCAATAATGGCTGCCCCGAAAATCCCGCCAATACTAATTAAAATACCGGTACTTACACCTTGCTCTGGTGACATTCCCATTGAAATAAGAATTTTTGGTGTCCAGCTCATCACAAAGTAAAAGCCAAACATCACTAAAAAGAATGCAAACCATAAACAAAGCGTTTGAAATCCAAGTTGTCCAGCAAATAACTTGCCCAGTTCACTACCATTTTGCGTGCTGATTTTTTCATAACGCGGCATAACGGGTAATTCGTTTAGCCCCATACGATTTACAGCTGTATTAATTCGTTCTAGTGCCTGTTTTGGTCGTTTCGCGAGTAAGTAATCTAAAGATTCTGGTAATAACCATGCGCTGATTAGCAGCATTCCAATGGTAGTCACCCCTCCTGCTAAAAAGATTGAACGCCAACCCAAATGCTCAATCAATGCGAGTGATAGTACCCCGCCAAGTGTCGCACCAATTCCATAACCTGTAGACATTAAGCTCACAGCAAGACTGCGCCAGCGAGCATTGGCATATTCACTTGCCAGTACATTACTACTCGCAAGGATGCCGCCCACCCCAATTCCTGTAATAAATCGAAGTGCTGCCAACATGCCATGGCTTTGTACAAAAGCACAGCCCAGCATGCTAAGACCTGCAATGACAAGACAAACTAAGATGAGTAAACGGCGACCGATTTTATCGGCTAAAGGTGCAAGAAAAATGGAACCGGCAGCCATCCCAAAAAGGCCTGCACTTAACAACAAACCAATTTGTGCGCCTGAAAGTGACCATTCTGCTGACACAGATGGAGCGGTAAATGCCATTACCATCACGTCAAAGCCATCAATAATATTGAGACAAATACAGATCAAAATAACGAACCATTGGTAACGGTTCATATTGTTTTGATTGATCTCACTTAGAACGTCTCTTTCCATTTGTGTATCTCCCTTGGATAAGACATACACACGACATTGCTAGATGAGCGATTGGGTGGTTATGCATATCCGTATCCATAATGACCTAGAGGAATATTTGTTTTTTGAGCATCCTGCTCTTTTTCTATACTGAATATTTGGATCCAAAAAATCAACTAAAATTATAAACGGATTATTAAAAAGTATATAAACACATAAATTATATAAGTATAAAATTATTAAAAACATAAAATTAGAATGCTTGAATATTTTTATGGATCCATATTAAAAAATCTATTATGATCGATTCCAGAGCATTTTTTAGCCAAAAAAAGCTCAGTTTATTTCCAGGAAATGCAAGATGCATTTTTAAAACATCAAAGGATTGTTGTTATGAAACTCAAAAGAGTAAGCCAGCTTACATTGGGACTTTTTTTTGCCAGCCAATTGTTTTACACGGCGCAAGCAGCACCTCCAAAAAATCAACAACCACCTAACATCATGATTATTTTGGCCGATGATCTTGGATTCTCAGACATTAGCGCCTATGGTGGCGAAATTAAAACCCCTCATATTGATAGCCTATTAAAGCAAGGAAAAATGCTTTTTAATTTTCATGCTTCATCAATGTGTTCACCTACTCGTGCACAACTTATGACAGGCGCAGATAATCACTTGGTGGGTTTAGGTGCCATGTATGAAACTTCAAAACGACAAGAAAAATTGGTTGGCGCCGATAGTCCGCGTGCACTACTCAAAATTGATGGCTATTCAGGTCACTTAACGCAAAATGCTTACACACTCGCAGAAATTTTAAAGACAAAAGATTATTACACCTTCATGGTCGGTAAATGGCACTTAGGCTATGCTCCCGACCAAAACCCTAAAGCCCGTGGTTTTGATCAATCTTTTGCTCTACTCGACGGCTTCGATTTACATTTTAAAGACCAGCCTAAAAACTATCCGCGCAATACTCAATACACAGAAAATGGTCAAAAGGTCACATTGCCAGACAACTACTACTCAACCGACTTTTTTACACAAAAAGCGTTTGAGTACTTAGACAAAAATAAAGCGCAAAAACCATTTTTTGCCTACCTAGCCTATACCGCTCCACACTGGCCACTACAAGCACCCGCTCATTATAGAGACTTATATAAAGGTAAATACGATCAAGGCTACGATGCGATTCGCAAACAACGCTTTCTTAGACAAAAGCAATTAGGATTAATTCCAGCAAACGCAGAATACCCAGTCGAGCGTGGCAACCAAGCTTTAGGCACCAAAAGCTGGAATGAACTCACCCCCCAAGAGCGCAAATACGAAGCACGTAAAATGGAAGTTTATGCGGGCATGGTTACCCAGTTAGACGACCGCGTGGGTGATGTCATTCAATATCTTAAAAAGCATCATTTATATGACAACACTTTAATTGTGTTTATGTCAGATAACGGCGCTGAAGGTGGTGATCACAATTTCCCAATGGGTGATGCCGACAATCGCTATGAAAATATAGGCAACGCCAGTTCATATGTTTATATGGGTCCACGCTGGGCCGAAGTGAGCAGCACACCATTTACCCATTGGAAGTCAGCTGCTTCAGAAGGCGGAGTACGAGTTCCATTTATTGTTAAATCGCCTGTGCAGATTTCCAAACAACGTGGAATTAACAATAACTTTGCGACAGTCAGAGATATCTTCCCCACTGTGATGGAGCTAGCGGGGATTCAAAATAATCAGGTTTATCCAACTTCAAGCACCAAAATTAAACCGTCGGGCTTTAGCCTAATTCCTGCGTTTAAAGATAATACTGCCCGTATTCGCCCTGTTAATTACTATGACTTTAAAGAACTACATGGCAGCCGCTACGCAAAAACTGACGAATGGAAACTTATTGAAAACTCACCTTCTAAATTTAAGAGCCATGGCTGGGAACTCTACAATTTAAAAACAGATTTTAATGAACAACATAATGTTTATGCAGCCCATCCTGAGATCGTCAAAGTCTTAAATGATAAATATTTAAGATATGCCGATGAAAATGGTGTTGTGGATTTTGAGCAATACAACAAAAAGTAGAGAAAACCAGATGAAACAGATCATGATGCTTTCATCGTTTCTCTTACTTTGTGCATGCCAAAAAACCATGCCTCAACTAGAACAGACCATCTTGCCCGACTTAGGCAGCAAAGCTAAATGTAATTCTTATTCAGGCCTTCCTTCGGGTTGGCCTAACAACAAAGAAGCAGGCATGGTCAAACTCCCGCAAGGAAAAATTGTTTTAGGCACCACACAAGGTTATGAAGATGAACGCCCATTAAATTTACAGGCAACTTCAGTTCCCGCGTTTTTAATTGATGCGACTGAAGTCACCAATGCTCAATTTCAAGAGTTTGTTAAAGAAACGGGTTATGTCACCGATGCAGAGAAGCAAGGCGGCGCAGCTATGTTTGTACAACCAGATCATCCAGTTGAAGAATTACAATGGTGGAAATTTGAAAAAGGGGCCAATTGGAAACATCCATGGGGCTTAAACACCCCTAAACAACCCGCGCCTCATGAGCCTGTTCGTATGGTGACATGGAATGATGCCTACGCTTATGCAAACTGGCTAGGTCATGACTTACCGACTGAGCTTGAGTGGGAATATGCAGCCAAAGGTTTTCAGCAAAATTCCGATATTGGCCCGACCCACGAAGGCCATATTGTAGCCAATTTCTGGCAAGGCGAATTTCCTTATAAAAACATTCAGGAAGATGGTTTTAAGGATGTGGCCCCTGTTGGTTGTTTTAGCAAAAACCCATTTGGGCTATATGACTTGATTGGCAATGTATGGGAATGGACGCAAACACCCTATACAGGCCCACGAGATCACCATATGGGAGATCCATCGAAATATCGGCAAAGTCACGAACAGATTTTGCAATACACGATTAAAGGTGGATCTTATTTATGCGCAACCAATTATTGCGCACGTTATCGTGCTGCCGCAAGGCATCCACAGGAACTCGACCTTGCAACTAGCCATGTCGGATTTAGAACAGTAAAACGCTTTTAAACGGATTTAAAAATGAAGCATATTTTTATTTATGGGATTTTCTTCTCAGGGACAACCCTTGCCTGCTGTTTAGCTCACAGTGAAGTAGATGTTAACTTTCAAAATACACTCACACTCAAAACATTCAACTTCGACAGACAATATGAAAATGGTACTAGCCCCGATACTCATAGCTTGAGTCAAGGCTTGATTTATCGTGGTGACTGGACAACCAAGCTTAATGAGGTTCAGCTCCACCTCAATCCAAGCATCCAATATGCATATCGCCTAAGTAACGACCAACACACCAATGATATGGTCATACCCTTTGACCCTAACACTAAGAAACAAGCGCAAGACCAAGTTAAATATGGCTTAGGAGCTGGTGTTGAATATCAAAACTTTCGCATGAATGTAGGTGAAATCACTCCCGATTCACCACTTACGCCACAAGTAGACACACATCAATTACGAGTGAACTATAAAGGCTTGGAATTAAAATATAAGACACCGCAACAAAATTTCGAGCTGGGTTTGATTAACCGTTATTCACCAAAAAATGAGGAGGACTACCACAAACTCGCCATATCAAAACATGAATCTGACGGGCTCTATTTCTTTCAATGGGACGGCAATACACCTCGGTACCACTGGAAATTTTATAATGGTTACTTAACAGATCTCATCAATCAAAGTTACTTTGCCTTTGATTATCAATGGACAAAGCAGCACACCACAAAATTACGTGTGTTTCGCCACGACGATGTCGGGAAATCAAAGCTTGGTGAATATGACAATACATCCATAGGCGCTATGCATTTCATTAAACATGGCAACTTTACAACCGGAATTGGCTATCAAGAAAACTTTGGCAAAGATGGTATTCCAAAACTCGACAATATGCCCATTCCTCACATGGTGAACTGGACCTTAGGCGCATTTACCAAAGCAGATGAAAAGTCTTATCATTTTGTTGCCTCGTATGACTTTAAAGACTATATCAAGGGTTTAAAAATCACCTATAAATATATTTATGGCGATTCATTTCAGACCATGAATCAAAATGATTTTGAGCAAGAAAGTGATGTGTTGATTCAGTACGATCTAAATGCTTGGGTTAAAAATCTTAAGTTTCTTTTCTTAAATATAAATTACGACACCAAACACGGCAAAAGTCTGGATGAACAGCGCATGATGCTTCACTACACGGTTAATTTCTAAATCTCTACACTCCCATAATGGCTTAACTGAAGTCATTATGGATCCAAATAAAAACTAATAAAAATTTCACTCTAAAATTCCAAAGAATAGCAGAAGTCCTTAACAATATTTAAAAATATACAAATTAACCAACTTTAAAGAACAATATTTTTGAATAAATATACTGCTTATCAATTGACCAATATTTTTATTTGTTATAAATTGGATCCAATAAGTGATAAGGAGTCGTCACAATGTTTATTAAAAATGCTTGGTATGTTGCCTGCCGTCCAGAAGAAATCCAAGACAAACCACTAGGTCGCACTATTTGTGGTGAAAAAATTGTTTTTTATCGTGGTAAAGAAAACCAAGTTGCAGCCGTTGAAGATTTTTGTCCCCATCGCGGTGCCCCACTTTCACTTGGCTATGTCGAAGATGGCAACCTTGTATGTGGTTATCATGGACTAGTTATGGGCTGTGACGGAAAGACCGTCTCAATGCCAGCCCAACGTGTAAACGGTTTCCCTTGCAACAAATCATATGCAGTTGTCGAAAAATTCGGTTTTATTTGGATATGGCCGGGTGAGAAAGCTTTAGCGGATGAAGCAAAACTTCCAACTTTAGAATGGGCAGATCATCCTGAATGGAGCTATGGCGGAGGGCTGTTTCACATTCATTGTGACTATCGCCTGATGGTCGACAACCTCATGGATTTAACCCACGAGACCTATGTTCACTCAAGCAGTATTGGGCAAAAAGAGATTGATGAATCATTGCCTGTGACTAAAGTTGACGGTGACCATGTGATTACCGAACGCTATATGGAAAATGTGATCGCACCTCCATTTTGGCAAATGGCCCTTCGCGGCAACCACTTAGCAGATGATGTACCAGTTGATCGTTGGCAACGTTGTCACTTCTTTGCTCCAAGTAATGTTCATATTGAAGTGGGTGTCGCACATGCTGGACATGGTGGTTACCACGCACCGAAAGACAAAAAAGTTTCCTCAATCGTAGTTGATTTTATTACACCGGAAACTGAAACCTCTCACTGGTATTTCTGGGGAATGGCGCGTAATTTCCAGCCAGATAATGCTGAACTCACCGATCAAATTCGTGAAGGACAAGGCAAAATCTTTACTGAAGATTTAGAAATGCTGGAGCAACAGCAGCAAAATATTTTAAACAATCCACATCGCAAGTTACTCATGCTCAACATCGACGCAGGCGGTGTACAGTCTCGCAAGGTGATTGAGCGACTGCTTGCCGAAGAAAATAAAACACCTCCTGAAACATCCGCACAGAAGTTTCCAAACATTCGGATTATTTAAAGGAGTATGAACATGGACGTTATTATTCAGAAAATTCACCAGCTCACCCCGACCATTCGTGCGTTTGAATTGGTTGCAGCAAATGGTACAGAGCTACCGAGTTTTGAAGCAGGTGCGCATATTGATGTGCACCTAAAAAACGGCCTCACCCGTCAGTATTCACTTTCAAACTGCTGCACTGAAAAGCATCGCTATGTCATTGGTGTTTTACATGATGCCAATTCACGCGGTGGCTCACGTTGCATTCACAATGAATATCGTGAAGGCGATCATTTAAAAATTGGTGAGCCACGTAATTTATTTGAGATTCACCCTCAAACCAAACAGGCGGTTTTATTTGCGGGTGGTATTGGTATTACCCCGATTTTGTCGATGGCATATCGGCTTAAGTCGGCCAATATTCCTTTTGAATTGCACTACTTCGTTCGTAGTCATGAAATGATTGCCTTCTATGGCAACTTAACCGAGCACTTTGGTAACCAAGTCCATTTTCATATTCAAGATCAGCCAGACACTGAATGTAATATGGCAGAGGTTTTGGACCAAGCTTCACCTGATAAACACTTATATGTGTGCGGTCCGACAGGATTTATGCAGTTTGTCATGAGCTCAGCCGAACAGGCGGGTTGGCACAATGAACAGTTACATCAAGAGCATTTTGTTGCTCAAAAGATAGATACGTCCAACGATGAAGCTTTCACGATTGAAGTGAAAGGTACGGGCCGCCGAATTGAAGTATTACCAGAGCAAACCGCAACAGAAGCATTAATTGCAAATGGTTTTGATATTCCTGTTTCATGTGAACAAGGCATTTGCGGGACCTGTATTACCCGCGTAGTAGAAGGCACACCTGATCATCGGGATCTATTTATGACCGATGAAGAACATGCACTAAATGACCAATTTACGCCCTGCTGTTCTCGTGCAAAAACTAAAAATCTTGTGATTGAGCTTTAACTCTTGAGTTCCTTTATTCAAAAATAAAGGAACTTCTTTTAACTTAAGCGCTGAGAACATTTCTTAGCGTTTCACCTAAAATCACCACACTACTGTGTTCACGCATTAAAGTTTCAGCACGCCCTGCCTGACGATGTACCAATGCATCGAAAATCGAACAATGCTGTAAATGCGCATAGTGCAAACGACGATATTCCGATAAAGCTTGGTTCTGGTCATAGGTAATAGCTTGGGCAGACGCCATCGGCAATTGATTGTTTTTCGCTAAGGCTTGGATGAGTGCGACGTTTTGCGCGCCTTCAATAATCGTGTCATGAAAAATGACGTTGAAATGGTGATAACGTTCCAGTTCAGCATCACCAAACTCGTCTGTTTCATTAAATAGTTTTTCAGTTTCTTGAATGCAATGTTGCAGTGTCTTTTTCTGCTCTTCGCTTAAGCCTTGTTCTGCCAAAGTTTTTGCAGCCAACCCTTCCAGCACACCGCGCACTTCGAGCGCATCATGAACGAGTTGTTCTGAAATTTCACGAACCGTGTAACCACGAGTTGGGTTTTTAATGAGGAGACCTTCTTGCTCAAGCAAGCGAAAGGCAATACGAACAGGCTGCCTTGAAACACCAAGTAACTCGGCAGTCGGAATTTCGGCAATTCTGGCACCGCCTTCAAGTTCCCCTGAAATAATCATTTTTCTTAGTTTAAGTAAAACTTGTTGTCCTGAAGACATTCGCTGCCACACATCACCAAAAACGTCAGTTCGATGCTAGCAAGTTCATTTGTAAAATGAAATAAATTTTCTGTTTGAATCTAACAGCTCAGACATTTATAAGCGTCAACTTAATTGATCAAGATTAAATTAATTTTTTAAAAAAGTACTCAACTTGGTTTACCGTCATATCAAAATTAACTTATTTTTTATTTTTAAATTGATAAAATATAGTCGTAAATTTATTAAATAATATAAATAAAAATATTGATTATTAAGAATAATTTAAAAATTATTCTATAATAAATCTTCAAAACAACCTCTTTAATAAAAAATAAATTTATAATATATTTTAAACTCATTTATTTTAGATGATAGGTATTTAATCACTTTTTATTAAATATTTACTTTCAAATCACTCATTAAAAAGGATGACTTCATTCTCGTTTTAAAATTAATAACACAGCTTTAAAACGATAATTTTAAAAATTATTTATATTTATCAGATTAGAGATTTATCAATGAGAAATTTATTATTTTTTAAAAAATTACCACTTATTATTGCATTAAGTATGGGCTTAATGGCTTGTAATGATAGTGATAATGATCCAAGTGAAACTTCACCTGTTACGACTCCTTCCGCAAGTGTTGCCTTACAAGTATTTGATAATACTACAGGTAGTCAAATTAATAATGCTCAAGTTAGCATAGTAAATAAAACAATATCATTAACTACTGATATAGAAGGTAAAGCACAACTACAAAAAATTGCCGTTGGTCGATCTGTCATTAAAATTAGTAAAACTGGTTATGCAGATCAATTTGTTACTGTCGATTTAGTGGATAAGCAAGAACTCTCAGGTATTATTGTTCAGCTCATTCCTTTAAATTTAGGAGGGTCTGTTTCTGCCATCACTGGTGGAACGGTAAACTTAGCAAACAGTACAGCTCAAGTTGTTATTGCCCCAAATAGTCTAAAACGTGTAGATGGACAGCCTATTCAAGGTAATGTAAATGTGAGTTTTGCACTCATTAACACTGCGCAAGAAGTGCGCAATATGCCAGGTGATTTAGCAACTCAAGTGAACAATACAAGAGCGCCGTTGGAAAGTTTTGGAGCCATGATTGTTGATTTGAGAGATAGCACTGGTGCAAAAGTTGAACTGATAGCTAACCAATTGGCTAATATTCGTATTCCTTTAATGGCGAGAGGAATTGCCCCTGCTACCATTCCACTTTATTATTTTGACCCTACTCGTGGTTATTGGCTTCAGGATGGTAACCAAACACTCACCTTACAGACGGATAATAACGGAAATAGTTTCTACGCAGGTAGCTCAAGTACATTAAATGTTGTAAATGCAGATATTCCTTATCAGACCACAAATGTTGCTGGCTGCTTAGCAGATTCAAGTGGAAAACGAATTGCTAATGCTCAAATTTTGCTTGAGGGTAAAGACTACTCTGGCTACACCATTACTAATACCAATAATAATGGTGAGTTCTCAGCCGCAGCAAAACAAAACTCTATTGTATTAATTAATGGTCAGGCAAATAACTTACGCAGTAATACAATTGAACATACTGTATTAGCTTCAAATAGTACTTTAAATGATTGCTTAGTTTTAACAGAGCCAAGCCAAAATATTACGGTTAGGTTGACTTGGGGCCAAAATCCCAATGATATTGACTCGCATATGCTAGCCCCAGATGGCAGTCATGTTTCATACAGTGCCCAAGGAGCATTACTGCAACATCCTTTTATAAATTTAGATGTTGATGATACGACGAGTTATGGCCCTGAAGTGATCACATTAAGTAAATTGATGGTAGGTGATTACCATTATTTTGTTCACAACTATTCGGGTACATCCAATCCGGGTATTTTTGGCTCACCAATAAAAGTTGAATTAAATACAATGAAAGGTACTCAAATTTTTACCCCTACTTCAAATACTGGAGAAAGCCGCTATTGGAGCGCATTTAAAATTAAAGTTGCTGAAAATTGTGATATTACAGTGATCCCAACAAAACAATGGTTAAACTCAGAACCAACGGTCTCTCCATCTGCAATAAAATATTGCTCTAAATAAATTTAGTATTATATACAGCGATTTAAATAATCTTTAGATCGCTGTTCCTTAAACTATTACTATAATTTACTAATTTTTAGAAAATTTTAATCTAAATTATTTAAAATTCTTAAGATTATTGACCATAATATCGAGATTATTACGAATTAAATAAGCCAAGTTAATATCAATGCCTTCCAGCATTTTTTCTTCAACTTTTAAAACCACTTCATTACATTTATTTAGCTTTTCAATACCGCTTTCAGTCAGTGTAATTAAAATACGGCGGCCATGTGTTGGGTCCGGTTTTTTCTCAATCCAACCATTGACCAGTAAATCTTGCAAAATTTTATTGGCAGATTGCGGCTTTATAAAAGAACGCTCAGCAAGCTTGGCATTGGATAAATTACTTTTTGAAGCTAAAACAGAAAGCGCAGTAAATTGCGGCAAGGTAATTTCAAGCTCTTTTAAATGTTCTGTTAAATGTTTACTAATAATTCGGTCAACACGAGCAATCATATAACTTAACTTAGGCTCATCTTCTACTTTTTTTGGAACTAAATTCGAACGTACCATAACCTTTCATTCATCATAAGAAAATCTGTAGTGAAAGTATGAGGTTCTAACCCCATACTTTCGTTAAAACTTAGCGAGCACCTGAGCTTTGTACTAAATGTACAGGCTGTTTAGGTTTTTTGACAAGAAGTAATGCAGAGATCGCTGCAATTAAAATCACCGGAATGCTTGAACCAATTACAATGGTCGAGCTTTGTCCAAGCGAGAGTAAAAACCCAGCCATTAAAGGCCCTGCAAACGAACCAATACGGCCAATTGCAACTGCTGCACCAACTCCAGTTCCCCGCATTTCGGTTGGATAATACATAGCAGCCAGACCATACAGCGCGGATTGTCCTCCCACAATGAATAGGCCACAACCCACTGCCGAAAGTGCAAGTAAAGCCACTGTCGGAGAAATTGCTAAACAGCACAGTGAGAATAAAATGCCGAGATAAATTAATTTAATCACAAAGCTCATGCGTAATTTATCAAGCAATACGCCCATCAGAACCGAACCTAAAATTCCACCAACGTTATAGCCCATCTGTACATAGTTTGCCTGTAGTTTTGATAGGCCTTGCGCACCCATCAGCAACGGTAACCAGTTCAACAAGAAATAAAGTACCACTAGCGTACAGAAAAAACTTATCCAAAGCTGAATGGTTGACATACGACGTTCTTTGGCAAATAAAACTTCAAAGAATGGTGTCGTTTTTTGCGCTTGAACTTTTCGTTGCAGGTAGTCATTTGACTCTGGTAAAAAGCGCATAATCAGTGGAATGAGAAAAATTGGCGCAATCCCACCAATATAGAAAATATGACGCCACTCTGCATCACCTGCCAATGACATGGCAACCACAGAAGTAAGTAATCCACCAAAAGGAATTCCGCTATACATAATACTTACCGCGGTACCTTTATATTTATCAGGTACAGCTTCAGAGGCAAGTGTAATCATCATCGGAAGTGCTCCACCCATTCCTAAACCTGTACAAAAACGAATGAGTAATAGCAAACTAAAGTTAGCAGCATAAGCCGTTAGCAAAGACATAATTCCAAAAAGTAAAATACTAAAAATCAGAATTTTCTTACGCCCGACAATATCAGCAAACCGACCGCCTAATATTGCACCTGGTAACGTTCCTAAAATTGCAGCACTAAACGCCCACGCCATCTGGGCATTGTCTAACATGAACTCAGCCCGCATTCGTGGAGCGGCTACCCCCATTGATTGAAGATCAAACCCTTCAAAAATTGCTATGGCAAAGCACAGTAGCAACGTGATTTTTGCCCTTGAAGGCTGTCCTGATATTTTTTCCATTGTGTTGTCCTTTATTGACTAGTCGTTCCATTTAGCCCTTTGTGTATTGTTGTTTAAACACATCAAAAATATCAGTTAAACTTACTAAAAAATCAACATATTTTTATATTAAATCATCAATAAAATTAATTAATATTTAAAATACAATGGATTATAAAATATTTATGAAATTTTATAAAAAAGACTTGAATGTAAGTTTAACTGATATTAAATTAAATCCCAGAACAGCAAAAAATCATTCAAGGAGTATGAAGATGAGTTATGAAAACCGCTGGGAAACAGTAGATGTTAAAGTTGAAGATGGAATTGCATGGGTAACACTAAACCGCCCAGAAAAGAAAAATGCCATGAGCCCAACACTCAATCGTGAAATGATTGATGTGCTCGAAACGCTTGAGCTTGATCAAGATGCGCGTGTTTTAGTTTTGACGGGTGCTGGTGACTCTTGGACAGCGGGTATGGATTTGAAGGAATATTTCCGTGAAGTCGACACTCAGCCTGAAATTTTCCAAGAACGTATTCGCCGTGACTCATGCCGTTGGCAGTGGCAACTTCTTCGCATGTATTCAAAACCAACGATTGCAATGGTCAACGGCTGGTGCTTTGGAGGCGGTTTCTCACCTTTAGTGGCTTGTGACCTAGCAATTGCAGCAGATGAAGCAACTTTCGGTTTATCTGAGATTAACTGGGGGATCCCACCGGGCAACCTTGTAAGTAAAGCAATGGCAGATACCGTAGGTCACCGTGCATCTTTGTACTACATCATGACGGGTAAAACCTTTAGCGGTAAAGAAGCTGAAACCATGGGCCTTGTCAATAAAAGCGTACCGCTTGCCCAATTAAAAGCAGAAGTGACTGAACTTGCAAATTGCTTACTTGAGAAAAACCCTGTGGTTCTTCGTACCGCTAAAAATGGATTTAAGCGTTGTCGTGAACTGACTTGGGATCAAAACGAAGACTACTTATATGCCAAACTTGATCAATGTATCCACCGCGATACAGAAAATGGCCGCCAAGAAGGTTTGAAACAATTCTTAGATGAAAAATCAATTAAACCGGGTTTACAGAGTTATAAACGTACTGGTTAACTTTTGATACTTTAATGGCAATGTAAGGACGCAACCCATGCAAAATGTACAGTTACTTATTCACGGTCGATCTGTTGATGCATCAAATCAGGCAACTTTTGAGCGTATTAGCCCAATTGATGGATCAGTAGCCAGTAAAGCTGCTGCCGCAACTTTAGACGATGTTGATCGTGCAATCGAATCGGCACAACAAGCTTTTAAAGTATGGTCGAAACTCTCGCCTACCGAACGTCGCTTACGTTTATTAAAAGCAGCCGATTTAATGGACCAAAAAACCGAGCAATTCATTGAAACTGGAATGCAAGAAACAGGTTCAACTGCAACATGGTATGGGTTTAACGTTCACCTTGCTGCCAACATGTTACGTGAAGCCGCAGCCATGACCACACAAATTGACGGAAGTCTGATTCCATCAGATGTGCCGGGCAATCTTGCGATGGGTGTACGAGTTCCTTGCGGTGTCATTGTTGGCATTGCACCTTGGAATGCGCCTGTCATTTTGGCAACACGTGCGCTTGCTATGCCTTTGGCTTGTGGTAACACGGTTGTGTTAAAAGCATCGGAAGCCTGCCCAGCAACACATCGTCTCATTGGTGAAGTGTTACATGAAGCAGGTCTGGGTAAAGGTGTGGTCAATGTGATTACGCATGCCGCCGAAGATGCACCACAAATCGTGGAGCGTTTAGTCTCTCATCCAGCTGTGAAACGCATTAATTTTACCGGTTCAACCAAAGTTGGAAAAATTATTGCCGAGACTGCTGCTAAATATTTAAAACCAGTTTTACTCGAACTCGGTGGTAAAGCCCCTGTTGTGGTTTTAAATGAAGCTGACATTAATGAAGCTGTAAATGCAGTCGCTTTTGGAGCGTTCTTTAATCAGGGTCAAATCTGTATGTCGACCGAACGTGTTTTGGTTCAAGACAAAATTGCCGACCAATTTATTGAAAAACTGATTGAAAAAACCCGCTCTATTCAGGCAGGTAATCCAACCTCAAAAGATAATGTACTCGGTGTTTTAGAAAGTCGCAGTGCTGCAAACCGTATTCAGCATTTGCTGGAAGATGCTCAAAACAAAGGTGCTGACTTACCTTTAGGTATTCATATTGAAGACACCACCATGCAACCGACGCTAGTGCTCAATATTAAACCTGACATGCTGCTTTACCGTGAAGAATCATTTGGCCCAGTATGCACAGTTCAACGTTTTTCAAGCATTGACGAAGGCGTAGCATTGGCAAATGACAGCGAGTTCGGTCTTTCTGCGGCAGTGTTTAGCCAGAATATTCCGCAAGCATTGGAAGTGGCTAAACAGATTGATTCGGGTATTTGTCACATTAACGGCGCAACCGTACATGACGAAGCTCAAATGCCATTTGGTGGAACAAAATCGAGTGGTTACGGACGTTTTGGTAGTAAAGTCTCCGTTGCCGAATTTACAGAACTACGCTGGATTACCATTCAAACCCAATCACGTCATTACCCGATTTAGTCAGGCTAATGCGAATACCGACAGATTAAATAAAAATTGCATGATGCAAAAAATAAAGCGCACTGATGCGCTTTCCATGGAGTGAAAGAAATGCAAATGAATGCCACTCAATCACAAGACCGCGAACGGTTCGTAAAATTAGGGCAACATGATATTCATTATCACCATAAAGATGACACGCTCTATATCAGCCCAAAAGAGCAATTAAAACCGTATCCACAAAAACTGACAGATCGGTTAATTCATTTTGCACAAACTAAACCAGACCATATTTTTGCAGCAAAACGCAATGCTCAAGGTGAATGGGTCAAACTGAGTTATGCAGAAGTTTTACAACGTGCATGGCACATTGCTCAAGCTTTACATGAACGTAAGTTAAGCCAAGAACGACCACTCGTTATTTTAAGTGGTAATGATCTTGAGCATTTAACACTCTCTATGGGTGCTATGCTGGCAGGTGTACCTTTCTCTGCTATTTCACCCGCCTACTCTCTGATTTCTCAAGACTTTGGCAAACTCAAACATGTGTTTGAAGTGCTCACACCTGGTATGGTTTATGCCAGCGATGGACAAGCTTTTGCAAAAGCCATTCAGGCATGCATTACATCCAATATTGAAGTGGTAACCAATAAAGGCATTGTGGGCGATCAGATCTGCACATCTTTTCAGTCGCTGTTAGATACGCCTGTTTCAAATGTCCAAGAGTTTTATCAAACCCTTGATGAAAACCAAATTGCCAAATTCTTATTTACCTCGGGTTCAACCAAACTCCCTAAAGCTGTGCCGACCACGCATTTAATGTTGTGTGTCAATCAGCAAATGTTATTGCAGACTTTCCCTGAGTTTGAAGAAACTCCTCCTGTCCTACTCGACTGGCTGTCTTGGCACCACACATTTGGCGGCAGTCACAATGTCGGCATCGCACTCTATAACGGCGGTACGATTTACATTGATGATGGCAAACCCGTTGCAGGAAAATTTGACGAAACCATTCGCAATCTCAAAGAAATTTCTCCAACCGTTTATTTAAATGTGCCAAAAGGTTGGGAAGAACTTACCGAAGCTTTAGAAAAAGATGAAGAATTAAGAGACCGCTTTTTTGCCAAAGTTAAAATTCTATTCTTTGCAGGTGCAGCGCTTTCAGAAGCGGGCTGGAACAGACTCGATAAAATTGCTCAGCAACATTGTGGAGAAAAAATTCGCATAATGAGTGGATTGGGCATGACTGAAACTGCTCCCTCTTGTGCTTTTACCACTGGCCCACACGTAATGGCTGGTTTTATTGGATACCCTGCTCCGGGATGCGAAATTAAGCTAGTGCCATGTGGCGACAAACTAGAGTTTTGTGTTCGTGGCAAACATGTCATGAAAGGCTATTGGCGTCTAAAGGCAGACCAGCAAAGCACTGTGTTTGACGATGAAGGTTTTTTCCATACAGGCGATGCCGTTCGTTTAGTCGATGTCAATGATCCAACTAAAGGCCTAATGTACGACGGACGAATTGCCGAAGACTTTAAACTCAATACGGGTACTTTTGTGAATGTGGGCACACTACGCAACAAAGTACTGATTCAAGGTAATTTACTGATTCAAGATGTTTGTATTACTGGTTCAAACCTGAATGCTGTTGGTTTTCTGATTTTTCCAAAATTAGAAGCTTGTGCTCAACAAGCTGGCCTTAAGCTGGGCGAACATTCTCCAACACTGATATTACAGCATCCTAAAGTCCAGCAATGGTTCCGCCAATTTTTAACCACCTTTAATAAAGATGCGACTGGCAGCTCAAATACAGTCTCAATACTTTATTTAATGACCGAGCCACCTCAACTCGATGCAGGTGAAGTGACCGATAAAGGCAACCTCAATCAAGGCAATATTACCAAGCGTCGTGCTGCTTTAATTGATGAGCTTTATCAAAAGCAGGCTGATAACCCGCTGATTATTCGGGTGCCCACCTTAAAGCAATAAGCATTTGAAATAGAAAAGGAAGCTCAAACTTCGGTTTGGGCCTTAGCCTCACTTTTGCCTAAAAAAGGTTCAACATGCCACACGATACAGAATTTGAACTATTTCGGGACAGCTATCGCAGGTTCTTAAAAGAACAGGTTGCCCCGTATTACGAACAGTGGGAACACAATGGCCTTATCCCACGTGATCTATGGCTTCGTCTTGGGGAAAATGGTTTTTTGTGTGTTGATGTGCCTGAGGAATATGGCGGTTACGGCGCTCCTGTTCATTACTCCCTCATGCTGGTTCAAGAAACGGCTCAAGCGGGCTTTGCGTCTTTGGCGGTTGCCATTGGCGGGCAAAATGAGTTGGTCTCTCCTTACCTACAAAATATTGGAACTGAAGAGCAAAAACGTTATTGGTTACCGAAAATGGTCACAGGTGAAGTCGTCACTGCAATTGCTATGACCGAAGCCAATGCCGGCTCGGATCTACAAGCCATACGCACTCAAGCCATTTTAGAAAATGACCACTATCGTGTGAATGGTTCAAAAACCTTTATCTCGAATGGATTACATGCCGACCTGATTGTTTTGGTGGCAAAAACTGACCCTCAAGCTAAAGCAAAAGGTATTTCGATTTTATTAGTTGATGCTGCTTTAGACGGCGTTAAAAAAGGCCGTTCATTACAAAAAATCGGGCTGCATGCCCAAGATACAGCTGAACTGTTTTTTGATGATGTCTGTGTGCCGGCAACTCAGCGTTTGGGTGAAGAAGGACAAGGCTTTACTTATTTAATGCAAGAGTTACCTCGCGAACGTTTGAGTATTTCAATGATGGCGTTGGGGGCAATTTTAGGCGCCATTGAAATTACTAAAGACTATGTTTTGGAACGTAAAGCTTTCGGACAACCTTTAAGCCAAATGCAAAACACGCGCTTTGTGCTCGCAAACGCGCAAATCAAAGCAAAAGCCGCTCAAGCTTTTGTAGACCAATGTGCAGCGCTGTATCAACAACACCAGTTAAGCGTCACTCAAGTTGCCGCACTGAAATGCTTTATTACCGATGTCCAATGTGAAGTGATTGATCAATTACTTCAGCTTTTTGGTGGCTACGGTTACATGCAGGAATACCCGATTTCACGCTTTTTTGTGGATGCGCGGGTACAAAAAATTTATGGGGGAACCAATGAAATTATGAAAGAAATCGTTGCCCGAGAACTGCTCGGAAAATAATTCGATTTAAAAACCAAACAAGGCAGACACAACAACTATGCCTTGTTGAAAACAAAAAATGATATTTCAGGAAGAAATGCTATGTCGAAATTATGGATGTACTCTACCCTCATGCTCTCAAGTTCAGTGTGGGCTGGCAGTTTTATTGATAACAGTTCAGTAGAACTCACCACACGAAATTTCTATTTTGACCGCGACTACCAAGAGCAATCCGCTTACCCTGCCGCCAAGGACTGGACACAAGGTTTTATTCTTAAAGCCAATTCAGGTTATACCGAAGGGACTGTCGGTTTTGGGCTGGATGTGCTTGCAACGGCGGGTTTTAAACTTGATGCCGATGCAGAGCATGGAGGTACAGGTAACTTACCTAGAGACACGCGCACCAATGAACCTGCTGACTCTTATGGCGAAATTGGGGTCACAGCAAAAGCGAAAATGAGCCAGACCGAGCTACGTATTGGTACGCTAATGCCGATGAACCCTGTTTTAGTAGCGTCACCTGCTCGTTTGCTTCCTCAAACCTATCGAGGCATTTCACTGACCAGTAAAGATATTAAAGATTTTGATTTACAGGCAGCCTACCTCGATAAAGTGAATCATCGTGATTCGACCAACTATGAAAAAATTAAAATTTCTGGGGTGAATGGACGATTTAAAGGCGCCGAAACTGATGGGCTTTATTATTTAGGTGGAAACTATCAGTTTAATCCTGCACTCAAGCTCACCGCTTTTTATATGGATGTTGATGACCTTTATAACCAAACCATGGTCGGCGCACTACATCAACACAAAATTAATGACACCACTAATTTTAGCTCGCAATTACGTTACTACCGCAGCCGAGATGACGGACAAGCAAAAGCAGGCTTAGTCGATAATGACCTTTATCATGCGCATTTCGAACTCAAACATCAAAACCATAAATTTATTTTTGGAACCTTCCAACACCACGGCGATACCGCATTTCCTTATTTGACTGGAGGTGAAACTGGACTTCTTATTGATACATGGCCAGGCGAGTTTTTAAACCCAAAAGAAAAAGCCTATAGCTTCCGTTATGAATATGACTTTAAAGATTATGTACCGGGTTTACGTTTTATGACCCGTTACACCACAGGTCACAATATTTATGCACCCAACTTAGGCGGAACCAATTTAAAAGAACGCGAAACAGACTTTGATTTAGGTTACACCGTTCAAAGTGGCTGGTTAAAAAATTTAGGGTTACGCGCACGCTACGCCATTTATGACAACAACATGCTCTCTACAGCCAACATCAAACCTGTCAACGAAACCCGTATCAACATCGACTACACATGGAAATTTAAATAATTCAAAACGAGAGGTTCTGTCACACATAGAACCTCTTTTTATTTCGGGAAATTCATCATGAAAAAAGTTGTAACGCTACTCTGCGGAATTTGTTTCATTGGCCTGACTCATGCCGAAACGCAATATAGCCCGCCACCTATTCAGCTTGAGCCTTTAGCAAAATTTAGTGTTGATCTAAATGCGCCTGTTTGGGAGTTAGGCACAACCAGTGATGCTGGTAAACGCCGAATTATTCCTATTACAGTTGGGACATTTGAAGGCAAATCCCTCAAGGGCCGCATTTTAAATAATGGTGCAGATTGGCAAATTGTCGACAGTAAAGGACTAGCCATTATTGATACACGATATTTGTTAGAAACCGATGACGGCGCACTGATTTATCTTCAAACCAAAGGTTACCGCCATGGCTCGGCAGAGACGCTAAAACAGCTTGCCCAAGGCAAAGATGTCGACCCAAAAAACTACTATTTCAAAATTACCATGCAGTTTGAAACCAGCTCACCAAAATATTCATGGCTCAATCAGACCGTTGCGGTAGGCAGTGCAATGCGCTTGGGTAAAGCAGTTATTTATGACGCCTACACCTTGAAATAATAATTTTTATAACACTTTCAAAAGGATGGACCCTTCATTATGGATCAAAAAACTTTAGAGCACTTACCCCCCATTCATCACCATTTGGGCGGACACAATATCCATTGGAATGATCAAAACACTGAACTTAACATCCATTACACAGCCCTAGAAAGCTTTACCAATCCACGCGGCACCGTTGAAGGCGGCATGATCTGCGCCATGCTTGACGACGTGATGGGACTTTTTGCATATCTGGCCAATAACCATAAACCCGCTACCACCATCAACTTAACAATGGATTTTTTAAGGCCCTGTGCTGTGGGTGAAGTCATTACAAAATGCCGATTCATTAAACAAGGCAAAACTGTACTAAATCTCGAAAGTGAAGCTTGGCAAAACAACAAAATGATTGCACGAAGCACAGCTAATTTTCTGGTTTTAGATTAATTGCGACCATTCATTCAATAAGGATATGAATAAATGAATTACACCAACAATAAACGAATTTTGACCCACTCCGCTTTAGTACTTGCCATGCTTGGTTCTTTGGCAGGCTGTGGAAGTGATAGTGATGACACAACGATTCCCTCAACAACCAAACCACCGCAGTTATCTCCTGCTGTTGGCGTAAAAAAGACAGGAAGCTGTTCAGACTTACTCGGATTTCAGTACAACAATACCGTTATTAGCTCAGCTACCCTTCAAGAAGCAGGTACATTGACTCTCGCCAACAAACCGATTGGCGCACATTGTTTGGTCAAAGGTTATATGGATCAACGGGTAAGCCCTGTCGATGGACAAACTTATCAAATTGGTTTTGAAATGCGCTTACCAATAGACTGGAACGGCCGTTTCCTCTATCAAGGTAATGGCGGAACTGATGGTAATTTAGTTCCTGCAACAGGTCAGGTCGGCAGCGGTGGCCCACTCACCAATGCCCTGCATGATGGTTTTGCTGTTATTTCCTCCGACGCCGGACATAATGCTTCACAAAATCCAATGTTTGGTTTAGACCCTCAAGCCAGAATTAACTACGGCTACGGTGCGATTACCAAACTCACGCCTATGGCAAAAAACCTAATTAAAGCCGCATATGGCAAATTACCAGATCGCTCCTATGCAGGCGGCACATCGAACGGCGGACGTCATGCCATGATTGCCGCAACCCGTTTGGGCGATCAATATGATGGAATTTTAGCAAGTACACCGGGTTTTCACTTACCTCGTGCAGCTGCAGCTCAACTCTATACAGCACAACAGCTTCGTCGTGTCGCAACAGATGAAAATGATTTAAGTACCGCCCTTACTCTTTCAGAGCGTAAAGTATTAGCAAAAGCGATTTTAGATCAATGCGATGCCTTAGACGGTGTTGCAGATGGACTGGTTCAAGACGTCGAGACTTGCCGTACAGCTTTTGATATTCACAAAGATGTACCCATTTGCTCAAGCACAAGAGATGGTACTTGTTTAAGTACCGAACAAATTGATGTATTAGCCAATATTTACCGTGGTCCTGTAAATTCGGCTGGACAAGCGCTCTATGCAACCCAGCCTTTCGACCCCGGTTTAGTCGGCAGTAATTGGGCAAGCTGGAAATTCGAATCTTCGGTGGGAACAGCGCGTGACCCAGTTGCTGTCGGCATTCTTTTTCAGGTTCCGCCAGACCCAACCGTGACTCAAAACTCTAGACAATTTGCCTTTAATTTTAACTTCGATACCGACTATCCAAAACTCTCGGCAACCAATGATGTTTATACTGAAAGTTCGATGTCTTTCATGATGCCACCTGATGAACTTAATCTTGATAAACTCCGTAATCACGGTGGAAAAATGATTGTGGTACAAGGCACAGCTGACGGCGTCTTCTCTGTAGATGACACCCAAAATTGGTACGATCAACTACTCCAACACTATAAAAATGATGCAAAAGGTAAAGCACCTGAATTTGCACGTTTCTTTAGAGTTCCGGGCATGAACCATACCCGTGATGGCATTGCGACCGATCAATTTGATGCATTGACTGCTTTAGTCAGCTGGGTTGAATACGGGCAAGCACCTGACAAAATCATTGCGACCGCACGCGGCGCAGGTAACCCAAGTGGTCAAGTGAATACTGAGCTTCCTCAAGACTGGGCACCAGACCGTACCCGCCCACTTTGCCCTTATCCACTGATTGCTCGTTACAATGGTCAAGGCAATAGTGAAAAAGCTGAAAACTTTAGCTGTAAATAACACCCTATAAAATTAAAAGAGAGCTGACCTATGCTCTCTTTTTTTATTCTAATAAGTATCACTATTAAATCATTATCAAATGATATTTCATCCAATGCCTGCATCACTGCTAAGATAACACCGAAAACCAAAAACTCATTTCGATATGCAAAATCAGACTGCTCCAAATCTCCCCTCAACTCAACTTGGAAAAGCACTGCTTTGTCTTATGACATCGGCATTATTATTTTCCATTATGGGAGTGTGCATTCGTTTTGCTTCAGAAACAGTGGACAATGCGACCGTCGTATTTTTTAGAAATGCAGTGGGTTTATTTATTTTTATTCCGATGCTGTTTAAACAGGGTTTAGACTTTATTAAAACCGATAAACTCTGGATGCACACGTGGCGAAGTCTAGTGGGACTTGCTGCAATGTATGGTTTTTTCTATGCCATTGCGAACTTAAAACTATCAAATGCCATGGTTTTTAGTTATTCATCTCCTATTTTTATTCCACTCATTGCATGGCTTTTCTTAAAAGAAAAAATTACCAAATCGATGATTTTTGCCGCCGTTATTGGGCTAATTGGGGTTTTATTTGTTGCTAAACCTGACCAAGGCTTATTGAATGCGTTGTCTTTTATTGGACTGGGTGCATGCTTTTTATCAGCCATGGCCTTTGTGACTGTAAGAGCTTTAACCAGTACAGAGCCGCCTGAACGTATCGTTTTTTATTTCTGTGTTTTCGGTAGTTTAATTTCCTCTATTCCAATGTTCTGGCATTGGCGTATTTTCACTTGGCATGAACTAGCTCTACTCATTGCCGCAGGACTTTTAGCAAACATTAGCCAACTGTTTATGTCTTATGCTTACAGCCTAGCACCAGCGGGACAAATTGGCCCAATGAACTACATTGCCATTATTTTTGCAGGAATATGGGGATTTGTTTTTTGGCATGAATTACCGGATCTGTTTAGCATTATCGGTATATTTATTATTTTATTTGCGATTTTGCTCTGTAATCCATTTTTGCAGAAAAAGTTACTCTCTCGATTTAAGTAAAATAAATTTATTATGATTTTAAATTTAACTTACCCTAGAGTAGCTTAATATTAAAGCATCATAACAAATATTTTAAAACCTATATTAAAATTAAATATTATAAATTAATCTCTACAACATATCACAAGCAATATATAATATTATTTAAACCTAAAAACCAATTATATTTATTAATTTTTAATTAACCAAAAAGACTACCAAATTCACTTTAAATAAAATCGAATTAGACTTAATAGCCACTTAAAACAAATGGCTATTAAACCTAAAACAACCTTATTTCACAATAAAATATAAATTATTCATCTAAAGTATTCTCATCAAACCAAACATGCTCCTCTTCTCCTCCCAATATAAATCTATATCCGTAAGGTAATGCCATATAAATTGCTAAATCAGGTCTTTTTTCCAATATATGTGTAAAATGAACATTCTTGAGAGTTTCTATATCACCATCATATTTATCAGCCGTTAACCACCAACCACTCATATGTTTAGGTGATCTATACCTAACACCCTCTATAGGTATTTCTCCCTCTAAAACATCATCAGATACTACAACCAACTGATCTAACTCTACAGGAAAAAATTTTTCTTCATAATGATCACAACATTCTTTCTGAACTTTCAAAATATCTTTCATCGATTCTTAAACTCCAAAAACATACGCCTTTGTTCCTGTGTAACTTGTCCAGCTTGTTTCCCACTGCAATCCTTGCAATGCAGATATAATTTTTTCTAAAGTAAGCTCATTTAATTTATTTTAAAGTGTAAAAATAAGAGTTTTGGGTGTTTTTCTTAAATATATTTCTATTCATCAACTCTTCAAGAACTTAGAGAATTTTTATAAATACTTAAAACTGTGAACACTATAAATAATAGCATTCACATTTTCATTTATTTAGTCCAAATTAAAATATTTCCAAACCTGATTAGTATCATCAAGTTCAGCACCTGTATTTTTTTCAAGATTAACTAATACTTCTAAGGAATTATCTCTATCTAAAAGATGACCGACTCCAACATAGTGACATTCATCGTCAACATCATTCCCACATAAGAACTGCCAATCTCCATCTTCATCACGGATTACCAATAAAACAGGTTTTTCTTTATGAAATATATGGGGACAGCAATAAACTCCAAAATCTCTTTGAAACTGTTTACTCATATTTAAGGTATCCCGTTATTAACGTTTTAACATTTCTAAAATTCTAACATTTGGATTCGGCAGAGCTCATTCTTTTTCAGGCATTTTCCCACCTTTTCCACTAGCCCCCATTACATTCCCTGCAAGCTTAATGTGTCGGATGCCCAGATCTACCGCTTGTCTAAAATTACGCGAAGAGTAAAGCGTGTAACCATATACCCCAAAATCAGACAATCGCTGCTTTTGTCCTGCGCGTAGTGCAATTAAAGGATCGTGAGATAGTTTTTGAATATTTTGAAATAGCTGAATTTTTTGGACTTGGGAAATATATAGAGGATTGATTCATCGTATCTGGCGAAATATTTGTGCCAGATAGAACATCTGATATTGAATGGCCTTGCAAACCCATTTCATCAAATAAACTGGTCAAACCTAGCAAATATGTATTGGCACCTAAGGATGTATTATCATAATTTCCTTCGATAATAGCATTTGTATCTTTATAAAGATTTTTAGGCATTTAACTCACACCATTCCTAGAGTGACTTGCATAATGGCACTAAACTACCTCTTGTTGTCTCAATTTAACATCGACCATACAACGCTTCAAGCATAAAGTATGATAAGCAAAAGTATGGAAGGAACAATAATGGAACGCTCCACTTTAAAAGAATATGGCGGCTCTGCCACTGAACATATGGAACTTATTTTTTCCAAACAACGTGCCAATTTTGAGGCAGATCCCTATCCAAGTCTTGAAGCGCGCCGCACAAAACTGCATCAACTTAAAAAACAAATTATTCGTTATCAAGATGCTTTAGCTGCCGCGATTAATTCTGATTTTAGTTCAAGATCACTTGATGAATCCAAATTACTCGATTTGCTTGGCTCTGTGTTGGAAGCCGATCATGCGATTCATCATTTACGCCGCTGGATGCGCCCAAGTAAACGCCGTACCGAGCTTTTATTTTTATCAAACCGTTTAAGCGTGCAATACCAACCTAAAGGTGTGGTTGGTGTAATTGTTCCTTGGAACTTCCCCGTTTATTTAGCACTTGGCCCGCTCATTGCCGCTTTGGCTGCGGGCAATCGAGTCATGATTAAACTCCCTGAAATTACCCCAAATACCAATGCAATGCTTCGACGCATGGTTGCCGAAGTCTTTAATGAAGATGAAGTGGCTGTGTTTGGTGAAGAAATTACAGACCCAGCAAGATTTACCTCGTTGCCATTTAATCATATTGTCTTTACTGGCTCCCCAGCTATTGGCAAAGTCGTCATGCGAGCAGCAGCTGAAAACTTAACACCTGTTACACTCGAATTAGGTGGTAAATCACCTGCAATTGTAAGCCGCAACTACCCGCTTGCCGATGCGGCAAAACGTATTACGCATGGTAAAGCAACAAACAGTGGTCAAATCTGTGTAGCACCTGACTATGCGTTGGTTCCTAAAGAAAGTATTGATGAGTTTGTGGATGCAGCAAAATCCAGCTTTATAAAAATGTTTGGTCAAAACATCACAAACAATGAGAATTACACATCGATTGTAAATGACCGTCATTTAAAACGTATTCAAGATATTTTGACCGATGCACAAGAAAAAGGTGCCCGTATTATTCCTTGCGACACGTATAGCTTCAATCAACAAGGCCGTAGAATGCCTGTACAGATTGTGCTGAATTGCACACCAGATATGCGGATTATGAAAGAAGAACTCTTTGGCCCTATTTTACCTGTGGTGGCTTATGATTCTTTAGATGATGCGATCACTTATGTGAAATCGGATGAACGACCTTTAGCACTTTATTGCTTTACGCATAGTTCAGTAGAACGTGATCGTATTTTGCGTGAAACTCATTCGGGTGGCGTGACCATTAATGACTGGGGATGGCATGTAGTTAACCATGATGCTCCTTTCGGGGGTATCGGCAACTCAGGTATGGGGTCATATCATGGTGAGGAAGGTTTCCGCGAACTTTCACATGCAAAAACTGTATTTATTCGTCATCGGTTTTTCCCAACTCAGCTTTTCCACCCTCCTTATGGAACATTCCTACAAAAACTAGCGATTCGCTTTTTCTTGAAAAAAGGCGATCCGAATATTAATTAAGAGCCGATAAAAAAGCCTCGTAATGAGGCTTTTTTATCGGCTCTTAATTAATCAACCGGACGTAATAGAAAAATTATGAAATTTACAGATCTTTAAATAAGTATCTTCAAATAATTTTTCCATTTTAGGATTCCCATCATGATAGTCATCCCAAAATTCTCCACTAAACTCTTTAGGTTCAATAGTCGTCGTTATAGTATCTTCCTGTCTATAAAATGAAATTTCCCAACCTTCAGGTATACTAGGATTAATTATTTCAAATTTAGAAATTTCTACAATAACAGGGGTACCATCTGAATCACGGCGAACGGATACCTTTGTTTCATTTCGATATTCATTAAATTGCATCCCAAAACAGATATAACTTTTCCCAATAGTAAAATCGTACAAATTACTATCATTACACTTAAGTATCATGAGATTACTATTCCTTTTACTTTGTAATCTTTAGTTTTAAAACAATTTAATTCGTTTTAATATTTATGACTATATTTAAAATCCTGAAAAATATTTCAAATCTTACAATAATTTTCTGAGTAAGTTTTCTATTAAATGTTGTAACTATAAACAAATTATCTTAATCAAAAAATATTATTTTAAAAATAAAAAAGCTAGGCACCCACCTAGCTTTAATATAAAAACAACTATACTCGACTTAAATATAATCAACCTTTTGAGCTTTTAAGATATCAAGCTGCAACATCTTTTTCTTTTTATATTTATAGGCAATAAACAAACCAATAAACCAGATTGGTGAACACTCAAGTGCAATTAAAGTATCATGGTCTAAAGCCAAAATTACGATAGTAAACACTAAAAATAACATCGTCATCCATGCCATAAATAAACCACCCGGCATTTTATATTTTGATTGGATGTGTAGTTCAGGGCTTTTCTTACGATAATAAATATATGAAAGCACAATCAACATGAATGTAAAAATACATAAAATTGAAGTCAGCGCTGAGATAATCGTAAATGCTGTCATGACATTTGGAACAATAAATAAAATAGATGTTCCAACCGTTACGCACGCCATTGAAAATATAAGTCCGCGAATTGGAACTTTTCTTTTTGAGAGTTTACTAAAGCTTTTAGGTGCATCGTTGTCTAAAGCCAAACCGTATAGCATCCGGCTGGTCGCAAAGATTCCACTATTTGCAGAAGATAAAGCTGAAGTCGCAACAACGAAGTTGATTAAACCTGCCGCAATTGGCAACCCAACTAAAGTAAACATCTCTACAAATGGGCTTTTTTCTGGTGAAACCTTAGCCCAAGATGTGACCGCAATAATACAAACCAATGCGCCCACGTAGAATAATAAAATGCGTAAAGGAATAGAGTTAATGGCTTTTGGAAGTGATTTATGCGGGTCTTTGGTTTCAGCAGCAGTTGTGCCAACAAGTTCAATGCCTACAAATGCAAATATGGCAATTTGGAAGCCAGCCAAGAAACCAGTTACACCATAAGGAAACATCGACTCTGTTTCAAACAAATGGCTCATTGAGGCCTTAACACCATTTGGAGAAGTAAACCCTGTACCTATTAAATAAATACCAGCCAGAATAAATAGAATAATTGCAGTAATTTTGATGAGTGAGAACCAGAACTCAAGCTCACCGAACAATCGAACGGCCACAAAGTTAAGTATGGTTAAGATGGCCAATGATGTAAATGCTGGAATCCAGACGGGTAAATCAGGATACCAAAACTGCATGTACCCTCCGATTACAATTACATCGGCAATCGCAGTAATAATCCAGTTACACCAATAGGACCAACCAAGGAAAAACCCCGCCCATGGACCCAGATAAGCTGTTGCAAAATCGGCGAAGGTTTTAAAATTCGTGTTCGCAAGCAACAATTCACCCATTGCCCGCATCACGAAGAAAAAGAAGAAACCAATAATTAAATAGGTTAAAACAATTGAAGTACCCGAAACACTTAATGTTTTCCCGGAACCCATAAATAATCCAGTACCAATTGCACCACCGATTGCGATCATTTGAATATGACGATTTGTCAGTGAGCGCTGCAATTTCTCTTCTTCTTGCTCAGTCATATGTTGACCACCAAGAAGATCTCCTTCCAGGAACTGCTTTCCGTTATTCTTACTCATGTAATATTTACTCCAATTTATAGCAACTGTCGTAAATGCTTTAATAATAAATAAATTATATGATTATTAATTTAGTCCATTAAACCATTCTAAAGATATTATTAAATCACTTAAGACCTTATAAATTCCTTTTTAAAAGCTATTACCTATAACAATAAAAATTATTCATCAATCCTTTCCTTCATTATTATATTAGCCTACTTTCCAAAATATAATTTCGATAAACAATTAAAATATATAAACTAATTAATAT
The DNA here is from genome assembly GCF_001541635.1 of Acinetobacter sp. LMB-5. Classification (NCBI taxonomy): domain Bacteria; kingdom Pseudomonadati; phylum Pseudomonadota; class Gammaproteobacteria; order Moraxellales; family Moraxellaceae; genus Acinetobacter; species Acinetobacter sp. LMB-5. The sequence goes on along the minus strand of NZ_LRDR01000005.1, from coordinate 277,926 downwards.
TTTATTGATTTACCCTTTATATAAAAAAGCAGGCTAATTAATTCCAGCTCAGAGAGCAAGATTGTATTTATCCATATACCAATCTTGCGCTAGCGATAATATATTATTCCCTCTTAAATTTGGTGAAATGTATAGTAATTTCCGCTTAATTAACAGCCATTCGCAAATGTTCAGTCGCTTTGAGTTTATTGACCACTTCTGGACTAGAAGCCCGTTTAACGTGAACACTGAGCACACGAACTAAAGAGCCATTTTCAACATTCAATTGTTTTGCCTGTTCTTTTGTTAACTGCAATATGTTTTGGTGCGGTTTGCTATACACAAGAATGGCGCGATAATTTTCATAATCATCATTGGCCACAATGTAAACTTCATCACCTACAGCGATATTTTCAGGTTGTTCAATTTGAACCGTTACAGACTGACTTTCTTTAATCGCTCTTAAATTTTCGATATCTGCTTGCAGCGTTGCGCCACCATCAAAAATATCGACATAGCCTTTGTAGCGCAGTCCTTCTTCAAGCAAGAGATTGTAGGCTGGCCGAGTATTTGGGTGAACAATGCCAATCGCAGCTTTAGCATCGTCCGGCAACATATCGACATAGAGTGGATGTCTTGGCATCAGCTCAGCAATAAAAGCCTTTTGCCCGACTCCACTTAAATAATCGGCTTTGGTAAATTCAATATTAAAAAACTTATGCCCTACCGCATTCCAAAATGGTGATTGCCCATTTGCATCAGAATAGCCGCGCATTTCAGCAACAATCGTTTCTTCGAAATATTGGCGAAAAGCTGACAGAAACAAGAAGCGTACTTTAGATAAAAACTTGCCATTTTTATTTAAGCGATAGTCAGGATCTAAAAATAACGTACAAAGCTCACTACAGTTAGTATGGTCGTTACTCAAATACAAAGTCGGCAAAGCGTTATAAACACTTAACGGTTCAGAAGCATGAACTTGTGTTCCTACATGGAAGTTATACCAAGGCTCTTTTAAACCAAGTGCGACTTCAATACCGCAAACACCGACAACTTTGTTGAGTTCAGTATCTTCTAAAACAAATAGGTAAACCTGATCTGCCTTTGGGAGTGTGCCTGCGACTGTCTTACACGCCCTCTCAATACGAGCAGCAAGTTTTTCCATATTGGGCTGCAAAGATGTCAAACCAAAACCCGCTTTTTTTGCCAACAGGTAAAGGTCATTAACATCTTTAGGTTCGATGTAACGAATAATCATCATGCTGCTTGTTCATCCTTTTGAATTTCAACAAAGCGAGCAAGCGCACGTTCAAAGCGTTTTAAACCTTCATCAATATCAGCAAATGGAATGATTAAAGACGGTGTAAAACGTACAACATTCGGACCTGCAATAAGACTCAGTAAACCTTCTTCACCCGCAAGATTATTAATGTCTTTTGCTTTACCAGCGAATTCATCTTTTAAGGCACAACCAATCAATAAGCCTTCACCGCGAATCGTTTTAAAGACTTCATATTTTTCATTTAATTTATTTAAAGCGTTTTTATAGTAGTCATGACGCTCTTTAACACCATTCAGCACTTCAGGCGTATTAATAAATTCAAATACAGCCCCTGCAACCGCACTTGCTAACGGGTTACCACCATAAGTCGTACCATGTGTACCGACAGAAAAATGCGGAGCAAACTTATCGGTTGTTAACATTGCACCGACTGGGAAACCGCCACCTAGTGCTTTTGCAGTCGTTAACACATCTGGAATAACACCAGAGTTCATGTAGGCATACAGTGCACCCGTACGACCAACACCAGTTTGTACTTCATCAAAAATAAGTAAGGCACCGAACTCATCACACAGTGTACGCAAACCTTTTAAAAATTCGATATCAGCCGGAATAACACCGCCTTCACCTTGGATCGGCTCAACAATGACTGCACATGTTTGTTCATTAATGACTGCTTTTGCAGCTTCTAAATCATTAAAGGCAACATGGTTGATACCATTTGGAAGAGGTGCAAAGTCTTGTGAATATTTAGGTTGACCACCCGCCGAAACGGTAAATAAGGTACGGCCATGGAAAGCATTGTTAAATGCCACAATGCCGCTTTTACCAGCTACACCACTGTCTAGCCCAACTTTACGAGCCAGTTTTAATGCGGCTTCGTTCGCTTCTGCACCTGAGTTACAGAAGAACACTTTATCGGCAAATGTATTTTCAGTGAGTTGTTTTGCAAGGCGTAGAACAGGTTCATTGGTATAACCGTTGCCTACATGCCAAAGTTTTGTTGCTTGTTCTGTTAAAGCATTCACTGCCACTGGATGCGCATGACCTAATGCGTTTACTGCAATCCCGCCTGCAAAATCGATATATTCTTTATTTTCTTGATCCCAAATACGTGAACCCTCTCCACGTACTGGAATGAAATTTGCCGGTGCAAAAACTGGAACCATCCACTCGTTAAAGTCATTACGAGAAACTGCAAAATTATTCATCTTATCTAGTCCATTAAATTGAATTATTAGGCTTAACTGATGACCCTATTATTCAAAATCAAATTGATTCACAAAATTTGTAATTCAGTCAAAAATGAATTATTTTTTACCAATTTGATAATTGACAATTACAATATGGATAACATTGATCAAATTATTTTAGGTTTGCTTAAAGATAACGCACGGATGTCTGTTACCGAGTTAGCCGAAAAAGTTCACGTTTCACGGGCAACGGTCAAAAAGAGAATCGAATATTTAGAGTCTTCGGGCATTATTACCGGATATACGGTTCGTTTTAAACCCAATGCAGAACGCAACGTCATCCGTGCATGGATGAGCATTATGGTTGAAGGCACTAAAGCGCAGTCTGTGATTAAAGAATTACGCCTAGAAAGTGCCGTGGAATGTTTGCATAAAACCAATGGCAAATGGGACATTTTGGTTGAGCTACGCTCTGACACTTTAGAAAACTTCGATAAAGTATTAGAAAGAATCAGGAATATTTCAGGTATTTATAACAGTGAAACCAGCATTCTGCTTGCGAGTCATAAGACCTGAGATTAATAGTTTTCTTATTTTTTCAAGCTAATAACCTACAAACATATTCAATATATTATTCTACAGAATAGGATATCTCTTTCTGTAGAATATATTGAAAGACTATCTATGATCAGTTTGAAATTTTCATTTCAAGAACAAACTCATGCTTTACATTTTCACCAGTTGTATGATCAATTGCTTTCATATCCTCTATATAATAGATAATCTCTATCCTCCTCCCTACAATAAAAAGATTTATATCGGATTCATTATTTAAAAAAATACCTTGCTTCATAATTTTGCCGATATCTTTTAATTCAATATCCATAGTGTCTGGTATGTTGCCATTATCCATATCAGTTGTATAAATACGCCGAATTGTTCCTGATATTTCTTGACGTGGAATTGTCCCCGACTCTAAATTATTTAACCACTCAAGCGAACCATATAGCCCATATGTGCCTTTCAATCCATGCATTGGTCTTAATTCATTCAAAGTTAAAGCCTGAACTTTTTTTATATAATTAGGATCTTTTCTTATTTTATCTCTAACATGATATACCAAATACATAGTTTCCATATATTATTCTCATTTAAAATGATATTTTTTCTTTCAATAAATTATTAATAAGAAAGAATTCTTTACTGAACTTATTTTATCATATGAATTTAAATGAATCTCTAACTCATTATCCTCATTAAAATATAAGATACCTTTGAATAAAACTACAAAGTTAAAATATAAAGCTGAAGTAATTCACTTAACTTTTTGAAAATGATGTTACCTTTCCAAAAACTTACATCTTCCCCTCTCTAAAAAGGTTCAGAACTATCTTGTAGTAGTGAATCAATAGAGAACAATTAAAAATCTTCAATAAATTTTTTAATTTTTTTAAATAATCAAATCAAAAACTTAAAATCCAATTTGATTTAAATTCCAACTTTTTTCACTCAATCCCCTCATCAAAGCATTTGACAGAAAATTTAAAACATAATACATATAGTATTATATGTTATATGTTAAAACCTAAGGACAAGGTATAAAAAATGGCTAAAACTCAACTAAAACACTTTATTAACGGCGAATATGTTGCTAGCAAAGGAAATGATTATTTCGACTTGGTAAGCCCAGTGACTGGTGAAGTTTATGCACAATCACCGAATGCAACTGAGGCAGAAGTTGATGCAGCTTATGCTGCTGCAAAAGAAGCATTTAAAATTTGGGGCCGCAGTACACCTTCGACTCGTCAAAAAGCATTACTGAATTTAGCAGATGCTATTGAAGCAAATGCAGAGCGTTTAATTGAGGCACAAAGTCGTAATACGGGTCAGTTAAAACACTTAATTGCATCTGAAGAAGTGGGTGCATCGGCAGATCAGGTTCGTTTCTTTGCTGGTGCTGCCCGCCTACTCAATGGCACTGCTTCAGGTGAATATTTAGAAGGTTTAACCTCTTCTATTCGCCGCGAACCTGTCGGTGTAGTTGGACAAGTTACACCGTGGAACTATCCACTCATGATGGCTGTTTGGAAAATTGCTCCAGCTTTAGCCGCAGGTAATACCGTGGTACTTAAACCAAGTGATACGACGCCGGAAAGTACGCTTTTACTTGCTGAAATTGCTGCACCATTTTTCCCTAAAGGTGCATTTAACGTGGTGTTAGGCCAAGCTCAGGTGGGTTCAAAAGTTGTATCACATAAGACCCCTGCACTCGTTTCTATTACAGGCTCAGTTCGTGCGGGATTACAAGTTGCAGCTTCTGCCGCAGCAAATCTAGCGAAAGCGCATCTTGAGCTTGGTGGTAAAGCACCTGTAGTGATTTTTGAAGATGCTGACCTCGACAAAGCAGTTGAAATGATTGCTTTAACAGGCTATTTCAACGCAGGCCAAGACTGTACTGCAGCAACGCGTGTAATTGTGGCTGAATCTGTTCATGATGAATTTTTAAGCAAGTTAGTTGAAGCTGCAAAAAATACCCGTTTTGGTGAACCCGATGATCAAGACGCACTTTATGGCCCACTCAACAATGCCAACCAATTAAAAAATGTTAAAGCCTTTATCGACAACTTACCTGCTCACGCCAAAGTTGAAACAGGTGGAAAACAAGCAGACCGTCCAGGCTTTTATTTTGAACCAACCGTTATTAGTGGCTTAAAACAACACGATGAAGCCATTCAAAATGAAATTTTTGGACCAGTGATTACCGTTCAAAAATTTACAGATGAAAATGATGCGATTGAAAAAGCCAACGATGTTGAATATGGCCTAGCTTCAAGTGTTTGGACTAAAGACCATGCCCGTGCCACTCGTCTTTCTCGTGAACTTGATTTCGGTACAGTTTGGATTAACACCCATATTCCTTTAACCGCAGAAATGCCACACGGCGGTTTCAAAAAATCAGGTTATGGTAAAGATTTATCTGGCTACGGTTTTGAAGAATATACTCGCGTTAAACATGTGATGAGTTCAAACGAATAATAACAATGCGTTTTGAAAGGAGATCAAAATGAATAAGCAAGAAATGAAAGACTTGGTGACTAAAGCCCATCACGAGCTATTTAATTTGCACGACACCACTGCTTTGGACCGTTATTTTTCTGAAGACTTTATAGAGCACTCTCCACTGGTTGCAAATGGTCTTTCGGGCCTTCGCCAACTGGTAGAAGACTGCCCCGACATGCAACACGAAGCTGTGCGTGTATTGGCAGACGGTGACTTGGTTGCAATTCATGGCCGCTTTCAGGGCCTTGATGAAAACCCTTTAGTTGGTTTTGATATTTACCGAGTGAAAGATGGCAAAATTGTTGAACACTGGGACGGTCTTGTGGCAGAAGCTGCACCGAATGTAAGCGGTAGAACGCAGTTAGATGGACCAACTGAAATCGTCACTCACCATGATCCAGAGAAAAATCGTGAGATTGTGACCTCGTTCTTTAAGAAGTCATTAATTGATGGCAATTACGAAGCATTTAAAGAATACACTCACGACGATCAGTTCATTCAACATAGTCCAGACATTGGCGATGGTGTTAAAGCAGTCATTGATTTTTTGAACAATATCCGTAATGAAGGACAAGGTTTGGTATACTCCAAAACGCATCGCTCCATTGCTGATGGTCAATTTGTCTTGACACATTCCGAAGGAAGTATTGCCGGAAATCGACATGCCTATTTTGAATTATGGCGTGTGGATAATGGCAAAATTGTTGAACTTTGGGATGCAATACCAGCTGTGCCTGAAGATGAACAGGCCGTCCATCAATATGGCGTGTTTTAATCATTTATCCGTTTCATTAAGCTAAGTCTCTGACTTAGCTTTTAGAGAATTCGCCATGTCAGCATATACGATAATTTTTGCACCTATCGCTCAGGCAACTCGATCGGAACAAGTTGTGGAACGCTTGGAAAATGCAATTATCTCTGGATTGCTCAAAAGCAATGAACAGCTTCCTAACGAGGCGGATCTAGCTCGCTTAATGGGAGTGTCACCCATTACCGTTCGTGAAGCGTTAAATACTTTACGCGTAAAGGGTCTGATTGATACACGACGCGGGCGAAACGGCGGAAGCTTTGTTTGTGAGTTACCTTCCGATTTACTCTTAAACAAGCATCCTCTACGTCAAGCTTCAAATGAATATCTGGCTGATTTAGGCGAGTTTCATAGTGCAATTTTAAGCCATGGTGCATATTTGGCAGCACAAAGAACTACTGAATATGAACTGGGTAAAATCAAAGAGCTTATTGATCAATTTGAACAAGCAGTTGAACCAGACACACGTGCCCAACTTGATTTACGTTGTTTGTTAACACTTACCTCTTTTGCTCAATCAGCTCGACTGGCAAATCAAGAGTTAACCATACAAGCCGAATGGGCACCGCTCATTGCTGTGCTTTACCAAGATGATCAATTTCATCAACTGGTCGTCGCACAATACCACCAACTTTTATCATCTTTTGTTCAAGGCAATGAAGATGATGCTGTTATTCAAGCGCGAAAAATCATTTTGATGCTAACAGACCAAATGCTTCGATATAAGTTATCTATCGAATAAAAACAATAAAGTAGAGCACTTATAAAATATCGAGTGAGAAATACGGAATTTTAGGAGTTATAGGAATGACCCAACATTTAGATATAGAAGAGCTTCAAAATTTGTTAAAGACGGTGGTTGAAGAAACGACAGCCATTACAGAAAAGCTGGCAACTAAAGCGAGCAAAATTCTTTCGAAACATGAACCTGAAAAAACAAAAGACGTTAAGCTTTCAGGTTCAGAACGCACAGCTTTGCAAAAGGAAATTAAAAAGGCATTACAGGAAAGCCATTACAGTCAAGGCATTGGTTTTGCAAGTTATAGCCCTGCAACGCAAGAAGAACAGGATTATTGGACACTCGAATGGTGGTATAAAAAAGAAGATCAGTTACAGCAAGCCAAACTTGAAAACTATCAAAATGCTCAGCGATTTTTAGATTTTCGCTCTTTCGAATGGTTTCATAAGCCTGCTCAAAACAAAAGTCCGTGCATCCATGGACCCTATGTCGACTATATTTGCAATGGTGCATACACCATCACCCTTGCCCATCCGGTCATGATTCGTGATCAATTTATCGGTGTAATTGCTACCGATATTTTAGTTTCCGCACTCGAAAAACTTCTTATGCCGAAGCTCAAGAATATTAAGCAAAAAGCAATTGTGATTAACGACTCTTCTCGAGTGATTACTTCAAATGACATCACCATCAGAACAGGCACATTATTTAAAGACCAAAGCCCCGAGCAAGTTCTCTCACGACCGTGTCAATCTTTTCAACTGGTCGTGATCTAGAGTGAAGCCGAAAATATAAATATCTGATCTTGCTTTAGGGCATCACTAAAGCGAAACAGCCCCTAGCTTTTGTTCAAAGTTTCTCCAAACAGACTTGTTTATTCAGGTCTAGGGGAAGTTTTGGCTCAAAAATAGCATCGCTTTTCCGGATGAAAAGCAAAACAACTAATTTGAGGTTGAAATGACATGGAAAATAAAACGTCTTCCTTAAAAAAACTGTCTCTTTGGCAAGTCACGATTATTGGTATTGCCTACATGACCCCTATGACGGTATTTGATACCTTCGGTATTGTCTCTGGAATTACCAATGGACACGTACCACTGGCATATTTACTCGCACTTGGCGCCATGCTACTCACCGCTTGGAGCTATGCAAGATTTAGTCAAAATTCAGAAAAATCAGGTTCAGCATATAGCTATACCGCTGAAAGTTTAGGGCCTAAAAGTGGTTTTTTTGTCGGTTGGTGTTCACTACTCGACTATTTGTTATTACCCCTCATTAATGTTTTGCTAGCTGCGATTTATCTCACAGCCCTTATCCCAAGTCTGCCTTACTGGTTCTGGGTAATTGTGTCAGCAAGCTTAGTCACTTTAGTAAACTGTTTCCGCATTCGGTTACTCGCCAATTTAAGCCTGTTGTTTGTGTTTGCACCGATCATACTCATGGTCATTTTTGTTTATTTAGTGATTAAGGGTATTGGCTCGACTCAAGGTTATGAGCATGTGCTTACTTTGGCGCCACTTTGGCACGAGCACCAATCTTTACTCCCCCTCGTTGCGGGTGCCTCAGTTTTGTGCTTTTCATTTTTAGGTTTTGATGCGGTTACCACGCTTTCTAATGAAACCAAACAACCCACCAAAAATATTCCCCGCGCAGTCATGTTAACGACTCTTGCAGGTGGACTTATTTTCTTCACAGCAGCTTGGTTTATTCAACTTTATTTTCCAAACAATCTACGCTTTCAGCATCCATCTGAAGCGTTGCCTGAAATTGTGCTTTACGTGGGTGGTGCTTTTTTCCAATCTGTATTCTTATGCGGACAAATTATGAACACTGTAGCTTCTGGCCTTGCCTCTCATGCCAGTGCTTCACGTTTACTGTATATAATGGGTACTGATAATATTTTCCCTAAAAAGTATTTTGGGACAATTCATATTTCATTAGGTACACCGTTTTTTTCGGTTTTGTTTGTTGGTCTTATTTCAATGTCAGCGGTTTTTCTAGATTTAGCCCAAGTCGTAAGCCTAATCAGCTTTGGTGCGCTAGTCGCTTTTACAGCCGTAAATTTCTCAGTTTTTATGAAGTTTTATATTAAAGATAAACAGCGTTCAGGGTTTAAAAACAAATTTCTAAACCTGTTTTTACCGCTTATATCAGTCTTTAGCATTATTTGCCTCTGGCTTAATCTCGATTCATCTTCACTCATGTTTGGTTGTTTCTGGTTAGCTTTGGGTGTTCTCCTATTTATCTATAAAACGATTAAAAAACAAAGTATTGCTATTAGTAATGCTTATTAATTTTTAAGGAACTTTATTATGAAAATTATTTCAAAACCTCAACTTTTAAAAGACGTGGAATATAAACCAAGTAAATCTCTACAAGTGGGTAAAGAGTGGAGCTGGTTAAATCCAAAACATGCAAAATTTGATACATCCACGGTTAATGGTACCTTGGTAGATAACCCTGCAAACTATTATGAAAGCTCACTTTCTGATTGGCATACTTTTGACAGTTTAAAAGCTGATATTGAATGTGATGTGGTAGTTATTGGCGGTGGTTTATTGGGTTCATCTACGGCCTTACATTTAGCTGAACAAGGCGTAGAGACTGTTTTATTAGAAAAAAACCGTGTAGGTAGCGCAGCTTCTGGACGCAATGGCGGACAACTTACCCCTGGTTTAGCTCGCTGGGAAGCTCAAGAAATGGCCGATCGCTTGAGCTACGAAGATGCCAAAAAACTTTGGCATTTTACCTCTACAGAAGCGATGCAACTGATTGATGACATTTCGGAAAAATACCAGCTTAACTTTGACCGAAAATACGGTCATATTACTGCTGCCGTTCATGAAGGACATTTAGTCGGTTTAACACAAGGCGCCGATGCACGAAAATATTTAGGTGAAGACCATACCCGCATTGTGGGTAAACATGAACTCATGGACTACATTAAGTCAGACTACTATACGGGTGGCTTAATTGATGAGTTAGGTGGACAAATTCATCCTTTAGCTTTAAACCGTGGCTTAATTTATGGATTTTGCCAAAATGGCGGTACTGTTTATGAACAAACAGAAGTCATTTCAATAGAAGAAAAAGCAGATGGCATTTATGTTCAAACTGCAAATGCGGTCGTAAAAGCTAAAAAGTCTGTGGTGTTAGCCGTGCACCATGCTTCGTTTAAACTTTTATCAGAGCAAAACAATACCACTATTCCGTTTTATACCTATGTTGCGACGACTGCCCCGCTAGAGCTTGATACTAAAGAGCTACTGCCATTTGGGCATCCAGTTTATGATACTCAGTTCCAGATTGATTACTATCGCCCCGTATTTAATAACCGCTTATTGTTTGGTGGCCAAGGCACTGGCACATGCTGGGGTCCAGAGAAAACATTAAATTATCTAGAGCATCGAATTCACACTGTTTTCCCTCAAATTAAAAATCTAGAGATGGATTTTGTCTGGAGTGGAACAACTGATTTAACCGTAAATGGTGCAGTCGATAGCCGTAAGTTTGGTAATAAGTTCCCGATTTATGCTGTTCATGGTTGGAGTGGTCACGGCGTTGCTCAGACGGTACGTATTGGTAAAGCCATCGCGAATGACTTTGTTGGGCAATCTAACGATTTCGAAATGTTATCTAAAATTGATCATCAAAATATTATTTTTGGTCGTACCCTTGCTCCCGTTGTTATTCCACTCGCTAAAAGCATGTATGGCATCGGCGCAATGATTAATCCGGGCAAAATGGTATCTTTCTAATTTATAAAATAACCAATTTTCAAAAAGGGATTCGTATAGCTTTGTACGGATCCTTTTTATTTAGCTGAGTAAAATCCTTTTCAAACTAGGTTATCCCTAACCAATCTATTACAATAGCGCCAGCTTTTTTATTCAGCGCATATATTTTGAGCAATTCATCTTCCCAATTAAAACGCGGACTTAAAAATCGCCATATCCAGTTGATCGCTATGGGTGGTGCTGTCGGGACAGGTTTATTTTTAGGCTCTGCACAAGTCATCCAGTCTGCTGGTCCTTCTATTATTTTAGGTTATGCCATTGTCGGTTTGGTCGCATTTTTAATTATGCGCCAAATGGGTGAAATGATCGTAGAAGAACCTGTGGTCGGTTCCTTTAGTTACTTTGCACAAAAATATTGGGGGAAATTCCCCGGTTTTTTATCGGGCTGGAATTATTGGGTTGTTTATATTCTGGTCGCGATGACCGAACTGACAGCAGTTGCTAAATATGTGCATTACTGGTGGCCCCACATTCCTGCTTGGATATCAGCCTTATTTTTCTTTGTTTTGGTCACATGTTTGAACTTAGGCAACGTTAAATTTTATGGCGAATCTGAGTTTTGGTTAGCTATTATTAAAGTTGCGGCGGTCATTGCCATGATCGTGTTTGGCTTATATTTATTGCTTACCGCGGGTAGTGATTCTATCGCTAGCTTTGCAAACTTATGGCAGCATGGCGGATTTTTCCCGCATGGGTTCTCGGGCCTATTTTATATGCTCGCCTTTTTAATGTTTGCATTTGGCGGTATTGAACTGATCGGGATGACTGCTGCTGAAGCCGAAAATCCTGAAAAAAGCATTCCGCAAGCCATTAACCAAGTCATCTTTCGAATCTTGGTTTTCTATGTGGCTTCGCTTGCCATTATTATGTCGCTTATTCCGTGGAATCAGCTTGACCTCGGTGGTTTAGATAAAAGTCCATTTGTGATGATTTTTAGCCAGCTTGGGATTGGCTGGGCAGCGCATTTGCTTAACTTTATTATTTTAACAGCTGCACTGTCGGTTTATAACAGCGGTATGTATGCAAACAGTCGTATGTTATATGGCCTAGCAGTACAAGGTCACGCATCCCAAATTTTTACAAAAGTCAGCAAACAAGGGGTTCCAACGCCTGCTGTTATCTTTTCTTCTATTCTGATTTTTGGTTGTGTATTACTGAACTATTTTATCCCAGAACAAGCTTTAAGCTATCTCATGTACATGGCTGTAGCTGCACTGGTTTTAAACTGGGCAATTATTAGCTTTACTCATTTAAAGTTTAAACACGCCATGAAGCTTGAAAATAAAGTTGCCAAATTCCCTGCTCTATTTTCACCCTTGAGTAACTATATTGTTTTAATTTTTATTGGCATGATTTTATACATCATGTGGACTCAAGGATTTGAAAAATCGGTGATTTTAATTCCAATCTGGATTACTTTCATGTTTGGATTATATAAATTTTTGAGTTGGAAAAAAGCTCTCTAATATTCAAAGAAGGCTTATTCAAATAGGATAAGCCTTTTATCATTTACCAGCTTGTCACCCTAAGTAACTTCAGAAAAACCCTTCACATTCTATTCATCATTATTGAATTTCTCTCTGCTAGACACATGAATATGTAAACCTTAGTCATTCTAAACATTGGTATTTAATGAGATAATTATTAAAGTACAAGTGTTTACATGATCTATAAATATTTGTGTCAATGTTCAGCTAAAATCAAAACAGACCAGTTTATCGTTACGATCACTCAATAGGCAAAAGATACTGCATCGCAAGACAGGTTCTTTACCCACTTTACTGATTTAGCCCTCAACTGTGTCACTCAATGATGAAAGACAGGAAATTTTATGGAAAAAGCTCTGCAATGTCCTAAGTGTGGTTCTACAGAAATTGAAGCACGTGACCATGACAAATTACTTAGAACAACTGGCGGTGTTTTACTCACAGCTGCCGGCACAACAGCAGGCACTGTAGGTGGTGCTGCGACTGGTGCTACTGTTGGAGCAGCTATTGGTACTGTTGCTGGTCCTTTAGGTGTAATTGTTGGCGGAACTGTAGGGACTTTTGTCGGTGCCATTAGTGCAGGAATTACTGGCGGTGTAGTTGGCAATATTTTTGGTAAGAAAGCTGGCGTAATAATCGACAAGAATATTTTTCAAGATTATCGCTGTTTAAAATGTAAATACCGTTTTAAGCAAAAGAAGTAATATTTATATAAATTAAGCTCAGGTTTAATTTATTTTAAAGTAAGGAAAGTAAGCATTTTTGATTGCTTTCCTCCCTCTCTTACCTCATCTAATTCAAAGAAAACTTAATTTAATAACAAACTATTATCGACACTATATTTTATGTGTAGACTGTAAAAATCAGTCATTTACTTTACGCTATTCATAAGATATGAAAGAATTGTGGCCTCATATAACTTTTGAAATTTAAAATGAGAAAAATATTATTTTTAAGTTTAGTCAGTATGTTTAGCTCGTATAGCTTTGCAGAAGATAATAATTCGGTTTATAGAGGAATGGGTACTGGACCTCAGGATTTTCTAAAGCTTCAAATACTCAAACAAAAAGGCTTTTTAGCCAAGAAACCTAATATTTCGCGAGCAGACTATAACGATATATACAAACTCAAAAAGCCTTATGAATTTATGGGGCAAAACGTTGTACTCATTTCAGATGAATATATGTCTGAATATGTGGGCTGTTGTGTGAGTGAAGGTTGGGGAGCTGTATTTAAGCAAACTTCTAATTTGAAATTGATTGAAAAATTTGCAAAAACAAATCAATGTAGTGTCGTTCCTATAGAGTCAACGAGTGATTACTATGGTTTTAAAATTCGTTCTCTGCCAAGAGGTAATTATTATGAATTATCATGTCGTGAACGTGACTTAGCTCAGTCTGAATAGATAGGAATTAAATTCTGAAAATAAGAGCCAAACAAGTTGTTTGGCTCAAAATAATAAAGGAATATATAGTTAACTCAGCAATAAGAAGCCATAATTCAATTATTTATCAAGTCTTTATTGTTGCTGCAAGTCCTACAAAATTAGCACCATCAAACATAATTAAAATACCATGTATTACTATATTTTTAAGTTTTCTATAAAAGCGTCCATAAAAGTATAGATACTAAATGATGTTTCTTTTCATTCAACTTTAAAAGTATAGTTTTTTTCAATTACAGAGCTCCCTCCGCCATGAAACCCAGCCCAAATTTTTATAGAAAATGTTCCCTTATATTTTGGTTTTCCTTTGATCTCAATAATATTGTATCTAGATAAATCATTTTCTGGCTTAACTGTAATACCAAGATCATCGGGTATATTTGTAGTTAATTCAGCCTCTTTATCTACAACTTTACCTCCAGAAATATGAATACGTTGTCTATACTCCTGACTCACATGAGCTGTTGGAAGCACATCAGGAGTTATAGTATATTTCTTTCCACAAGCTGTAAGTGTCAGTAAAATTGAAAAAATAATGGGGCGAATATAGTTGTTAGATTTCCCCATCATTAGACCATCTTCTTTCTGTTAAATGGATAGAAATTTCACATAACTTATTACAAGTTAAATCTCTTTTATTGAACTGTAAAAATATAGGTTTTATTAATTTCATTACCTCCACCTGCATAAAAACCAACCCAAATATGAATTGTAAATGTACCTTTATACTTTGGGGTTCCCTTGACCTCAACAATATTATAACCATCTCGATCATTAGCAGGTTGAACTGTTATTCCTAAATCTTCAGGAATATTTGTGTTCAATGGCTGATCTTTATCAACGACTTTACCACCTGAAATATGAATCACTTGATAATATTTCTGATTGACATGAGCAACGGGTAACTCATCAGGTGTAATCGTATATTTCTTACCACAACCTGTAAGTATCAATAATATTGAGAAAATAGCAATAAGTTTAATTTTCATTAAAATTTCACCTTTTAACAATTGAAGCAAAAAATACTTTTTTTCGGAATTAACTACCGCGACTAAGCAAGCTTTCAAATATTAAAATTTATTTTTAAATTTTCATTTATAAAAAGTGTAATTTTACAAGTTCTTAAAATGTAAAATATTTATTTCTCAACTTTAAAAGTATAAGTTTTTTTAATTTCATTATTACCACCGCCCAAAAAGTCAGCATAAACACTTATACTGTAAGTTCCTTCATATTTTGGCTTTCCTTTAATTTCTATAATATTGTATCTCGATAAATCATTTTCTGGCTTGACTGTAATGCCAAGATCCTCTGGTATATCTGTAGTTAATTCAGCATTTTTATCTACAACCTTACCTCCAGAAATCTGAATAAGCTGTCTATACTCCTGATTAAAATGAGCTATTGGAAGTACATCAGGAGTTATATTATATTTCTTACCACAGCCTGTAAGTACTAATAATATTGAAAAACTAATAGAGTAAATATAGTAATTAGATTTTCCCATCATTAGGCTCTCTTCTTCCTGTTAAATGGATAGAAATTTTATTTCACTTATTAAAAGTTAAGTTCTCTTTTTACTGAACTGTAAAAGTATAGGTTTTATGGATTTTATTATCACCACCAGCATAAAACCCCACCCAAATATGAATTGTAAATATACCTTTATACTTTGGAGTACCCTTGACCTCAATAACATTATAACCATCTAGATCATTAGCAGGTTGAAATGTTATTCCTAATTCTTTAGGAATATTTGTTTGTAATTTAGCATAATAATCGACAACTTTTCCTCCTGATATTTCTATAGTTTGCTTATATTCTTGATTAACGTGAGCTATTGGCAAACTATCAGGAGTAATCGTATATTTTTTACCACAACCTGCAAGTATTAATAATATTGATAAAATAGCGATAATTTTCATTAGAATCTCTAAAACCAATAATAATTTAAAATTAAGTTAATTCAACAATTAGAATACTATATTTTTTAAATTATTAACTATATTCTTTCCTAATCTTAGATATTATTTATCTTAGTTCAGACCAATTTAATATATTCTTTATTAACAATCACACTCTCTTTTTATAATTTCTATATTTTGGGCCGACTCTTGATCTCCTTGATCAGCAGTAATCTGAAGTAATTCAATTGATTTATTAATATTTTTTTCTACACCTCTTCCTTCGTAGTACATTCCAGCAAGTATTTTAGCCGCATCTCCATCTTTTCCTTTTATAACTGCTTTATTATACCAATAGGCAGCCTTTTCATAATCTAAAGGGGTCCCTTCGCCATTAAAATACATATTACTTAATTAAAATTTGCACTTAAGTCACCCAAAATAGAAGCTCTATTAAAAAGATTAAAAGCCTTATTATTATCCTGTTTTACACCAACTCCATCCTTATACATTTTTCCTAAAAAATTAAGAGCTACTCTATTATCTTTTTTCGAAAGCTCAGAAAAAGTATCTAAAGCCTTAGGGATATTAGTATATTTAGTCCCCTCTGTATAATAAATTATACCCAAATTAGCTTTGGCTTCCTTTTCACCCTGTTTGGCAGCTTTTTCAAACCAATACACAGCTTTATCTAAGTTAACCTTATTACCATTTAATCCTTGTTGATATATAACACCTATATTGTATTGAGCAACTGGGTTACCATTTTCTGCATCTTTTTCATATTTACTTAACTCACTATTGGAGCTTTTGACTTTTATGTTAGAAGAATCACATCCTACCAAAGTTAATGTACTAAATATAAATATTGATAAGAAAATTTTCATATTATCTCTCATTTAAAACATGCCTTGGTTTGAAAAATCAAGTGGATGATAGCCCATTTTGGAAGGAGCCTCAGGTCTTGGAGCTGGCGGTAATTTATGATCAACAGTTGACTGTTAGTTTTGTGAAGCTTTGAAATTATATTCTCAATCTTTAGTAGTATGTACATGATCATAAAACTATTCTTATTATTAAAATCAGTAATTAGATTGATTATAATTTTCTATAGATACAGGCATATATCTTTTCTTAAAATTGATCTATGAAAATCCTTCTTTTTGATACGTTGTTTTTCCGTTTATGTTATTTTACGTTGCAAATTGAGCAAGTAGAATTCTTATATAGTAAATTAACACCCATTAATCTATCCGAGATAAAAGATGTTATCAAAAAAAAAATTTCTAACTGTTTGTCTCTTAAGTATATTAAGTTCAGGTTGTACAAAATCTGTCAATCAAGCTAATGACAATAATGAACAACAGCACTCCAATCAGAATAATATAAATAATATTAATGTAAATGATATCCGATCAAAAGCTGAAAAGGGAGATCCGGAAGCACAGTACAATTTAGGTGTAATGTATGCAGAAGGATATAAAGACATTCAACCCGATATTCTAAAAGCTATTGAATGGTACACTTTATCTGCAAATCAGGGTTATGTTAATGCTCAATATAATTTAGGTTTATTATACATGGGAAATGAGCATATTAAACCAGATTATATCAAAGCAAAATATTGGTATGAGAAAGCCGCAGTACAAGGTGATATACCATCCTTAAACGAACTTGGAAATTTCTACAGTAAAGGTTTAGGTATTAAGCAGGACTATCAGAAGGCTATTAAATACTACTTAGATGCTGCGAATGCAGGTGATTCAGATGCTCAAACAAATCTTGCCACCATGTTTTTATATGGTAGAGGAGTAACTCAAAACAAGTTAGAAGCTTCTCAATGGTATTTGAAAGCTGCCATCCAAGGAGATATTGATGCCCAATATAATTTAGGGCTTATGCACTTACTCGGAGATGGTATAAGACAAGATTATTCTCAAGCACAAAAATGGTTTTTGGCAGCTGCAAATCAAGGCGAAAGCAATGCACAATATCATCTCGGGAAAATATATAAAGACGGACTAGGAGTGGATAAGAACTTATCCTTAGCCCGTACTTGGTTTGAAAAGTCTGCTGAAGCAGGAAACTCATATGCAGCTCAAGAATTATTCAAGTTAAATTAATATCTATTTAAATATAAAATTAACCTAAAAGTATAATTCTTATCTTACTAAGTAGTTAATATATAAAAACCAATCCATACTAAAATTAAAATATTATTTTATAGTTCATCCTGAGCTTAGATATTATTTATCCTCACTCAGATCATCTCATTTTCTTAACACCCACATTCTTTTTTTATAATTTCTATATTTTTAGCAGCTTCTTGATCTCCGTGATCAGCTGCAAACTGATATAAATTTAGTGCTTTTTCAATATCTTTACTCCCTCCTCTCCCTTCATAATACATTCCAGCAAGGGTATAAGCTGCATCAATATTTTCACCTGTTTGATATGCTCTTTCAAACCATTTCCTAGCTTCAATAAAATCTTGTTTAACACCTTGCCCCTTAAAATACATTATCCCTAGATTAAACTCTGCACTATTCGATCCTAAATTAGCTGCTTGCTTAAATAAAGATAATGCTTTTGTATAATCTACAGCAGTATCAATACCATCTTTATATATAACTCCTAATTGATTAATAGATTCAGCATCATTTTTTTCCATCCCTTCTGAAAAAATTTCAATTGCTTTTTTAACATTCTTATATTTTGAATTATCACTAATGTAAATTACACCCAAATTATATTTAGCATCTTCTTCACCTTGCTTAGCTGCTTTTTCAAACCAATAAACGGCCTTATCTAAATCTACTTTCTCACCTTTTAAACCTTGTTGATATACTACCCCCATATTGTATTGGGCAACAGGATCACCATTTTCTGCGTCTTTTTGATATTTACTTAACTCACTATTAGAACTTTTAACTTTTATATTAGATGAATCACATCCTACCAAAGTTAATGTACTAAATATAAATATTGACAAGAAAATTTTCATATTATCTCTCATTTAAAACATGCCTTGGTTTGGAAAATCAAGTGGATGATAACCCATTTTGGATGGGGCATCTGGGATTCGTGGGAGTTTCGGTAACTTATGGTCAACTGTTGTTTGTTGGCCCTGAGAAATTTTCAATCCTTTAGAAATACCTTGTGGTTTTTCTAATCTACCATATAGATTGATCTTGTCTGTATTAGAACCACCACAAGCCTTATATTTAACAACACCAGCGCATGCTTCTACATACTTACCATCTTTACGTTCACCAAATGCAAACCCATCGACTGGTTCGGTGATACTTGCTTCTCCATATAAGCCTATACTTCTTTCTAAAGTCGACCTAGTTACACCATTTCCTTTATATTCTACAGAACCACCAATCCCCACACCTGCCACAATACTTGCATTAGCTGTTTTCCCAGCCGCATATCTTTCGGCTACATCTTTTAAACTTTTACTTGTTGCATACTTTTCATATGTATCTGATGCTGATTTTACACTTCCATATGAACCAATCGAATTCGATGCAAGCCCCCGCGGATCTATCCATTGAGTTGGATCACTTACATAAGCAGAGGTATTAATTCCGCCACTTAAACCAATCGGGTCTTTACTCACATATCTTGCACTATGAGGCTCATAATAACGATAACGGTTATAGTGCAGTTCTGTTTCCAGATCGTAATATTGTCCTTGAAAGCGTAAATTATTTTGTTCAAATGGATTATCTTGGTTTACCGTTGTAATTTCCGATGCCGTTCCCCACGTGTCGTGGAGAATTTCCCAAACACATTCTCCTCGGGTATTAGTCATGGTTTGTGGTGTTCCTACCTGATCACAATGGTAGAATGTAATCTGCTCTAAATCAGTACGCTTTTTCCGAGTATTACTATTCCATATTGGGTCTTTATAAATAGAATAAGGTTTTGTTTGATATTCCTGATAATCAGGAGTTTCTATGAGTTGAATAAAATCCTTATAACCTGCTTGTAATAGTGGAACAAAGCTATCAGGTTCATAAATATAGTGCTTTGTATAATTGGTCTGTGCAGATTTAAAAGACTCCCATATCATTAAATCTCCATCCCAACCAAATAAAGTTAATTCTCTGGCTGTTTTTTTGTAGAGTCGACGACCAAATACATCGTAACCATATTCTGTAACTAGACCACTATTATCGCTTCGAATAAGTCTGTTTTGATTGTCCCAAGTCAGTTTAAGGTTTTTGCCTGCTTGAGTAATCTCTGTCACATTACCTTGAGCGTCATATTGGTAGTGTTTACCTTTATAACTTTTAATAAGGTTATTTTTAATTTGTGCTGGACTTAATACCGAGTCAGTGTCAATTAAGTTACCAGCTGGGTCAAAGCTAAAGCTTTCTGCTTTATGTAGACTTTGAGCTGCGATTAAACGCCCAATTGGGTCATATTGATAGTTGAGCTTACCCAGACGGCTATCTTCAACTTGACTAAGCAAATAGTTTTGATCGTATTGATAATATCTATGTGCTTGATATTGTAAATAATCTTGGGTTTCTTGCTCAGATTGAATGAGCTGTGAACTCAATAACCCAACATCATTGTATTGTTTGGTTTGAATGAGTCCATTTGCTAATAATCGTGTTGTTTCTCTATGCAAATCATCACGCTGAAATGAAATAACCTCTTGATTATTTAAACCAATCGCATAAATATGCCCTGAACCATAAACAAGATGGTTCAATGTTTGTCCATCAGGTCGAATTGTTTTAATTAAATTTCCAAGCTCATCATATTCATAACGTAATACTGCTGTGAGCGGTTTCAGTTCTGGAATTTTATAATGTTGATGCTCTCTAACCAACTGTCCAAGTGCATTGCGATAGAAATCAATTTGGCTAACCTCATTACTGGCTCGGCTCAGTTGGCTATTCAGGTTATAGTCAAATTGTTCTGTTTGTTTCTGCCCTGTATGTAAATGGGTAAAGCTTTTCGAAGCAATTTGTCCATCTGCATAATAGTCAAATTGGGTCAGTATATTTGGCTGACGGATTTGAAATAATCTTCCGTTCTCATTATAACTATAGTGCTTTTCCTCTCCATCAAAGGCCTGCTCACGTATCAAATATCCATACGGGTTGTGTTCAAACAAATATTCAGCTTGATTTTGGTTAATCAGCTTTTGAATGCGGCCTTGTTTGTCCCATTGATAAGCTACGCTATGTCGATTGGCATCAATACGTTGCTCTAATAAGCCAACTTGATTGTACTTATATTCCGTTACTAAACCTTTAGTATCTATGTGCTTAAGTAAGCGTCCTTCTTCATCATGTTCAAAGTATTCTTTTAACCCATCAGGATAGATAATGCTTTGTAGCTGCCCTTTATCTCGGCCTTTGGTACTGTAAAAATACTGTACAACTTTATTATTTGCAGTTTGTTCAGCAGTCAGTGCACCATCTTCATCATATTCCCATGTACTACTCTTACCTGAGCAATCGGTATATGAAATCATCTGCCCCAATTCATTGTATCGAATTTTCTTAGCACCACCTTTTGCATCAATGACTTCAACCAATTGATTATTATTGTTATATTTATACTGTGTGATATGCCCTAATGGATTGATTTCTTTACTAAGGTTACCATTTTTATCATATTCGCGTTTCCAAATACTGCCCTCTGGGTCTTTAATTTCAACTAAATTACCCTGTTCATCATATGCAAAACGAATTACTCCGCCGTTTGGCTGGACAATTTTAACAAGTTGATCTTGATCATTATATTCTTGTTGAGTCTCTCGCCCTTCAAAATCAATTTGACGAGTAATCCGCTTTTGTCCATCACGGCTGTACCATGATTCACGTCCATCTGCTAAACGTGTGCGGTAAGTAAATCCATTGAGGTCAAAGTAATAGTAAGTTGGAACATCATAAGCGTCATAAACCGCCACTTGACGTAAACGTGGATGCCATTTTAATTTGGTATGGAAACTACCATCATCGGCCCATTCTTCTATCGCTTTAGCTTTAGCGTCTATTGATTCATAGCGAATATTTTGTCCACGCCCTGTACGGTCTGTATAACGTGTTAGTTGATGAAAGTGATTATATTCATAAGTTCTTATATGGCCATTCTGATCAATAGCTTTAATTAAGTTCCCTTGGGTATCGTATTCATAACGTGCTAATGGTTCGGCTTTAGCATCTAAAAACACCGCCATAATTTTAACTTGCTCATTAAAAGCAAATTTTAATTGGTGTTTGGCATGCTCTAATTGAAAATCAACATATTGAAGATAAGCAACCTTTTCAAAAATAAGGTAACTTAAATCAATCTTTTCTAGTGTTTTTTCATTGAATTGTTGAATCAATTGATAAGGCTGTCCAACTGAAAACTGATGAAATTGAAAAGACCAGTCTCCCCCAAAGTTTAGTACCAGATCTCCACTTTTAAGAGGTTGTACTATTATTCCTTCATAAGGTACTTCATAAGTTTCAAATGTAATGGAAGCTGGTAGTTGATGCTTTCGCCCTTTACTATCAATAAATAGATAGCCTTGAGCATTTTGTTGAATCATATTGGAAAATGGCATCATCCAACGTGCACCAATCATGCTTTGATCAAACTCATCCATTTGTGAGTTATATTGCCGTATAAAAGAAAAACCTATTTTCGGTAAATAGAAGTCTGCATGTTGAACCCGTTCAGCACCAATTGAATAGCTAATACTTTTTCCAGATTGTGAATCAGCACCTTCACATGGCGGAGCATTTAAAGCATCTGCCTGTAAACTTACAAACTCTAAAGTGTCTCCTTTCGTATGCCGTTCATACTCGCCCGTCTGGTTGATTGGCACATTTGCATTACCTTTATTTTCTAATGCTTGTATAGCTTTCAGCGTTTCTTGTAATAGCCATGCCAACGTATATTTTTGGCTTGCATTCGCTTGCTGTTGTAAAGTTTGACTTAAAGCCACAATAGCTTGAGTTGCTTCTTGTTGTAAAAGACTTGTTATAGTTGGTTGTATTTTAGGGGTTAAATTTACCTGGGTAGGCTTCCCTAACAAATCAATGAGTGGAATGGCCCAATTTGTAAATTTGAGTTTTGGATCTCGTTTCTCTGCACTTGCACCTGCCGCAGTAGTTATTCCTACATTTATACCTGTTGCTGGGGTCGCCATGCTTTGTAATATAGTTACACCCAACGCCGTAGCACTAGCAAGTAGAGTGCTTAACTTCGCTTGAGTCTCTTTTAAAAAGTTCTCTAAATCTCCAGCGATCATCGCATTGAGATGTAAACCTAACCGCTTAATATCCGTTTCTGTAATTTTTCCATTTTCTCGATATAAGCGCTGTGCCATTAAACCAAACATCGGACGTAAAGCCATGCGCGCATGAGCTTCATTACTTGGTTCTGAAAATAAGCCTATTAAATTTGCCGCAAGTAATGCCCCACGTTGTACAGCAACATCACCAGTTTTCTTATCTGTAGCATAGAGCATTAGGTCTAATACACTACCCGTTAATGCAAAGATATTAGCAACCGTGGTTATATTGGCCTTACTTTTTATTTGTTCTAGTGTCGTGTTTCCACACACTTGTAAATAACGCTGAACCTGACTTGCAATCATTTGCAAGTCCGCTACATCCGTAACGCTATTTAAGTTAAAAACAGCAAGTTCAACAGCAGGTTGTTTTTTAATTTCTTTCTGTTGTGTATTCTCTTTAGCCATCAATATAAAACCTTTAATTCATTCAATTACAGCAATATTTTTCTATGTTGAATCGCTCTATTCATCTAATCTACTTTTTTGACTTCACAAAAGTATCTACAGCACTCTGCTGAATAGGTGAATCTTGATTTATGGACTTAGATAATTTTGCAGCCATTTGATTACTGAGAAAACCTTCACTCTGCTCTTTAAGCATTTCAAGAGACTGGCTTGGGTTTACCGCCATTTGACCAAGACTTTTCATTTGATCGGCAGATAAATTGAGATTAAGTTGTTTTGAAACAGTATTGAGGGCGGTATTGGTTACCTGATTTTTAATCTGACCTACTGTTCGTCCAACTAAATTATCTAAAGTATTCTTGCCAAAGTTTTTGAAACTATTTTTATCAGCTGAAAAAAGATTATTTTGCAACTGAGACATAACATTTTGCCCCACTGCTCCTAGGGTATTTTTCATTAAACCTTGAATGCTTTTGATTGGCTCAGCCCAAGTGTATTCACGATTAAAATCACTGCTTTGTAGCCATGCACTTGTATTATCTTTCTCAAAAACTACTTTAGCCGGTCCAGGCGCAATACCTGTTACTTGTGCGAAACCATTTCCATCGAGTTTGCCTGTGATTTGCTTACCTAATGAATCAATAACTTTATAGCTATTTTGCTTGAAGAAATTTTCTCCACCATAACTCCGCAATAACTCCAAAGCTCCTTGCATTGATTTAGCTTTAGGTAACTGTGGAGTATTTGCACTCACACTTGCTCCAGAAGTAAATAAATGCTGCCCAGCTTTCACCTCAAACTTCCCGCCTGTGACGGGGAAAATTCCCGAACTATTGATCTTAATTTGGGAACCACCAGATGCGATTACAACTTCTTTAGAGGCAGTAATTTCAATTCGATCTTCTGTAGAAATAATCTGAACGCCTTTACGTGCAATTAAGTCTGCTCCGTCAGCTTGGGCTTGTATCTCAACTTTCCCTTTACCCGCATAGAGCCTAGCTCCCTGTTGGGCTGCAAAAAGACTGATCTTATTTTGTGCGTGTGCAATTATGTTTTTTTGAGTGCTTAAATTAATACTATCTCCAGCACTTTGGCTTAATTGGCCATCTGCATTTAAATGTATATCTTCGTTACTGGCTATAGCCACGCTATTTGGTGCACTTAACACCATAATAGCTTGCTTAAATACAGCTGCTTTATCTTTATCTTGCTGTTCAATTTGTTCTAAAAAAGTTTTTAGATTTTCAAGCACTTCTAGTGGATCGGTTTGCTGATTTTTAGCAACTTCACTAAGTGCTTTGGCATTGTTGAGGCTACCCTCTATTTGTTGTTCGGCATTATTTGCATCAAGATGCACACCTTGGGCTTGATCCTGTTTATGAGTAGTAATGAGTAAACCACTACCAGCTCGAATAGCTCCCCATTGATCCGTTCTGAGTTCAAACCCCTCACCACGACCTTCACTTGTCGCACTTTCTTTCGGATGGCTCAAATTACCAAGGTTTAACTGACTAACAGCATGGCTACTTTGTAACTGTGCACTAATTTGCCCAGTCGTATCATCAAGTCGTAACTGGTTAAAGCCTTTTCCACCCACCTCTTCTGAACGAATCCCACTTAGTTTTTTGGTATCGGGTAACTGTCCTTTCTGGTCAAATCGGGTTGGATGACGTTCGGCCTCGTGAATGCGTCCAACTACAAATGGGCGATCGACATTACCATCAAAGAAATTAATAGCAACGATTTCTCCAACACGTGGCAAGAAACGTACACCATACCCCTTTCCAGCCCAAGGGGTTAAAACATCGATCCAAGCTGAATCAGTGTCATTGTCATTACTTCCCGCTCCACCATCGTGGTTATGGTCATCACTTCTTGTAAACAAGAAACGAACTTTAATACGTCCCCATTGATCAACATAAATCTCTTCACCCGCTGGACCAACTACACGCGCACGTTGAGGAGAAGCTTTAGGCCGATTTTGTAATGGTTGATATTCAGGCACAATTTTAATATTGCGGCGTTGTAAAATCAGTTCATTACCCTGACGTTCTTCTGTATTACCCAACGGCCAATCGCTTTGTTGAACCAAAGCTTGAATTTGCTGATTTAAATCTTTGGGTAAATTGTTCTGGTTGTAGTAACTCTTACCAATAATTAAGAACTCTTTGTCTGCTCCACTATGTAGATCAATTTCCGGATGCTCATTAAGTTCAAACCAATAGCCGACTTGTGTATCCCGTACAGTAGTTTGAGCAACAAACTGCTTAGATTGAGCATCATGATAAGCACTTAAGTTTTGATTGAACTTTTCTAGCTGCTGACCACTTGCTGGTGTTGCACCATCTTCACCTTTCAAATCTTGCATCCATGCTGGGCTAAAATGCCAAGCATCTTCAAGACTTAAACTCTGATTGTCATAATTACTGCTATGTTGATGTTTACTTTGTACATTGCCAGCCCCATCTGTTTGTTGTAATACATCTGACTGCCAACGCTGCACATACACAGAAGTCGGCTGTAAACTACGACCAGCGATTAGACTAGTCATGCTATCAAACTGTTCAGTTGCATGACTTCGATGGTAACGAACCGTTCTTCTTGTCAGCGCTTGAAATTGGTTATTATCATCAATGAGACGTAATTTTTGTGCCTGAATATGATCTGTATTATTCGGTACAATCAGTTCCGCTTCATCAATCAGCCAATTAATACCTTCACTTCGCCATAAACGAGTTAGAAAGTCATAGTCAGGTTCGTTCAACTGCATAACGAAAGGACGAGTATCATATTGCTGTTTTAATCCACTCAAATCTAGTGTAAGGCTAGCAGCAAATAATGGGCTTTTCCCTTGCCATTCCTGAAAAAGAATTTCACTAATTTCTTTCACACTCTTGTTCATAAACACACGGCTATTTCTGCGTTTATGCCAAAGATAAGTTGAATCACTTATTGTGAGCTTATATAAAGTTAGAGCACCATCACTTTGCCCCTGTGATGCTCCAGTAATAATACCTGTAGTACGAAATAATTGTCCTTGATCTGTCACCTGATCAACAGCAACCTGTACACCTATAAATTTTTTAAGTGGAAGGTGAGCATTGGTTGATAAACAAATCAAATCTGCAGTTATGCCCTGATTAAGATAATGTTGCCCATCTATACGTTGTAAAAAAACTTGACTATTCAGGGATGCATCTGAAAATTGAAGGTATACCGAACGATGTTTTGAGAGAAAACCAAAATTCTCTAAAATTTGAAAGATATTATTAAACATCACTTTTTTATAAATCTGAGTTATAAACTACTATATTTTATAAAAAATAGACAGATTTGTCTATTTTCAAATCTACCCTTTTACAAATAATAACTTCCTAGAATGTATGTAATAAAATTAAAAATCAATATCTTATAAAATGCCATTCCATAAAAAAGTAAAAATAAATCACTACAATTACAAGAGCTTAAGCACAAATTAATAAAAGTTAAATAATATAATTATTAATATAGAATATATTATTAATATAACTAATATAATTTTTATACTCCTATTCATACAGTTACCAAACTTCGTTCCAAAGCATTTAAAAAGTAATCCAACAACTTCTCCCTTTCCTCCGCTTTATTAGGATCTAAAAGTTGGATGATTGCGCCATCAATCATAAATAAAATCATGTTTGCATCAGCTTTTAAGCCACGACTTTCTAGACTAAATATCAAATCAAAAAGTTCTTTAAGTAACCATTTTCGATATTCAATCGCCATGCGGTAAGCTCGAGGATAAAGCAGTTTTAATTCAAAAATGGCCTTAAATAGCAAAAAGTAAAAACTGTTTAAATCTACATGTAAACGGACAATTTCTTTGAGTTTATCGGCTGCGTTTGGATAGCGATGTGAATAGACAATTGCTAGAACTTCTTCTTTGAGTCGGCTTTTTTGAAAGATTAGGCACATTTCAACAAGTCGTTCTTTCGAGTGAAAGTAGTTATAAAACGTCGCTTTTTGAATTTTGGATTTTTTGATAATCAGGTCTACGCCTGCATTATGAAATCCATGCGTCGTAAAGAGTTGGATGGCAGTTTGAACAACCTGTAATTTTTTGGAAGATATTTCTAAAGTTGGCATAGTTTTACCGTTATAAATTCTTGTTGTTTCTAAATGAGATAAAAAGCCTGTGCCCTTTCTGGGAGAAAAAAAGTCACAGCGAAGCCGTAAGACGGTGCTTGGCACATCTCAAGTTTTGTTTTGCTAAGTTTTAAGTAAAAATGACTTAAAGCCTGAAAACCTTATAGCGTTCAAGCTGCTTTAAATTTTTAAGTTGTGTCGTTATAGCTTTTGGCATTGAGAGCCAAGAAATAATGGATGTGCAAAGCCAACTCCTTTTTTATTGGGAGTTCTGCCAAATCATTAAAATTATGGTGGCAGAACGAAAGGGGGTTCGCAGACTGGTCATAGATCCAGCACACCCGTGGGTGTCCCCCTCCCGTTCCACCGTAGAGGGGGCACGAGGGGCTAGACACTAAAGGTATAAAACCTTTAATGCTTCTATGAGACGGTCTGCGACAACCGACTGGCAATGTGGCCAGCATGCGAAGAATAGTATTCAACTCTCTTACAGTCAAGCACACAAAATGACATTTGTTTTAAATTAGATCATTAAAAAGTAAGGATAAATAATGAATGAGTTATTGTTAAATTGGGGTTTATAACGGGATTGAATTTTATATAGATATATTAGTTTTAACAGGTAAGATTAGAATATAAAAAATGGTAAATGATGAAATTAATGATGTAGAAAGTTTTTCTTAGAATTACTACTAAATTTACAATCACAATAAGTCACCGATGCCTTTGAACCTATTATTTATACTTCTCGCGATAAGCTTTCTGCTCGAAACAACTCAATAAGAATATAATGGTAAAATAGTTGCTTGCTTTTCATTCTATTTATTTCAATTTATAAAAAACATATAATATTCTCAATAGTTTTCTAATTATCTATTACATTCAATCAAGATCATATATTTTCAATAAAGAGAATAAAATGCAAGACCAAGCTTTAACCTCTCTTCCTCAAGATGTAAATGAGGAGCAAAATATTACTACTCCACCAATTTCACACTCAGGAATTCATCATTTTAAGTTTCATGGGAATGCCTCAGAATATTTTGGAATCTGGATCGTTAATATTCTTTTGACTATTATTACTTTAAGCTTATATGCACCTTGGGCCAAAGTTCGTCGCCTACGCTATTTCTATGGCAATACAGAATTTTTTGAACGCCGCTTTGATTTTACAGGGATTCCAACCAAGATTTTGATTGGACGTTTAATTGCATTAGGAATTTACGTCGTATTTGCAATTTCATCACAGTATTCAATGATTGCGACTGTGGTTGGACTAGTTGCGCTATATGCAGCAGTACCTTGGCTAATTCGCGCTACTTTACGTTTTACGGCAAGAAATAGTAAGTTCGGCAACGCACGTTTTTATTTTGGTGGAACGATAAAAGAATCTTATAAAGTCTTTCTTTTAAGTATATTGGTATATATTTTCACTTTAGGAATCTTTACACCTGTCGCTATTTGGCTATATAAAAAATATTATCTTAACAACTTATATGCAGGACAATTAAATTTTAAATTAAACGCGAAGTGGTCTGCGTATATGGCTGCAGTTTATATACCAGTTTTTATTGCAATTGGTATAGTTGCTATTTTTTCAATCATTTACTTTGCTATGGCAGGAACAGTTTCAGGGTTCTCACCGAACGCTGTAGTCTTCGGAATATTTACGGTATATGCATTTATTGGATTATTTATTTATCCATTAATTGCTGCTCGTCTTTTTATTACCACATGGAACAATACTACAATTGGGAACAGTCAATTTAAAACAGACTGTAACCAATGGCGTTTTGCATGGATTGTAGCATCGAACTGGATTGTAAAAATCTTAACCATAGGTTTAATGTCTGCTTGGGCTGCAGTTCGTATTCACAAATACAAAATTGAATCGATGAGTTTAATTTTATTAGATGATCCAGATCAAATGATGAATCTAGCACAACAAGAGCAAAGTGCTTTAGCTGAAGAAATCAGTGATATTTTTGATATCGACATCTCTTTATAATAATTTGAGTTTAATAATTTATGTCCCACGCAGTAGATATCACTTTCTATGATGGCCTAGTGTCTAAACCATACCCTGCTCAGATTTCAGCTCAATCTGAATCTGAAGTTCTAATTCGGTATGGTGAGCAATTAGAACTTCAGCGTCATTATCAATATTCTGATATGAAATTGATTGGTGCGCTGGGACAGTTACACCCAGTAATTGAATTATCTGATGATGCACGAATTGAATTTCATAGTGCATTACCTGAATGGTTTAATTACACAACTAAAAAGGTTCAACATTCGATCTGGAAATTTGAACGCTCTCCAGGTCTTATTCTTTTTAGTGTAATTTTTGTGATTACTTTTGCGATCAGTCTAGTCAAATGGGGTGTTCCAGCAACGTCCCATTATCTTGCTTTTCAATTACCTGAGAATACTTTAAAGAAACTAGGTGATGAAGCCGAGAATTATGTATTAAATAATTGGACTGCACCCAGCCAATTAGCACAAACTCAAAAAGATCAAATTACTAAACAATATTTGAATACTGTTGCTGAAAACAAACCAGCCAAATTAGTCTTCCGTAAAGGCGATCAATTAGGGGCTAATGCTGTAGCGCTACCCAATAATACGATTATTATCACAGATGAACTGATCAAATTGGCACATACGAATCAGGAAATCTTAGGCGTATTAGCCCATGAACAAGGCCATTTGGTTTATCGCCATAGTTTGCAACAAGGGTTAACGAGTTTAGGCCTAAGTATATTATATATTGCAATGACAGGAGATAATTCAGACTTATTTACGTCCTTACCTGCTGCTATGATTGGTGCAAATTACTCACGTAAATTTGAATCCGAAGCCGATCTATATGCTTTACAGTTGATGGATAGGAAGCATATCGAAGTCTCGCACTTTGCAAATTTCTTACAACGTTTAAGCGATACAACAGAAGAAGGTATCGATAAAAAGAATCAGGCCAACCCAGCAACTTCTCAAGAAGAATCTTCAGCTAATAAACTATCTACAGCTGTTCTTGATACTTTATCCTCTCATCCTGCAACCGAAGAGCGTATTCGAATGGTTCATGATTTTGAGAAAAAACAGAAAGGCGCACAAAATAATTTATAGGCTCACAGAGTCTATCTAGAAAATTTATGGTCTTTAGGAAGTGGAGCATCACATGGTTGATCCGTCTTTATATTGACCATTTTCACAGGCCCATCATTGTAGATTGTTACCTTGCAGCCTTTTACGACATATTCCTGTTGAATACCACCGTACATTTCATCCTCAGAAACAGCAGATGCAACATCACACGCCTCATCAGCACGACATATAGCCTCTTGCCCACCAACCTCTACAGCTTCTGCTCCAGCAGCTTCCATTGCGTCTCCAGCACTCTCCTGTACTTCAACACCTACAGCCTGTATTTGTGCGGCATATGTATTTGAAAGATTCATCATAAGAAAAATTGCAAAAAAGAACTTACTACTGTGATTTATTAAATTCATGAATTATCCATATCTCTTAATTTAAATTTGGTACATATCAGGCGATTTTACTTTGCAAGTTAGTGATGCAAAGGGATTAGTATTATAAGGAGCTATTCCGCCTATAATTATACATATAGCAGCAATAGTTGACTCGAAAGAATTCATCAAACAATTACAAGATATTGACCATTATGATGGTGCATTAACTACACAATATAAAATTAAACTGAAATCAAAATCTGTCTAACTCAATCCAAATTTTTATGTGGGGTAGAATGAGGGGTAAAATAATAGATATAAAAAAAAGCCCCTGCTTTTAACAGGGGCTTTTCGAATTTGGCGGAAGCGGTGAAATCCTAATTCAAACTAAGTATTGATGACATGGCTTTGTGTAATTCATTGTCCGCCGATTCAATTTTGTTGCTTTGCCAAGCAATATAGCCGTCTGGCCTGATCATTATGCAAGCATTTTCATCATTACCCCAAGAGCGAGAAAGTTCTCCATAAGAGTCTTCAACGTCTCTTTTTGGACCTACCTGTATAACGTTAATATCCAAGTTGAGCTGGTTATTAAGTTTGTCTACAACCCACTTCCATTTGTCACCTTGTAACCAACAGAACAGCGTAAACTTTCCATTTCCGATTAAGTCTAAGGTTGATATTTTTTTATGATTTTTGACTAGCCATACATGAGGGAGTTTATGGCCAGAGGTAAATGAAGGATAATAATGAAGATCTTCATCTCTACTAGAATCTATTTTATTTTCAATAACAGACTCTGATCCAATAATTGCAGATGAATAATACCGTACGTTAGTTTCGACTCCTAAAGCAGCAAATTCATAAGCTTTATATTCAATTGCAGATCTTAAATCACGGCGTTTAACAGCACCTTTTTCATTACCTTCGCTTAAGGCATTTATACTTCCTTGCATCGTCTCTGTACTGTACTTTCCATCTAACTCTAAAGCAGAAAAGATTGTAGAGAACTCTCTAACACTTTGATTTGCTCGTTCAACAATTCGCTCACCAACAGGTGCTCTTTCTTCATTAAAACTGTCTAATAAACCACTACCCGCTTTGCCATTTAATACAAATGCTAATTTCCAGCATAAGTTATAAGCGTCTTGTATAGATGAGTTTGAACCTAATCCATTAGAAGGTGGATGACGATGGACAGCATCGCCAATACAGAAAACTCGACCTTTTGAGTATTGCTCTGCATACATTTCATTTACTGTCCATAACGACTTACTACTTATGTTTATTTCAATGTCGTTATCACCAATAAGCTGCTTGCAAATTGCAATCGCCTCATCATCGGTAAGAGATGGTTCTTCTTTTTCAATGTCATATCCCCAGACAATCTGCCATTCATTCCAAGGTCTGACCATACGCAACAATCCTAAGCCAATCCCACCAATGTTTGCTCCAGGTTGTATAATCCACCAAAGGTATCCCGGTCGATGTGAAACGTATTTTGTTAAATCGGCTTTAAAAATAATACTGATACTACCACTTTTCCCCATTTTACCTGCCATAGGTAAATCTAAATCTTTTACGACTTGGCTACTTGCACCATCAGCTCCGATTAAATACTTACATCGGATTAAGTATGTTTGTTTAGTTAATCTATCTAAAACAGTGACGGTTACGCCGTTTTCATCTTGTACATGAGATAAGTATTCCGTATCAAATCTTGGATGACTCCCTCGTGATGCTGCATTTGAAAGTAAAATAGGTTCAAATAGGTGTTGAGGAAGATCGCACTGTTCACAGGGACTTGCTTTAGCATACTCTGACATTCTTTCTGGATGATTCATTCCATAAGGAAAGCGTCCAATTTCATCACCCGTTAAAGATGTGCAATAAACAACATCTCCCATAACTTCCTTCGGTGCTGCTTTTGAGATTACTTCATCTGAGATCCCTAAATCTTGAACAATTTCCATAGTTCTTTGACTGATATAATGAGCACGAGGACTGTTTGCTAGCCATCTATATTTAGTTATTATGATATTTCTAATTCCATAACTACTTAACATAAGTGCAGCAGAAGAACCAGCTGGACCACTCCCAACAATTAAAACATCAGTTTCTAACATTTTTATCCTATTACTTACATATTTTGGCAACTAAATAGTTATTACATACATTTAAAGCAAATAACTATTTTGAATATGATATTACTTCTAAAAACTCTTTTAGATCATGTAGGTAAAACTTCACAGCATTAAGTATTAAATAAGTCTATAAAAGACATAAAGCAGATTTTTAATAAAAATTCATATATCTTCACAGCTCAAGATTATAATAAATAAAGGAAAATTCAGAAAACCAATGATCTAGAGTCTAAAATAAATATAACATTTAGATTTTATTGGTAGCATTGGCAAATCCCTACAGAATATATCTTTTAGATAGGCCTAGGCCTCTAGTTCAATTTCTAATTTTTAAGCAGATTTTTTATTTATTAAAATCATATGAGCTATACTTTTAAAAATAAAATTATGAAGTAATCATTATTTCAATTGTACTTTATACAAACGAATATTATTAACACCATCAATAGGAATTATGAATTATGGAAAAGCAAGATGTGATATCGATTGTAGATAGATATTTTTCTAATACGATTTCTAATCTAACGATTTTTCCAACACATAAGCTAAAAAATAATGCCCCTACTGAAAATGAAAATTCTTTCTTCTTTCTCCATGATTTTGGTACTTATGAATTAGAAGCTAAATTTAATTATTGTGATGGTTTTCCACAGAAAATAGCTTTACTGATACATGGCGGCAACTCTGATTTGAGCTCTTTAAGTCCTTTAGAAAATCTGCTTAGAAGTAAAAATATTGGAACGCTTTCATTCAATTTAAGTGGCTTAAATAACACGAGTGAAACGAAATCATCCGTATATCAAAACATCCATGAAAGTATGGTTTTTTATAGTCTTCTAAAAAAAGTGGATATCGTTATTGGATATAGCTTAGGTGGTTATATTGCAATTAATTTAGCTAAAAAATTTCAAATTGATCAATTGATTCTGTTATGCCCAGCAATATATTCAGATCAAGCAATCAAAAAAATATATGGAAATGAGTTTAAGAATGAAATTTCCAAACCCTATAGCTTTTATTCATCATCAATTTGGCTTTTTTTAATGGAATATAAAAGAGAAATCACAATAGTTTATGGAGAGTTAGATGGTATAAAAACAGATAATGGAAAGTCGAAAGGGTTTTATGAAATGAATGGTATTACAAAGTACTCCCCTATTCCCTATGAGATAGTCCAATCCTTAAAAAAAATTTCCATGCGAAAAGCTAACTTTAATTTCATAATTGAGAAAGATAAAGATCATTACCTCTTAAAAAATATCAGAAATTATAATATTTAAAAATTGATTAGATTGGACTGCAAAAGGTTCTCGTCTTGTTAAAAACGAATAGAATGAATTTTCAACTCCTACAATGTTAGGTGCATTTGTTATCGTCGAAAAAATAAAGCCCCTTAAACTTTCTAGTTTAAAAGACTTTTAAAATTCATTTAAATAAGAAATAGCTTTAATTTGTAGGGGCTAATTCAAAATCTGAAACAATACTGCAAAGAGTAGAATATTTGCGATCACTATGGCCCAACCACCATATAGCATATATTTCAGTTGACTTGAACGTGCTAAACCCATTTGACCAAACATATCAGAAGATGGGAAAGGACCAAACCAGTCTACTTGGGAGCTTGATAATAAAACTGCTGTAACCGCAACAGGTGGAACACCATTTGCCAGTAAAATTGGTCCAAAAATTTTATTGGTAAAAGTCATTTGTGCAACAGCTGCTCCTGGAATATGCCCCACAATATTAAATAAAAAAATACCAAAACACAGCATCGCAGGACTTAAGTCGACCAAATACGGTGTCGCATTATCTAACAGTGTTTGATAAGCATTAAGTTTTTCAACAAGAACTAAAATTGGATTGTATAACCAGTAAAGAATAAACATCCATACTAATTTACCGCATCCCTCATAGAGTGCTTCCAAAATTTGTTTAGGACTAAACCCCGCCACTAACCCAGTTAATGTGGCAACAGTAAGCATCACAATAATTGCAAAACTAAAGCCTGCTTTAAAAATAATTCCAAGAATTGCCATCACGATAATTGTGCCAATAAATACAATCGCTGCACGTTTACTTCTTTTCACTTCAGAGGCACTTTCTATTTTGTCAGAAGGCTCTAAGAAATTTTCATTATAGGTATATTTTCCAAAAGTCCACTTTTGAATATAGCCAGACATAAACCAACCCGTCAGAAGTGTGACAACACTCATAGGTATGGCACAAGTGCTCAAATATTGCGGGTAGGTCAAGCCTCCCAACTCTAAAATAGTCACTGTACTTGGTGTAAAAGGTCCTATAAAGAGACCGACCGAACCTGCTGTCATCAAAAGTAATGCAACTGTAGGCGGTGTTAAACCAACTGCTGCAGCAATGGGAATAATGACAGCAACAATAATGGCATTACCACCTGCCATAGTACCCAATGAACCACAAATAACAACTGATGAAATCATGATGCCAAGTTTGACGCGAGGAATACTTGAAAGCCCAACTTTATTGACAATAAATTTGACCAATTCTTTCGCTGCACCTGTTCGGTTGGCAACTTCACCAACCCCAGCTCCCAACATAATAATAAGACCGACAGTCGCAATAAATGAGCCCGTAGACTTTGCAAGAATTCCACCCAATTCAAATACACTGGTGGATGTCATGATCACACTAATGACAATAGCAATAATAACTGCCAGAACAATATCGAGACCAATAACAGTTAAGAGCGCCAAGGCAAAAATGGGCAATAACCCAATTAAACCGACCTCCTCTACTGGTAGGCCTTTTGCATAAAATGCTAAAGCAAAGCTAAGAATAATAATGGTGATAAGGGCAATATTTTTAGGTGTCCTTATATTTGGTATTGTTATAGAAGATTGCTCAACTGACATATGTATCACTCCTTGATCATTGGGCATTGAATTTCACACCAATTTACAAGGGTTCATTGACTTTAAATAATGAATTCTAATAGATTACCTATAACTAATAGTTATGTGCTCATTTATGAATCTTCGACACCTAGAAATATTCTATTTAGTCATGCTTTTTGGTTCACTCACAGAAGCAGCGTCATCATTATGCATTTCACAGCCAGCAGCCAGTAAATTACTAAAACATGCAGAGCAACGGCTTGGTTTTGCTCTATTTAAACGGGTCAAAGGAAAATTACAGCCAACCAAAGAAGCCTATACTTTGTATGATGAAATTAAGCCAATTTATGAAAAAATAAATGAACTAAATAAGTTGACGGATAATTTAGCAAGAAATACTCAAGGTCAAATCACACTCGGATGTTTACCCAGTTTAGGTTTAAGCCTCATTCCCAAATTAACTGCAAAATTTCTAAAAAAATACCCTGATGTTTTTGTCAATATTGGTACAGATCATACTCAAGCACTAGAGCAAAAATTATTAAGACGTGAAATTGATATTGCGGTGACATTCCAGCCCCATACTCAACATGGCATTATTGCTACACCTGTTCTGGAAATTCCTCTGGTTTATATTGATTCTCAGCCTATTAGTTCAAATCAAGATATTCATTCAATTGATGAAAACAGGTGGATTCAACCCTACGCAGATTCCCTCATGCAAGTCGTAAAAAAGTACAGAACATTTAATAAAAGTATTGTGAATGTACAAACTTACTATATGGCGAGTGAACTGGTACGCGAAGGTTTAGGATGTAGCATTACCGATATTTATACTGCTGCACACTCCTTACCAAATCATATGATTCATGAAATAAAACCAAGTTTATCTACCACAATTTATATTTTAAAAAATGCTAATGTAAGTACGAACAAAGCGACTGAAGATTTTATTGAATTAATAAAAAGAGAAATTGCTTCGATGACGCCATCGATTAACCAAAAGTTATGAGTACTATGTAAAAACTCATTTGTTTAACCCTTTTTCTTCTTCTTTAATACAAGTGTGTGTTGCAAATATAGCATGGAAGAATGAAAAAACATGTCGTTGTCATTGGTGGTGGAGTCATTGGTTTAAGTACAGCCTATGCACTTATTCAAGCAGGTCATAAAGTTACAATAGTGGAAGCGAATGACAAGATTGGTTGCCAGACAAGTTTTGCAAATGGTGGTCAACTCAGTTATCGCTATGTTGCACCTTTAGCGGATGCAGGCGTTCCATTTCAGGCGCTGCAATGGTTAGGAAAAGCCCATTCGCCTTTAAACTTTAAATTGAATTTTTCACCTCTTCAATGGTCTTGGTTATTCCAATTCCTCATGGCATGTAATCGTAAAGACAATATTGTGAACGGCAATCATATTTTACGGTTATCCCTATATAGTCAAAGTATTATGTCTAAATGGCGTGATGAAATTGATGATTTTGACTGGGTAAAATCAGGAAAAATGATCATTCATCGTGATGAAAAAGCTTTTAAAAAAGCAGCAACAGGGATTGATCCAACTGTACAAAAAGTGCTGTCATCTAAAGAAACAGTTCAACTTGAACCTGCATTAAAAGGTATTGAATCTACATTAGTGGGTTCAATTTATACACCTGATGATGAAACAGCAGATTGCTACAAATTTTGTTTAGCATTGTATAAAGCACTAGAAAAGAGTAGTAACTTCAAATGTTTATATGCATATGAAGTGACAGATTTTTTTGCAGAAAATAATAGAGTTACTGCGATTGAAACAAATCAAGGACGTATAGAAGCAGATGAATTTGTCGTTGCTGCGGGCAATAGCAGTACTGCAATTTTTAATATGGTGGGTATTTCAGTCCCAGTTTATCCATTAAAAGGATATAGCTTAACTTTACCATTCCCAGAAAAAGCCAATGTTGTACCCAATATGAGTGTAACCGATTATGCAAATAAAATTGTATATGCAAAATTGGGAAATCAACTTCGCATTGCCGCAATGGTCGATATTGGCTATCAAGATATCTACATTCGAAAAGAGCGAATAAATGCATTGAAAGATACGGTACGAAAAACATTTCCCGATTTATTGGGTGTAAATACAGCACAAGAATGGAGTGGTTTACGTCCATCCACTCCTACCGGCTTACCCATTTTGGGTCGTACGAAATATTTGAATTTATGGGCAAATATTGGCCAAGGTAGTTTAGGTTTCACATTGGCTGCTGGTTGTGCCATGGTCATTAGTCAATTAATTAACCAAGCAACTTCACCAATTACATTAGATGGTTTATCTCTGGAGAAATAAAATGAGTCATGATATTCAACGTATTGATACAAATCCACGATTATCAGGTTGCGTGCTTCATAACGGTCTAGTATATGTTTCTGGCCAAGTTCCAACAACTTTAGATGCTGACGCTAAGCAACAAACTTTAGAAGTTCTAGCAAAAATTGATGCTTTACTGGAACAAGCCGGTAGTGATAAAAGCCGTATTTTAACTGCACAAATTTGGATTAAAAATATTGCCAAAGATTTTGCAGTGTTCAATGAATGTTGGGAAGCATGGTTACCAGATGGGTCAGCACCAGCACGCGCGGCTATTCAAGCAGATTTGGCACGTCCGCAAGTATTAGTAGAAGTAATGGTTACGGCAAGTGTTAAATAATATTTACCTAAAGTAAAACCAGTAAATCTACTGGTTTTATTAATTTCATGTTCAAATATAACCAATCATCAACTCGATGTTGCACATCTTTATAGGTAACGCTGATCACCTCATCCTTACTAAATACTTTACGAATTGATTTTAATCTGACCAGTTAGTTAGGCTGAGACAAAATAAATTTTCAAAAGACATTTTTAAAATTTTTATAATAAAAAACCCATTCCAAAAATTTGAAATGGGTCTAGTGAAAACCACTGAGCCTGAAATAGTAAAAATTAGAGCTTAACAATATCTACTGTAATGATTTGATGAGAAAATACAATATATATTCAAATAATTTTTTAGATAAAATTTACTAAAAAGCATATTATAAATATAAACTAATTAATACCAATTAAAACTCAATGATGAAAAATTATTCTCTTATTATTTTAGGTAGATCTAAATATAACTTTCCCCGAACCAAAACAATCTTAAAAAAATACCCTACTACACTTAAGTAGAACTCGAATGCCATTTATATCAACATTTTAAAATACTATATCTCAATACTTTTTTAAGATTAACTAGAGAACGCTCTCCCCTAATTTTGTAAGTGTAAAGCCCTGAAAGTCTTCGATCTATTATTTAAGAAAAACTTTACGAGCTTAAGTCATAGAATCTAGCAATTTGTTCAAATATCTCTGAGATCACTCCACAAAAACACTCATAAATATCTACTATTCCACACTAAAATTTACTTTACATTGACTTTCTAACAAACGTTAGTTAGATTGTTTAAAATTCAATTATCTAAGAAGTTATAAATGATTTTAGTTAGTCAAAAAGATCGTACCTGGACTGATAGTAATATCCCAGGAGTTCAAACCTGTCGAACTTGGATTAGTGAAGATGGTATTGAAAGCTATTTAGCAAAATTTCAGGCTGGAATAAGTTTTCCTAAACACACTCATATTGGATGGGAACAGATCATTGTTTTAGAAGGCGTGATTCGCTTCAATGATGTCGAAATGCAGGCTGGAGATGTGTTACAAGTTCAAGGTACTGACGAACATAAGGCATTTGCCGTAGAGAACACTCTCTTGTTCATTACTCATCATGGCGGTATTGAACTGACGGAATAATATTATGACATCCTCTACAAAAAACCATACACCTTTGACGCGAGAAAAAATACTAGGAGCCGCAATTCATCTGTTTCAACAGCATGGATTCAGCGGACTAGGCATGCGACAAATCGCTGACTGCTTACAAATAAAGGCGCCTAGTCTCTACTACCATTTTGAGTCTAAAGATGATCTGGCACGATCTGCACTTCAACACTATAGAGAAGAGCAATTCTACCGATTACAGGAAATTGAAAAACTGGCTGGCTTAACCCAAAAACTGCATGCGTATTCTGAACTTTTCGCCGAGATGCTGAACGACGAAAAACGTCTATGCTTATATATGGTAATGGTGAGAGAAGCCTCTTTCCAGCAAGAGCCATGTGTAAGTGAATTGAGGTTGTTCGCCAAACAGAATATCGATTGGTTAGAAGATACTTTATGCCAAGCAAAAAAAGAATCACCTCAAACTATTGAAACAGAGCGAGACATGGCTGAAATCATATTTGCTTCTCTCGAAGGTATCATGGCGACCTCTCTAGTTGATGGGAACCCATCTACACACTTTCGCTCAAAAGCTAAATCTTTCCTCAACATTATGTTGCTCACAACCGTTAAATAAAAAAACAGGCTCTAACAGCTCTAGAATCTGCGCTTTAATTGTTATTGGTTAAATGCTCGGATTTAAAGGATAAGAGCCTGTAATTAAAATCTCATACACAGCAGATGGTTATCGATTTCTTGCTTATAGCCATTCTTATAGTCACAGCCGACATGCAGGCTGGAAAGTTTATTTTCCGCTTTGGGTACTGCACATCATGGCACGTAAATAATAATATAGTATCTATTGATCATGCTATTTAGCTTCAACCAACATATTGATGATACTAATTAAAATTAAGTATGAAATACACATACAAAAAAAGCCCCTGCTTTTAACAGGGGCTTTTCGAATTTGGCGGAAGCGGTGAGATTCGAACTCACGGAGGACTCACACCCTCGTCGGTTTTCAAGACCGGTGCATTAAACCGCTCTGCCACGCTTCCATGTGCGTAAGAATACAAAGCTTATTCATTTTATTCAAGAAAAATATCATCGCTTTGTGTTTAAGTGCATATTGTTTCATCAATTTTACAGTTGCGCAGCCAATTCTGCTCCTTCTTTGATCGCACGCTTCGCATCTAGCTCTGCTGCGAGCTTTGCACCACCAATAATATGATAGTTTGCTATAGTCGACTCACCTTCTTTTGGCATCAAGTCTTTTACCGACTCTTGACCTGCACACACCACAACCGTATCTACACGTAAAAGTTGATCTTGTCCATTATGCTCAATCCAAAGCCCTTCATCAGTAACTGCTTTATATTGCACACCACGCAGCATACGTACGCCATGCTTTTTAAGCTGTGCACGGTGTACCCAACCCGAAGTCTTGCCAAGGCCAATACCGAGTGGTGTGGTTTTACGTTGTAATAAATAAATTTCACGGATTGCTGGTTCAACTTCTGGCGGCTGCATACCACCTTCAGAAACATAGTTCGGATCTGGGTCTACACCCCATTCACGTTGCCAATCTGCCAAAGGTTGAGGCTGTGGTTGATGTGGCGGTTTAAGTAAAAATTCTGACACGTCAAAACCAATACCACCCGCACCAATCACTGCAACTTTTTGTCCAACTTCTGCTCCTTTTAGAACTTGAGCATAGGAAAGGACTTGTGGTGCGTCACTTCCTTCAATTTTTAATGCACGAGGGATTACACCTGTTGCAACGATTACTTCATCAAAACCTTCGCGTTCAAGCTGCTCACGATTTACGCGAGTATTTAAACGTACGTCCACTCCAGTTTTTTCCAGTTGAACTTTAAAGTAGCGGATCGTCTCGTGAAATTCTTCTTTGCCTGGTACAACTTTGGCAAAGTTAAATTGACCACCTACATCAGAAGTTGCCTCAAACAGCGTCACTGCATGGCCACGGCTTGCCGCAACAGTTGCCGCCGACATACCTGCTACTCCGCCGCCCACAACTGCAATTCGCTTAGGCTGTTTAGTCTTTAAATAGACCAGTTCAGTTTCATGGCCTGCACGTGGGTTAACCAAACAAGATACACGCTTATTTTTAAAAGCATGGTCTAAACAGGCTT
The DNA here is from genome assembly GCF_001541635.1 of Acinetobacter sp. LMB-5. Lineage (NCBI taxonomy): Bacteria > Pseudomonadati > Pseudomonadota > Gammaproteobacteria > Moraxellales > Moraxellaceae > Acinetobacter > Acinetobacter sp. LMB-5. The sequence goes on along the minus strand of NZ_LRDR01000005.1, from coordinate 235,959 downwards.
GGTTACATGCAATACAGGTATTAATTTCATCAACACGGTTAGTCGCAGTTTTATTTACCCAAAATGCATCGGCCAATAAAGGACGCGCCATTTGAACCATATCTGCTTTGCCAGTTGCCAAAATTTCTTCGGCAGTTTCAGGCATGTTAATACGGTTTGAAGCAATAATCGGAATAGAAATATGTTGTTTTACATGAGCAGTGTAGTCAACAAAAGCTGCACGAGGCACAGATGTTACAATGGTCGGCACACGAGCTTCATGCCAGCCAATACCGGTATTTAATAAAGTCACACCTGCTTTTTCTAAAGCTTTGGCTACAGTCACCACCTCTTGCATGGTGTTACCGTCATGGACTAAATCAAGTAAAGACAAGCGGAAACAGATAATAAATTTCTCACCGACTTTGGCACGAATCGCCTTTACGACTTCGACCGGAAAGCGCATACGGTTTTCAATTTCACCGCCCCAACAGTCAGTACGCTGGTTCACATGGCTGCTTAAAAACTGGTTAATTAAATAACCTTCCGAGCCCATAATTTCAACGCCGTCATAGCCCGCTTTTTTGGCAATGTCAGCACAATGTGCATAGTCATCAATCGTACTTAAAATATTTTTTTCAGAAAGCTGACGCGGTTTAAATGGTGAAATTGGCGATTTGATCGGACTAGAAGACACTGCAAAAGGTTGATAACCATAACGGCCAGCATGCAAAATTTGCATTAAAATTTTTGAACCATGCTTATGCACAGCATGTGTAACCAGACGGTGCTGTGGAATATCGGTTAAACCATTCATGGTTCCACCCATGGGTAGTAGCCAACCTTGACGGTTTGGAGAAATCCCCCCAGTCACAATCAGGCCAACCCCACCTTTTGCACGCTCTTCAAAATAAGCTGCTAGTTTTGGATAATTGTAAAAACGATCTTCAAGCCCCGTATGCATGGATCCCATCACCACACGGTTTTTAATGGTGGTAAAGCCTAAATGTAATGGTTTTAATAAATTGGCGTAACTTGTCATGCTGCGTCCCAATAATTTTTTGCAACTTGTTGCATAGTACTTTAATACTTTTTTGATAATTTTGGATGACCACACAAAGAAATTTATCGGAGCTTATGGTCAATCCATTTATTTAAGAACAATACTTCATTCACTTCTTCTTATTCTATAAATAGCCTTATATTTTTTATCAAATTAAAACTTCAAATCAGAACAAGTGAATTAATGCTTTTTTTGCGAAAAAAAGCACCATGAATAGTGCTACAATAGCCGCCATTCAGAATTCTCAAGACCGCCTATATGGGGTCTTTTTCATAAATGTTAGGATTAGCAATGACTGATAATGCAACTATCTTGCAGCATGTACCAGTAGGCAAAAAAGTTGGGATTGCCTTCTCCGGAGGCCTAGACACTTCAGCTGCCTTATTGTGGATGAAACAAAAAGGCGCAGAACCTTATGCATATACTGCAAACTTAGGTCAGCCTGATGAAGATGACTACGATGCAATTCCAAAGAAAGCAGAACAATACGGCGCTGTAAAAGCTCGCTTAATTGACTGCCGCTTACAACTTGCGCTTGAAGGTATTGCTGCGATTCAGTGTGGTGCATTCCATATCAGTACAGGTGGTGTTCCTTATTTCAATACGACTCCACTCGGTCGTGCAGTAACAGGCACAATGCTCGTTACTGCAATGAAAGAAGATGACGTAAACATCTGGGGTGACGGTTCAACTTATAAAGGTAACGATATTGAACGTTTCTATCGTTATGGTTTGTTGACTAACCCGAATCTTAAAATTTATAAGCCTTGGTTAGATCAAAACTTCATCGATGAGCTCGGTGGCCGTGCAGAAATGTCACAGTTCCTGATCGACAACGGTTTTGACTACAAAATGTCAAAAGAAAAAGCGTACTCAACTGACTCAAATATGTTGGGTGCGACTCACGAAGCAAAAGATCTTGAATACCTAAATGCTGGTATCAAAATCGTTGACCCAATTATGGGCGTTGCTTTCTGGAAAGATGAAGTTGAAATTACTCCAGAAGAAGTGACTGTACGTTTTGAAGAAGGTGTACCTGTTGCATTAAACGGTCAAACTTTTGACAATCCGGTTGAGCTTATTCTTGAAGCAAACCGTATTGGTGGCCGTCATGGTTTAGGTATGTCTGACCAAATCGAAAACCGTATTATCGAAGCGAAATCTCGTGGTATTTATGAAGCACCGGGGATGGCCCTTCTTCATATTGCTTATGAGCGTTTGGTTACTGGTATTCATAACGAAGATACGATCGAACAATACCGCATTAACGGTTTACGTTTAGGTCGTTTACTTTACCAAGGCCGCTGGTTCGACTCTCAAGCACTTATGTTGCGTGAAACTGCACAGCGTTGGGTTGCTAAAGCGATTACTGGTGAAGTGACTCTTGAACTTCGTCGTGGTAATGACTACACCATCATGAACACTGAATCTCCAAACTTAACGTACGAAGCTGAACGTTTAACAATGGAAAAAGGCGATTCAATGTTTACGCCAATGGACCGTATTGGTCAGTTAACTATGCGTAACCTCGACATTACCGATACACGTGCAAAACTTGGTATCTATACAGATGCTGGTTTGCTTTCAATCGGTCAAGGTTCTGCTGTGCCACAACTCGATAGCAAGAAGAAATAATTTTCTTACTTAATAAAAAGGCCACCGACAAAGGTGGCTTTTTTATTTCAAGCGCTAGAGTTTAAACAAGTTCTGCCACTTCCAACGGTTGATAATAAATCTGGTTACGTCCAAGCTGCTTAGCTCGGTACAAAGCTTGATCCGCAGCGTGAATTAATTTTTCCTGATTTACTTTAAAACCTTCTGTATAAACAGTAAAACCTAAACTAATCGTGACATGCTTAGAGACTAAAGATGCTGCATGAGGAATTGCTTGGCGTTCAATCGCTTTATAAATATTTGCAGCAACGGCATAGGCGCCTTGAGCAGGTGTTTTCGGTAACAGCACGACAAACTCTTCTCCACCATAACGGGCAACAAAATCAACATGCCGAATCGAATTTTTAATTGCAGCGGCAATAGATGAGATGACTTTATCCCCCATTTGGTGTCCATAAAAATCGTTATAATTTTTAAAAAAATCGATATCAATAAACAAAACAGCCAATGGACGCTTTTCTTGCTTTGCACGATAGTAAAAAAAGTCGAACATCTCATCAAAAGTACGTCGATTTGAGATATTTGTCAGCGCATCCTGCTGGCTTAAATGAAGCAATTCAGATGCCTCAATACGTAAAATCTGTTCATTAAGCTCAGCAAGCTGATTATTTAAAAAAAGGCTTCTTTCTCTAGACGTAAGCATCGTGCTAATTGAAAAACCTAAAATACAACTTCCAAACAGCGCTCTTCCCAAAGCAATAAAATCACAATTCGCTTGCCATAAAATCAGTAGGGAAAAAACACAAAAGGCTGCTGTTAAACCCACATAAAGCATATGTAGAGGCTTTATTCCGCTTAAAATAAACCCCAGCATATATAAGAAGGAAAGTAGTAACATCGACTGGTTTTTAAGAGCGACATTTCCTACACTAAGGAGCAACATTGCATTGATAATGATAGTCAAAAATACAATGCCACATGCAGCGATATAAAAATATTCAGTGAGTTTTTTAAACTTTGCAAAAACCCAAAATAACAGTAGCGCACAAGCAATATTAATTGCACTAAGTAAACAGTAAATAAAGTCCCAAGTAATATTAGGCACCCCGATTACCAAGTAGTCAGTTGGTAGAGCCAGCAATATAAAAATGAGATAGGTTAAAACGCCACTTGCTAAAAACTTTGAGATATTCTGTTTAGTTCGCTCAAGATTTAGACACCAGAATTTTTTTTCTAATTGATGTGGCAGAGGTATATTGGCATAACGATGGGTATGTAGAGTTACTAAATATTCTATTTCTTCTTTTGCTTTGAGTAATTCATGTACATTTCCCCTATTTGCCACTACTTGATTCCTGCCTCTCACACATTAACAAAATATAACATTATTTTTTAAGGCCTCTAGCGCTTTATTTTGCCATTTGTCCGTAATTCTCGTTACCATTTTCACACTTTATCGATTATCATTTGTTTTATTTCGAAGTTTGAACTGCCTTGGACTCTATTACCCTGCTCCAGCCAGATGACTGGCATGCACATTTACGTGATGGTTTAGCATTAAAACGTACTGTACCTGATTTGGCCAAACAATTTGCTCGTGCGATCTGTATGCCAAACCTTGTTCCACCTGTAAAAACTGTGGAAGAAGCACTGGCTTACCGTGAACGTATCCTTGCTCATGTTCCAGAGGGTCTTAACTTTGACCCACGTATGGTGCTTTATTTTACTGATTTCACCTCACCAGATGAAGTTCGTAAAATTAAAGAATCTGGACATGTAAATGCTATTAAACTTTACCCAGCAGGTGCGACCACCAATTCTGATAACGGTGTAAGTGACATCCGTAAAGTTTATGCAGTCATTGAGCAACTAGAAGAGCATCAAGTTCCGTTATTACTTCATGGTGAAGTGACTCATAACCACGTTGATATTTTTGACCGTGAAAAACGCTTCTTAGATGAAGTTTTATCACCGTTATTAAAACAGTTTCCAAAACTTAAAGTGGTACTTGAGCACATCACAACAAGCGATGCTGCACACTTTGTTTTAGAACAAGACCGCAATGTGGCTGCAACGATTACACCTCAGCATTTATTATTTAACCGTAATGATATGTTGGTTGGTGGTATTAAACCGCATTTCTATTGCTTACCAATTTTAAAACGTCAAACTCACCAGACTACTTTGCTTGAAGTTGCAACGAGCGGTAACCCTAAATTTTTCTTGGGTACAGATAGTGCTCCTCACTCGCAAAATGCAAAAGAAAATGCGTGTGGCTGTGCGGGCTGTTATAGTGCGCCTAATGCAATTGAACTTTATGCTCAAGCATTTGATCAAGTAGGTAAACTAGAACGTTTAGAAGGTTTTGCTAGCCTCTTTGGTGCAGACTTCTACGGCCTACCACGTAATACTTCTACCATTACTTTGGTAAAAGAAGATAACCTCGTTCCAGAATCTTTTGATTATTTAGATGATCAAAAAATTATCCCGCTGCATGCCGGGAAAACGCTGCAATGGAGAAAAGTGTGACACAAGAAACCTCTGTCCCGGTCATTGGCCAACGTTTTCGTGGCTTCTTACCTGTTGTTGTTGACGTTGAAACGGCAGGTTTTAATGCCCAGACAGATGCATTGCTAGAAATTGCGTGCATTCCAATTGTGTATGATGCTCAGGGACAATTTGTCCCTGGTCCAGCATTTCATGCACATATTAACCCGTTTGAAGGGGCTAATCTCGATCGTCGTTCGCTAGACTTTATTGGTATTGATCCATTCAATCCAATGCGTATTGCAATGGCTGAAGATGAGCGTACTGCATTACGCCGTATTTTTAAATCGGTGAATGAAGTCCGTAAACAGCAACATTGTACACATGCAGTCTTAGTGGGCCACAATGCGCATTTTGACCTTGGTTTTGTACAAGCAGCAATTGCGCGTACAAGCACAAAAAACCAAAACCCATTTCATAGCTTTTCAGTGATGGATACGGTTACTTTAAGTGCTGTTATGTTTGGACAAACTGTGCTTGCGAAAGCGTGTATTCAAGCTGGAATTGAGTTCGATGGCAAAGAAGCACACTCTGCTTTGTACGATACTCAGAAGACTGCTGAACTGTTTTGCTATATTTTGAACAAACTGTCGCCTTACCTCCTTGACAGTTTGGTGGCGGCTTCTTAAGATACCGCCATCCTCAACGTCCCTATCGTCTAGAGGCCTAGGACATCGCCCTTTCACGGCGGTAACCGGGGTTCGAATCCCCGTAGGGACGCCATATTCTCTTCTTATAAAATTCCTTTCTATTTTATTTTTAAACTTTTCTATATTTTTAATTTTCTGTATTTCCTTTACATAGATTTACAATATAATAATTCTTATTTTTATACTGATATTTATTATCAATAAGGTTTTAAATGGATCTTAAGCTTCGCCTCCTCTCCCTGAGCATTGCTCAACTGTGCTGTATATCAACTACTTTTGCAGAAACCAATAGTTCATCAACAACACTTGCTACCATTAAGATTAAAGCCCAACAAGCGGCTGACCAAACTTATAAAGTCGATAGTTCAAGTAGCGCAACACGTAGTGAAGTCGCATTAAAAGATACGCCACAATCTGTCAGTGTAGTGACTCAAAAAGTAATTGAAGATATTGGCGCAACACGTTTGATTGAAGCGCTTGATTTAGCTGGCGGTGTTACTCGTGCTAATAACTTTGGTGGTCAAGGGTTAACAGGCTTTAACCTTCGTGGTTTCACTAGCGGTGAATTCTATCGTAATGGATTCCCGATTAACCGTGGCTATCCAAATGCTCCAGATAGCAACACTATTGAACGTGTAGACGTTTTACGTGGACCCTCTTCTAACTTATATGGTCGTGGTGACCCGGGTGGTACGTTTAACTTAATTTCTAAAACACCAAAGTCTGAACAACGAACCACTTTAGGTGCTCAGCTTAACAGTGAAGGTTTATATCGCACCACGGTAGACACAACAGGTACTATCCCGAATGCAGAAAATATCGGTTATCGCCTAAATGTGATTGCAGAAGGCGGTGATAGTTATCGCGATCATGTCGAGTCCAAACGATATGGAATTGCACCAGTCATTCAATGGCAAGCTTCTGACGCAACAAAAGTTACTTTTGAAGCGGATATTTTACGAAATCAACATCCACTTGATCGTGGCCAAACACGCTATGCAGGTCAGAAGTCTTTTAATAGTTCACCCGAAACCTATTTATGGGAAACAGGTAAATACAATAACCGACTCTACAATGATAACAATATGACTCAATTACGAGTTGAGCAAGACATTGGGAATGACTGGAAGCTGAATGCTGGCGTGCAATATTTAAATGGCAAACTGCATGGCTATGCAGTAGAGGCAAATGGCATTCAAAATGACGGAGAAACATTAGGGCGAAATTACAACTATCGCGAATTAAAATGGCAAGATACCGATGCCCAAATTAACCTTACAGGCAATTTCCAACTTTTAGGTTTAGCACATACTTTAGTGACGGGGGTTGAATATGAAAATTATGATTATAAGTCGTACATTATTCGCTCAAGCGAAGATATCGATAGCTATCCTATTAATATTTATAATCCAGCTTTAGGGCAACCACTACCTGAACTTAATACAGTTTCTACACATGACCGTGAAAATTTAAAAACAACGGCTCTTTTTGTACAAGACCAAATCGAATTAAATGAACGTTTAAGTGCACTATTAGGTTTACGTTTTGAGCACTATGAACATGACTATCAGGATTTGCGTCCGGGTAAACCCAATTGGAACACTAGTTATGATGCATTTATTCCACGGTTAGGTTTAGTTTATAAAGCTAGTGATAACCTTTCACTCTATGGCAATGCTGCAAAATCTTTTAAACCCAATACTGGTGCAAGTCATAGTGGCGAAGGTTTTGATCCAGAAGAAGGTACGGCTTACGAGTTAGGATTTAAATGGTTAGCTCTCAACAATATACTGTCAGTCGACTCTGCTATTTTCTATGCCAATAAAGAAAACGTTTTAACAAATGATCCTTTATTCTCAAATTATAAAGTGGCTGCTGGTGAAGTTCGTAGCCGTGGTATTGAGTTAAATATTGCTGGTCAAATTACATCTGCCTGGAAAATTATTGGCGGATATGCCTATACAGATGCGGAAATAACTAAAGACAATACTTTGCAAAAGGGAACAGCTTTAGCCAATATCCCAAAGAATAGTTTTAATCTTTTAAATATCTATGAATTTCAAGATGGCCCTTTACAAGGTTTAGGTCTGGGCATTAATCAAAAATATATTGATAAACGTGCAGGTCAGACAGCCAATAGTACTTACACAATGAAGGGTTATGCAGTTACAGATTTGGTTTCTTATTATCAGGCGACACCCAAACTTCGTCTTAACTTAGATGTGAAAAATCTTTTTGACAAAGTTTATGATGAAAGTGCTTTCCGTTCCTATGCTTATCCGGGTGAATCACGTACTGTTCAATTGGGTATGAGCTATACCTTCTAAAATAAATGCGCCATTTCAGTTTTTGAAATGGCGCATCAGATTTATGCAGACTTACGTGAATTAACTTGTCCTTGAATCACCGCTTTAATATTGCCTTTGGCGTAATTTAAAAACACTACCAGTGGTGAAAGTTTTGGATTTGGCTTTTTACCCTTACCAATCGTTTTAAATTGAGCTGCATACCAAATAATTTCCATAATTGCCATCTTATCGACAAATGGTAAGCCTGTTTTAATTGGTTTTACTGCATAGCGAACATCTTGCCCTGCAATTAAACGCTCAGTTAAATCAGTTTCTACTGCAAATGGGCGAGCAATACCAATAAAGTCACATGCACCACTTGCGAGTGCAGCATTCATGCCCTCTACAGTACGGAAGCCACCTGTCACCATGAGTTTACACTTAACATGCTGACGGATTTTCTCAGCAAAATCTAAAAAGTATGCTTCGCGTGCAATCGTGCTTGCTTTACGTTTATCCGCCTTAGCTCCAGCCATTGCTGGTGCCTCGTAAGTGCCACCTGAAATTTCAATTAAATCGATACCAGCTTCATCTACTGCTTTAAAAACTGAAATCACATCTTCTTCGCTAATACCACCACGCTGAAAGTCAGCTGAGTTAAGCTTCACGGAAATAATAAAATTTTCTGAGGTTGCTTCACGTACCGCTTTATAAACCTCTAGTAAAAAACGACTACGATTTTCAACTGAACCGCCCCACTGATCTGTACGCTTATTGGTTAATGGCGATAAAAACTGACTAATTAAATAGCCATGTGCACCATGTAATTGCACCCCTTCAAAACCTGCTTTTTCACAAATGTGAGCTGCTGTCGCAAAACGTTTAATAATATCTAGAATTTCGTCATGAGTAAGTTCACGTGGCGTTCCAAACATGGTTGCTAAAGCTGGGCTAAAAGGTACCGCTGATGGCGCTACAGTCTCTTTATTTAAGCCTTTTGGACACTGACGACCTGGATGCGATAATTGAATCAACTGAACCATGCCATATTTTTTACCTAATGCCGCCCACTCTTTTAAGCGCTCTAGGTCACGTTCAGTTTCAATAACAACAACACCCGGTTCATTTTTTGCGCTGGCATTTACCATGACATTACCAGTAATTGCACAGCCAAGCTCACCTTTTGCCCATGCACCATATAAACCCAAATGTAAGTCATTTGGCTGGCCTTCATAATTTGCAAGTGCCTCACTCATTGCACCTTTAATAATTCGGTTTTTAAAGGTGGTATTGCGAATTGTGATAGGTTGAGCAATCTGGTTCATGGTTAACCTCTGTTCTTTAAATTTTAGAGTAATTACTCTAATTTAAATGAGTTATTGAGCGTGTCAAGACATAATCGATAACTGACAATAGCACATGTCAATTTTAAAGAATATAAAAATATGCAACTTTTTGCATTAGAAGTTTAACCAAAATTTATTTATATAAAACAATAAATTAAAAAATATCTTTAAAAGGATGCTTTAATTAACTGTTTCGTATATTCACTGTTAGGTTTAGAAAATAAGAGTTCAGTTTCCTGATATTCAACAACTTTTGCATGACGTAATACCATCACTTTGTGGCAAAGTGCTTTTACTATATTGAGATCATGACTAATGAAAATATAACTTAACTGCTCAGTTTGTTGTAATTGTCTCAACAACTTGATCATGGCTTTTTGCGTGGTCCGATCTAAGGCAGAGGTAGGTTCATCCAAAATTAAAAGTTTCGGTTGCACCACCAAAGCTCTGGCTAAGGCGACACGTTGACGCTGTCCACCTGAAAGCTCATGAGGGTAATGATGTTGAAAATCTTCAGTCAATTCAACTTTTACCAAAACAGATTTAACTTGCTGGGTTACCTCTTTTTCATTCACAGCTTTTAACTTTAACCCTTCAGCAATAATCTGCCCTACTGTCATACGCGGGTTTAAACTACCAAAAGGGTCTTGGAATACAAGTTGAAAATCTGATCTCATCAAACGTAGGGCTTTGAGCTGTAGCTGATTCAAATCTTGCCCTAAAAAAACAATCTGCCCTTCACTTTTAATAAGTCGGACCAAAGCGAGAGCTAACGATGACTTACCCGCACCACTTTCACCAACCAGCCCAAGTGATTCACCTTGAGCAAGATCAAAACTCAAATCTTCTATTGCGGTGAAATACCCTTGAATGCGATTTAAAATTCCTTTTCTTATAGGAAACTGCACGCTGAGCTGTCGAACTGATAAAACATTCTGTTGAGCGGGTCTAGACTCTACACTTCCAAAATCATGATCTAATAATTGTGCTGTATAACTAGTTTTAGGATTTACAAAGATTTGGCTCAGTTCACCTTGCTCCACGACACGCCCACTTTGCAATACAATAAGTTTCTCAGCATAGCGATGTACTAAATTGAGGTCATGGCTAATTAAAATAAGTGCCATCCCATATTTGCTTTGCAAAGATTTTAATAGCTCTAAAATCTGTATCTGTAAAACCACATCCAACGCAGTAGTAGGTTCATCAGCAATCAAAATTTTAGGCTTAAGTGCCAATGTCATCGCGATCATGACACGTTGTCTTTGCCCACCAGAAAGATCATGTGGATAGCGTTTTAAAATTTGTTCTGGTTCAACAATTCCAACATCTTTTAGTAATTCAACTATTTGCTGTCGAACTTCTTGTTTTGAAAAACCAGATAAAAGAAGATTTTCCCCTATAATTTTTTCAACCCGATGGAGCGGATTTAATGCAGCAGCAGGCTCTTGAAAAATCATAGCGATTTGTCGACCACGTAAATTTGATTGAGCTCTTTCATCTAGCTCAAGCATATTTTGTGGACCAATCCAGACCTGCCCCGTTATTTCTAATTTATCTTGTAGCAACCCCATTATTGCTAAGCAGCTCATCGATTTACCTGAACCACTTTCGCCCACAATAGCGAGTGTTTCACCTTCACTTAAGTAAAAACTTAGATCTTCTAATAAAACCTTTCGGTCTTTGGTCTGAACCGAAAGTTGCTCTACTTTTAATAATGCTAAAGTGGGATTTAAGTTATTTTCTTGGGTCAAACGCTTCACGGGCCGCCTCCCCAATAAAAATTAAAAGTGAAAGAACAATAGCCAGACTAAAAAAGCCTGAAATTGCCAACCATGGCGCATCTAAATTATTTTTACCTTGTAGTAATAATTCACCTAAAGAGGCCGCATCGGGTGGTAGTCCATATCCTAAAAAATCAAGAGCGGTTAAAGCGCTAATATTGGTCGTTAAAATAAAAGGTAACTGAGACAAACTCGAACTGATCGCATTTGGCAAAATATGCCTAAAAATAATCGCGTGATCGGTCACTCCCAAAACTTGGGCTGCACGAACGTAATCAAGCTGACGAGCTTTTAAAAACTCTGCCCTAACAATACCTACCAAAACGGTCCAGCCGAAAAACAACATAATGAAAAATAGCCAATATACATTTGGAACAAACATACTGACTAAAATCATGACCATAAAAAGCATGGGTAAGCCATTCCAGACTTCAACTAAACGTTGCCCCAATAAATCTACCCAACCGCCATAATAACCTTGTATGGCACCTACGGTAATTCCAAATAAAGCGGAACAAAAGGTTAAGGCTAAACCGAAAAGTAACGATACTCTTAAGCCATAAAGAATGCGGGCAAAAACATCCCTTCCTTGATCATCTGTTCCCAACCAGTTTTGCTTGGAAGGTGGTGATGGCACAGGAACGGCCAAATCTAAATTGGGCGTTTGATATGAAAATTGAATGAGCGGCCAAACTGCCCATCCTTTAGCCTCAATAAGCGATTGTACGGCGGGGTCTTTATAATCAGCTTCTGTTTCAAACACCCCACCAAACGCCGTTTCAGGATAGTTTTTTAACACAGGCAAATAGTAAGAATTTTCATACTTCACTAACAGCGGTTTATCGTTAGCAATTAACTCTGCAGCTAAGGACAAAAGCAAAATTAGACTAAATAAAATAAAGCTGGCCCAGCCCAATTTATGCTGCCTAAAACGCTGTAATCGTGTACGCACAATTAAAGACATTATTTGCCTCCTTGTGCGTCAAAGTGAATTCTTGGATCAATCCATTGGTACAACACATCACAAATGAGACGTAAAATTAGGCTAAATAAAGTAAAGAAAAATAAAACACCAAAAATAACAGGATAATCACGTTGGACAATAGCTTCAAAGCCCAACAAACCCACCCCATCTAGGTGAAAGATAATTTCTACAAATAGGTTACCTACAAAGAAGATACCTGCTAACGCTTCTGGCAATCCTGCGAGCACAACTAAAATGGCATTACGAAAGACATGCTTATATAAGACCTGTTGGCTGTTCAACCCTTTTGCATAGGCTGCCAAAACGTAGGGTTTATTGAGTTCTTCTAAAAATGAGTATTTAGTTAAATAGGTTAAACTGGCAAAACCGCCTAATACCATCGTAATCAGTGGCAAAGTCATATGCCATAAATAATCGGTAACTTTGCCCCAAAGACTGAGTTGATGGAAGTTATCTGAGACTAAATTTTGTAATGGAAACCATTGAAAATAAGATCCACCTGCAAAAAAAACAACTAACAAAATGGCAAATACAAAACTTGGTACAGCGTACCCCACCACAAGCACTAAAGAAGTGGATCGATCAAACCAAGAGCCCTGCTGCTTTGCCTTTTTAATTCCCAGCGGAATAGAAATGAGATAAATGAGAAAAGTACTCACCAGCCCAAGTGAAATGGAAACAGGCATTTTTTCCCATAACAATTGCACGACAGATTTATCTTTAAAGAAACTTTGTCCAAAATCTAAAGTTAAATAGCCCTTTAACATTAGAAAAAAACGTTCAGGAGCAGAACGATCAAAGCCGTACTGAGCCTTAATTTGCTCAACCATTTCAGGGCTTAACCCCTGAGCACCTTGATAATAAGTTTCTGCACTCAATGCACGACCAATTCCCAAATCGCTTTGTGCCTGATGTATTGCTTGCTCAACTGGCCCACCCGGTGCAATTTGCACAACCACAAAGTTAATCAATAGAATGACAAACAATGTGGGAATCATTAAAAGAAGTCGCTTGAGAATATATGAACCCATATAACAGGATTTCCTTTATGGCAGGTGCTTTTTATTGTTGATGTAAATATTTAGCAACTTTTTTGGCTTTGTTTGCGTCACTCCACCAATATTCTATCCCAGAAGAAAGTGCTGGTTTAACTTTAGGTTGTTGATACATATTCCAATAAGCATACCAGTTTTCACCTTTACCATAGGTCGGGATTTGATAATAACCAGCTCTAAGCAATCGATCGAGAATGCGAGTATAAATAACCTGCTGTTCACGATTTTTACTCGCAACGAGTTTTGAAATCACTTGATCAATTACTGGATTGCAAATTCCAGCATAATTGTAATTTCCATCCTGAGCTGCGGCGATACTCCCCCAAAACTGAGTTTGTTCATTTCCCGGATTTAGAGATTGCGGCAAATTCATTGTGGTCATATCAAAATCGTAACGGCGAGTCCGTTCTAAATATTGCGGAGCATCAACCTGACGCAAATTAACTGCTATACCTAATTTTTTTAAGTTACGAATAAAAGGTAAAAGTGTTCGTTGTTTACCATCTTGCTGAATTAAAAACTCAAGCTGAACTTTTTTTCCTTCTGGTGTAAATAGCTGCCCTTCTTTAACTTTATAGCCAGCCTGTATAAGCAATTGGCGCGCAGTTAATAAATTCTGACGATTAAAGCCACTTGCATCCGACACTGGATATTTCCAGTTTGCTAAAACACCTTGTTGCATAAGTGGAGATAACTTAGGCAATAACGGTTTTAACAACTCTAATTCAGTTTTTGAAGGTCGACCTGTTGCTGCTAATTCACTATTTTCAAAATAACTTTGTAGGCGCTGATATTGTCCATAAAACAAAGCTTTATTCTGCCATTCAAAGTCATAAGCATAGGTTAAAGCTTGTCTAAAACGAATATCATTTAAAGGTTTTCGTCTCGTATTAAAAACATAGCTTTCAGTGGCGATAGGATTATGATGACGAAACTTATATTGAGAAACCAACCCTGCTTTTACGGCTGGAAACCGGTAATCAGTTACCCATTTTTTAGGATTAGTTTCTTCATGCAAAGTGTATTGCCCAGATTTAAATCCTTCAAAAGCAATATCCCAATTTCGATAATAAACATATCTCAAGCGGTCAAAGTTATAACGCCCCTTATTAATAGGCAAATCTTTTGCCCAATAATTTGGGTTCCGTTTATAACTAATGCTTCTGCCCGGATCAACTCGTTCAACTACATACGGTCCCGAGCCAATAATTGGTTGTAAAGTAATGCGGCTAAAATCTTTTTTTTGCCAATCTGCTTTTGAATAAATGGGTAAGGTTGCCAAAATGAATGGCATTTTAGGGTTATGTGTAGAGGTAAAACTAAACTTTACTTGATGGGCGTTTATTACTTCTGTTTTTGCTAAATCAGCAAGGTACATTTGCAAACCTAAATTGGACTTAGTCTGATAGGCATCAAAACTAAATTTAACATCTGCCGCAGTGACTGGCTGCCCATTACTAAAACGCGCTTTAGGGTTTAAATAGAAAGTCACTAATTGCGTTTTTTCTGGGTCATAACTCACTTTTTGAGCCAAAAGCGGATATAAAACTCCAACCTCATCAAGTGATTGAGTCATTAAGGTATCAAAAAGATAATTAACGCCTTCTGTAGCATTCCCTTTCCCATTCATACTATTGAGGTTATCAAAAGTTCCTTGAGCTGCCTGACTTAATAGGCCACCTTTAGGTGCATTAGGGTTTGCATATGGCATAGCCATCATTTCTAAATACTTAGGCTTAGAATGAATCGCTATATATGAAGTGGTTTGCTGTGCAGAAAAAACACTATGGGAAATGACACTAAGCCCGACTAGCAGGCTCAGTTGAAAATTTAATTTATGCATAAGTGGCTAATTATTTTACAAATTAGGCACTTTAATCACATCACCAATGCGAAGCTGAGTAGAAGGCGTTAAATTATTCAGCTCAGCCAATAAATTGGTTTCTAAACCATATTTACTCGCAAGACCGATTAAGGTATCACCACGCTTCACTTTGTATTCCACGACAGTTTTTGGAATCACAATATTCTGACCGCGCTGTAAGTTAGCATTTGCTTTTAATGCATTCATTTCAGCCAGTTCACGCACTGAAATACCAGCACGGCTCGCGATACTATTTAAAGACTCACCAGATTTAACCGTATATCTTTCAGTATTTTTACCAGCGGCAACCGTTTTAGTTGAAGACTTAGTATCTGCTTTAGCTGTTTCAACTGTAGGCACATCACCCGTTAGCTTTAAACGCTGCCCCACACGAACGCTACTGTTGCGTGAAAGACCATTTAGTGAAGCAAGGTAGTCCAGCTGTAAGTGGTAGCGATTAGCGATATTACCTAAGCTATCACCAGATTTAACTGTATAAGTTTCTGGTGTTTCTTCTTTGGCGTTTTTAGAAGATTTAGTTGGCACTTCTTCAACCGTACCTGTTAGTTTTAAGCGTTGACCAGCACGCAAACCAGCAGTACGAGACAAACCGTTTAGGTCAGCCAAATAGCTTGTTTGCAAATTATATTTACTCGCAATCGCATTTAAGCTATCGCCAGACTGTACAACGTATTGCTCTGGAACACTTAAGCCTGCCGGTACTTTTAAAGTTTGACCAAGCTGTACATGGCTATTTGCTTTTAAGTTATTTAATTCGGCTAACTCAGCTAGGCTAATTTTTGATTTAGTTGCAATACTCGATAAAGTATCACCACGTTGTACTTTATAGCCTTCTGTTTTATAAGAAACACTTGCTGATGCTTTCTCAGATTTACTAGAAGCCTTAGTTTCAGCAACTTCATCTACAGAAATATCTTGTGTAGGCACATTAATTTTTTGGCCTACCATTAAGTTACTGCCCGCAGTTAATCCCGGAGTTAATTCAGCAAGTTCCTGATTAGAGAGCGCATAACGATCTGCAATCAATTTAAGATATTCACCGCGCTTCACAGTATAGCTTTTAGTTGCTATACGTTTTGCACTTGCCTGAACTGCTTTTGGCTCGGCTTTAGTACTTGCGCGACTATTCTTTGGTTCTTTTAACTGTAGTTTTTGCCCAACAAATAAGCCATCAGTCACTGATAAATCGTTATATTCAGCCAATTGTCTTACTGACAAATTAAACTGGTTTGCCACACCGCTTAAGCTATCGTTAGCCTGAACGACATATACATCTGGTTTAGCTGTGCTTTTTGAAGTCGTTTGAGCTTCTTGTGGCTTAGCGTCATAAAGATAAAGCGTTGAACCAACATATAATGTCTTTTCTGGGTCAATCTGGTTCCACTTAGCAACATCGCGCCAGTTTACGCCATTTTTCATCGCAATAACGGCTAAAGTATCACCTGGTAAAACTGTATAGGTACTACGTTTGCCTTTAGGCTGCACAACCACTACATCTGTATCAGTTTTAATGTAAGGCTTGTCTTTATTACGCTGCCCATCTTCAGAGTTAGCTACAGTCACATCTTCAGCTAAAGTTTTTGGATATGCAAAACCTTTACTTACTTCTTTACCTTGTTGCTCTGCAACTGACTGACTTGTTTGAATCGCAGTTAACTTAATTTTGCCATCATAAGGATCAACAATTTCTGTTCCTTGTGGTGCAATAGCTTTTAACTCGGCAACTACTTGATCTTTTTCAGCCTGCGTTGGTTGTGGCTCTAAAGCTTGTTGAACTGTTTCTTTCTCACCTTCAGCTCGAACTGCCGCTAAAATCTTTTCACGTTCTGCAGCCGAGATTGGTGGCTCTGTCTTCACTTGCTTGATATTTGCCGCAGGTGTCACAGCAACAGGAATACGTGGAGCACTTGGTACATCAGCCGAAGCTGCAAAAGCAGCTAAAGCATCAGACCCACGAGGAGTTGAAGTTTTTACCGTGCTAGAGCTACTGGTTGTTTTAGTAGGTGTAGACGGTTTAACTGGTTGAACCTGATTTGCAGGCGTGGTTTTAATTGTCGCAGATGTTGAAGCACTTACATCTGGCTTAGATGGTGAAGTCACATTTGCCCACCAACCTGAACCACCGCCTGACTTCATACCTTTTAATTTATTATCAATTGAAGGACTTAAATCGGCCGGAATCAAGATACGCATAGGACTTGCAGGGTCTACCATTTCACCACGATATCCCGGGTTTAATGCATAGAGTTCCGAACGACTTAATCCAGCTACAGAAGCAATTTCATTTAAAGATAAAGGTGCAGATAAAGTCACTTCACGGAAATGGGGTCTATTTGCAATTGGTGGTAAAGAAATACCGTAAGCTTTTGGATTTTTAATAATTTGAGCAACAGCCAAGAAACGCGGAACATAGTTCATGGTTTCTTGAGGTAATTTTAAAGACCAATAATCAGTTGGTAAACCTGCTGCCTGATTTCGGTTAATCGCTTGTTGAATACGTCCCGGTCCAGCGTTATAGGCTGCTAAAGCAAGCTCCCAAGAACCGAATTGGTTATATAAGCTTCCTAAAAACTCATAGGCAGCACGAGTCGACTCAACAACATCTCGACGGCCATCATACATACCAGTTTGCTTTAAGCCATAAATACGGCCAGTACTCGGAATAAACTGCCATAAACCTGCTGCTGCAGCACTACTTGTTGCAGCTGGGTCATATGAACTTTCAATTACAGGTAAGAGTGCAAGTTCTGTCGGCAAACCACGGCGTTCAGCTTCTTTAACTGTATGGTACAAATAACGACTTGCACGGGCACTTAAACGATCAAGATAAGGCTGACGAGAAATAAACCAACTACGCTGAGCTTCAATACGTGAATCCCAATGGTTCAAATCCATTTTGAAACCAACAGACATACGTTTCCAGACATCACCGTGCTTTAAAATAAGCAGACGGTCACCCTCTACAGCACGCATATCAGTTGCTGAAAGTAAGTCTTCCAATGAATCAAGACTACTCGCATCTAAATAACCTGCACCACTGACCTGTTTCGATTTTGAGGTTTTTGCAGATTGCGGAGTCGATGAACAGCCTGTTGTAATACCCAACGCAGCTAACGCAGAGCTAAGTACGGTAATTTTAAACAATGATGCTGCAGATGGCTGCCACACAAATGTGGTTGGTTTATACATAAAAACTTCCAAACAACTCGCGTAATATTTTTTTGGGGTCTGCCCACAAACCCTAGGTCTTCGATGCCATTGTAGTAAAGCATGCAAGATAGACAAGGCAATAATTTAATGTCATTTGCATGGAAATGTTACAAGAAATTAAAAAAACCTTGCTTTGATACGATGGAACCGAACTTTTTGCGTATACAATACACCATATTCAGTTCTTTTTCTTTTAGTTTAGGTTTCGATTTATGTCTCAAACAATCACACTGTATGTTGATGGTGCATGTCGTGGCAATCCGGGTTTAGGTGGTTGGGGCGCATATGTCATTACCGAGCAGGGTGAACATAAATTATTTGGCGGTGAGCCTGATACGACCAATAACCGTATGGAACTCACTGCTGCCATTGAAGGTGTTTCATTTTGCCCAACCGATGCACATTTGATTATCTGGACAGATTCAAATTATGTGAAGCAAGGTATTACTGAGTGGATTCATGGTTGGAAAAAGAAAAACTGGAAAGATGTAAAAAATCCTGACCTTTGGCAGAAATTAGATGCTGTCTGTGCGGGTAGAAATATTGAGTGGAACTGGATTAAAGGCCACGCAGGACACCCTGGCAATGAAATGGCAGACCAGCTGGCGAATTTAGGTGCAGACAAAACTGCGAAAGAACTCAAGCAACCACAGTCTGCCACTGTATCGCAAGATATAAAAAAGCCTGAACAGGACTGGTTGCTAGATGACCCTTTCGGGTTTGATCTGGCTGACGCAACAGAAGAAGAAAATATCCATCTTGAAGCATCTGAAGAAGTTGAGATGATTATTGTGGAAGAAGAAATTATTGAAGTTGAAACTGCCGAACAAGAAAGTAAGCAGCCAACCAATAACATTCATCCTCAAATCGTTGTGACCGAAGCCAAATTAAAATTACAAGGCCCTCGACAACTGATTCTCGATACGGAAACTACTGGTTTTTATTTCCAAGATGGCGACCGCATTATTGAGGTGGGCGCAATTGAGATGATTAACCGTAAGCTTACGGGTAGCTCGATTCATATTTATATTAACCCACAAAAACCAGTGGGAGAATCAGAAAACATCCACGGTATCAGCGATGATTTCTTAAAAGACAAACCGCTCTATGCGGACATTGCTGACACCTTATTTGATTATCTCAAAGGTGCAGAGATTATTGCCCATAACGCGACCTTCGATATGAACTTCCTTGATATGGAGTTTAAGCGCGTAGGACTTCCTGCACTTTCTGAAGTATGTGAGGTAACAGATACTTTAGCTTTAGCGAAAAACAAACATCCTGGACAAAAAAACTCCCTTGATGCGCTTGTAAGACGTTATGAAATTCCAGCACGTGACCGTACTTTCCACGGCGCATTACTCGATGCTGAAATTCTTGCTGATGTTTACTTGGCAATGACTGGTGGTCAGGTTTCTTTTGATATTGATGCCTTATCTCAGAGTGAAAATAGCCAGCAAACAACCAATAGAAGCAGAGTTCAAATTGACCTCCCTGTAATTTACCCTTCAGATGAAGAGTTAAATACACATGAGACTTGGGTCAAAGAATATGAGGAAAAACACGGAGAACCTTGCCTTTTTGCAAAATAAATTTTTGATTCTTTAGTGTTTTTAGCTTTTCCCCTTTGTAAGTTAAGTTATATTAGTCGCATAGATTTTTAGCTCAAATTATTGAGCACTACGAATATAACAATTGATTTTTTTGCAAAGGGGAACGTTTATGTCTGAGCATACGTCGATTCATTTCGATCCAACAGCTTTACTCATCATTAAACATGAAATTGATCGTTCAATAAAACTGGTAGAAGGTGCGGTAAGTACCTTAATTGAAGAACAAACTCTCCCTTTTGGTATTGATGATGCATTAGAACAGTTTAAACAATGCACTCAAGTTCTACGCTTAATTGATGTTCCTTATCTTGCAAAAATCACTCAATATTCGACTGAGTTGATGCAAAAAATTATTGCGAATCCAGCCCAAATTAATACGGATGATGTCGTTGCCCTAAGCGAGGGCACAACCATGGTAAAGCGCTATATTGAATTTATCTGTTTGCGTGAAATACAAGTTCCACAATTTCTTCTTACGACCTTAAATAATTTAGAATTAGCTTTAAATAAGCCACTGACTACATCGGGACAAGCTATTGTTCCTTTACTTGCAAATACTTCGCTTGAACTGCCCTTGCCTGAAATATTAATTAGTGAAAAAACTCAGTTCATCCATCAACTATACAAATTATCTCTACACCAATTTTTAAAAAAGACAGTATCAGCTCAGAATTTTCAAGCCTTTAAACTTATTGCAACCTATTTGGTCAGCATGGCGAATACTCAGCCAAGCCAAAAATATTGGCAGCTCGTCAATTACGCTTTTAACCATATTGATGACCTACTTTTAAATGATTCACGCCTACGTGTACTGATTAATATTGAAAGTCATATTGCTCTATTTTTGGCAGCACCCGAAAGTTTTGAACCTAATTTAGCGGCATTCGCAGATATTTTAAGTATTGTCATCGCTCAAGAAGATGAGATTGCTTACCTTATTCGTAACCAGCTTCATATTGGTGATGAAACACCAACTGATACTCAATTACTCGTTTTAAGTCGCCATCTTTTTGGTCCGGACTTTGACACGATGCACACAGTCAGCCAATTAATCTTGGATGAAATGAATAAGGTGCGGAATGATATTGAATACAACTATCAAAATATGTCGCCTGAAAAAGCACAACAACTACAAGCGAGCCTTTTACAACTGGCATATACCTTTAAACTTCTAAACCTTGATGAAGCCGCATCTGCTCTTTCTCAACAAGCCAGCAGTTTAAGTCAACTTAACATTTTAAGTGACGAAAACTATGCTCAGCAGCTAATGAACAGTATTTTGTCGGCCATGAACTCAATTGGTATTTTGGTACGCAATTACACGTCAAATCGTCTACAACTTAGCGTGAATAATACGGCTATTTCTTTAGATCGTCTTGATGAAGCTCATCAAGCTTTGCTTACCGAAACAAAAAATTTAATTGAGTTTATCTGTCAGAGTCTTACGTTGTATGCCAATGACCAGACACAAAATATTGAAGCCATTGCAGGTTCATTAAAAGAGTTAGCGGGTGCAGCTGAATTTTTAGGAAGTACGACGCAACAACATGCTTTACTCCAAACTGCCCAATTTGTTCAAGAGCAACTTGAACAAAACCAGCCTTTTAATACAGACCAAATTCACTGTATTTTTAATGTATTAGCAGGCATTGACATGTTAGTTGACAATTTAAAAAATAAACAACCTGTTCTACAATCCATGTTTAATGTAGCATTGTCGAGTAGTCAACAACTTCAAAAAAAGGCAGCTTAATGTCTGAATTATCACTTGCTTATATTTTCCATCATCAACAATTACTGGTTGACCAGAATCTCCAACTACCCAAAGTCGAAAAGTTAGCAAGTGATTTACTTTTCACTCATGATGAGCAGGTCATTGCACGTGACTTGCTTGCTGAGGAACCTATCCCCGAAGGCTTACAACTTGTCCCAATTCGCCAGCTTATTACCAGCTGGTCGAAAGAACAGTTTTTGCAAGCGAGCCGTGCTGTTCAATTACTTGAATGGCGACGTAACCATAAGTTTTGTAGTCACTGTGGACATCCGACAGAAGTTCATCCAACCGAATATGCAATGGTATGCCCTTCTTGTCGCTACCACCAATATCCTCGTGTAAACCCTTGCATTATTACCGTCATTACTCGTGGTGATGATGAAATCTTGCTGGCTAAATCAGTTCACAACAAAACCAATATGTATGGTTTGATTGCAGGTTTTGTTGAGGTGGGCGAAACACTTGAAGAGGCAGTACAACGTGAAGCCTTTGAAGAAGTAGGTTTAAAACTCAAAAATATTCAGTATATGTCAAGTCAGCCTTGGCCATTCCCAAGTAACCTTATGGTGGCATTTCGGGCAGAATATGAGTCAGGTGAAATTAAGCTTCAAGAAGAAGAAATTGCAGATGCACAGTTCTTCAAAATCGATCAATTACCTGAGATTCCGTTTAAAGGAAGTATTGCTCATTCAATGATTATGCAGATTACCCAAGCTGGGTAATCTGCCGTGTTTTAAACGAGACTCTCGTTTAAAACACTTCTTCGAGAAAATGTAAGATCGTTCTTTTCGTTCTGAAATAGTGGCTAATAAAGCTAGAAAGACTGGCCAAAATTGTAATATGCCCAGTTTTAGGAATCACAGCGATATGGCTGTGATTTCCACTCTGTCTTAAAGCCCGATCCAAATCCAATGTATTCTCTTTGCCGACAAGCTGATCATTTTCAGCCATGAGCAAGTAATGTTTAATACTATTTTGATTGACGAAATAGTATGGCATCACTTCTTGATAAGAAATACTTTGATCAAACGCATCCTCAGCTAGTGGATCACCCTTATAATCAAAATGATAAGGTCCAGCTAAACCGAAAATCGCCTTAATATTTCCTAAACATTGAATAGGATTTGGCGTTGGGTGATAAACAGCAGACATTACATTAAATGCCCCCGCCGAATGTCCCATAAGCACAACATTTTCTGTAGAAATTTCGAGTTTGTCTTGGTTTTGATGTAAATAATTCAGTGCCTGTGTCAAGTCATCAACAAAACTCGGAAAAATATTTTTAGGAGCTAATTGATAGTTGATAACTGCAACGTCATAGCCTTCTTTAGCAAACGTCTCACCAATAAAAAGATAATCTCGCTTATTACCATGTTGCCAAGCACCACCATGTACAAAAACAATAAGAGGCTGATGTGCTAGTTTTTTAACAGATCGGTAAATATCCAAACGGTGACGTGGCTTTAGACCATAACGTACATTTGCGACCTGTTCAAAACCATCTTTTGGCGTAAAACGGTTTAAAGCAAAACTCCCCAAATCATAAAGGCGGAACTCTTTATAAAGAGTTCGCGCCTGTTCAATTTTACTTTGTAGTTGTTCAATCAGATTCATATATTACTGTGCATTCGAAGCTGGATCTGTTTGGTCAGGATCAATTGCAACAGGAGTTTGAACTGTTGGTTGAGCAATGACGTTATTAATAATTGGTGTAGTCGTTGCACTAGCAGTACTCGCCGCTGGCGCAGGTGCTAAATCAACGTTATCAATGAGCGTCACAATTTTGGTCACGTTACCAACATTTTGAAGCACACTGTTTAAATCATTAATTTCAGCAGTA
The DNA here is from genome assembly GCF_001541635.1 of Acinetobacter sp. LMB-5. Classification (NCBI taxonomy): domain Bacteria; kingdom Pseudomonadati; phylum Pseudomonadota; class Gammaproteobacteria; order Moraxellales; family Moraxellaceae; genus Acinetobacter; species Acinetobacter sp. LMB-5. Next base: position 212,326 of record NZ_LRDR01000005.1, on the reverse strand, counting down.
TTTAAACGGCCCATCACATATAAAACACCATCTTCAGTATGAACGAGCACTTTACTGTCCGATACAACTGGTGCTTTCATTAATAGAGCACGTGTATTTGCAGTTACACCAGCATCTTGCATGATCGTGTTATAGCTGACCTTATTACCCACGGTAATGTAGTTATGTACAGCTTTTACGTCACTCATGGCTTTAACATTGTCTTCTGCTAGCTGTTTCAAGTAAGGGTCTGGCACCTGACCAGTTAACAATACTGTGCTATGGAAGCTTTCGATGTTAATACGAGATTGTTTAAAACGCTGATCAAGCTTATAGAGGTTAATATTCGCTGTACGTTTAATTGAAGAATCAATGAATACCTGACCTAAGCTACGTACACCACTATCTGTTCCGACTGGAGCTGTACCTGTTCCACCAGAAATAAAACTTGCGCAACCTGACAAACTTGCGACACAAAGCGCTGTTACAGCAATACGTTTCAACACTCCACCAGACTCCTATCAATCTCTTCTTGGCTTGATCATAAAACATCGGTTTTAATTTGCTCAAAAGAGTAATGAACTCTTAATCCAAAGTAAATGCATTTTCGATCCATTGCAGATCATAATGGAAATTTGAAAAGTCTTGCTGTACTGTTTTTGCAATTTTCTGTGGAAAATCAAAACAAATCACATCAAAACGACAATAAAAATCCTGATAAGATGGGTAGCGCTGTAAAAAACGCATCGCGGTTTTAATAATTTTCTTCTGCTTTGTTCTTGTCACCATTTCGCAAGCCTGTCCATAATTTCCTATAGTACGCGCTTTTACCTCGACAAAAACCAGTTCTTGTCCTCTTTTAACAATCAAATCCACTTCACCACGGCGTGAATGGTAATTACTGGTTACCCATACATAGTTTTGCTTTTGTAACAGGTTTAAAGCCGTTTGCTCTGCCCATTTCCCCAACTGCTGCGCTAATAACATTTTTATCTTCCCCAAATTAAAAGTAGCACCACATATTTTGATGCTTAAATTATTTTGTTAAAACCAACTGCACTTTCCGATTTAAATTGAACAAATGAAAATCAGATCATTTTGGAAAAGCAAAGGTTGGCAGACATTGTTCACGCCCAAATCATAATTTCGGGTAAACTACCCCATTAAAATTGTTTATCTGTACGGAGTAAAACCAAATGAGTGCTCAGTTATTCGTTGTAGCCACCCCAATCGGGCACTTAGATGATATGACTTTCCGTGCAATTGATATTTTAAAATCAGTTTCTATTGTAGCTGCCGAAGATACGCGTCAATCAGCACAATTATTTAAGCACTATAATATATCGACTCAACTTACTGCATGTCATGATCACAATGAAAGCAATAAAATTGAGCAGTTAGTTCAAAGATTACTTGCGGGCGACAATGTTGCTTTAATTAGTGATGCAGGTACGCCGCTTATTAGTGACCCCGGTTTTAAGTTAGTTCGAGCTGCTCAAGAACATGGCATTAAAGTTGTTCCTGTGCCTGGTGCATGTGCTGCAATTGCCGCTCTAAGTGCAGTAGGTCTACCGAGCGATCGTTTTAGTTTTGAAGGATTTTTGCCATCAAAAGCTTCTCAACGTATTTCTCAATTAGAAAAACTCAAAAATGAAACTCAGACCTTAATTTTCTATGAAGCACCCCACCGTATTTTAGAGTGTGTAAAAAATATGGCTGAGGTATTTGGGGAAAACCGTCCTGTAGGTTTCGCACGTGAAATTACCAAAACCTTTGAAACCATCAAAAAAATGACTTTAAAAGATTTGGTCAGTTTTATAGAAAATGATCACAACCAAGAAAAAGGCGAAATTGTTCTTGTGGTTGGTGGTGTACCAGAAAAGACAGATCTGGAACAAGAAAAACTAGATGAGCTTTTAAAACGCTTACTTCAAGATTTATCTGTTAAAGCGGCATCTCAACTGGCTGCTGATTTAACAGGAGTTAAGAAAAAAGTCGCTTATCAACGTGCGCTTGAGTTAACACAATCTTAATTTTTTAATTAGATATGGTGATGACACAGACTATTTGTCATCACCATCTGTTAATTTTGCATAATAAGATATAAGAATAAGAGTACTAATATGACTGAACAAATGGGCAAACTTGGCCCTCATGAAGGACAAGAGCTAGAATTATTACTTTCAGGCGAGAAATCTATCGCTTATTTCTATGAAATCCTACCTATCAGTTTTTTAAAGCATCTCGAACAAGGTACTTTATCAATGCTGAGTAAAGATATTGAAACTTCTCTACCTTTACCCTTTTCAATTATGCTGATCTATAAAGATGCAGCTTTAGCAGATTTAAATGAACTCATGATGTGTATTGAAACTTTATTTAAAGAAACTAATTTTGAAAAATGCATAGAGCTTGAACGAAGAATTGGACAACTTTTAGGTTACTCAGCACAAGATATAGAGTTTTATATTCAGCATATTTCAAATCTTCATTAAAAAAGAAACCTCTGAAACTATCTCAATATGCGTTTTGCTGACTCGACAATAGTCTCTGTCAGGGCATCTAACTGTTTAGACTGCCTTTTCCAATGGTGCCAATATAACGGAATGTCGAGCTCAGCCTCAGGTATAACATCTACTAAAGTTCCATTGCTTAGTAAAGATTGAACCTGAAGCTCAGGCACCATGCCATATCCCAAACCTAATTGGATTGCTTTCACAAACGCATCTGTAGCAGGAATAAAACTATAAGGATAACTTTGCATCGGTAAACCGTATCCTTTTAATAGAACCTCTGAATGCATTAAATCTTTATGATTAAAAATAACTGCTGGTGCTTTTCTTAATGCGTCTCTATTCACTCCAGCACTGAACCATTTATTTACAAATTCAGCAGAGGCCAACATTTTATAACGCATTTTTCCTAGTGGTTGAGCTAAACAACCTGACATGACCTGCTCTTCTGCCGAAATACAGGCATTGACTTGTCCTGTTTCCAATAAAGTGTGCGTGTGAGATTGATCATCAATTTTTAGTTCTAATACTATTTTTTCTTTAAAAAGCGTTTGCTGAATATTTGGTAAAAGCCAAGTAGCTAATGAATCTGCATTTGAAGCTAGAGCAATTTTATAAAATTCGGATTCGGAAGATTTCCCCATTAAACCTTGTAATAAATTTTGCTCCATTAACCTCGTATGACGTAAATGCTGCAATAAAGTTTGCCCTGCTTGAGTGAGTACACACGGGCGGCCCCGTATAATTAGAATTTGCCCTAAATACTTTTCTAAAGCCTGTACGCGTAAGGACACTGCCGAGGGTGTAATATATAAATGCTCCCCTGCCGCATCAAAACTTCCCAATTCTGCTACTGCAAGAAAGGCTTCACACTGTTTGCTATCTAACATATCAAGCCTAAATTTTTTTTAGCCAAACCTAAATATTCTTAATTTTACTTATTTTTTGATAAAAAGTCAGATAATTCCCACATCTGATTTTTCCATCTTATTGTTATGTTCTCTCTTAGTATATTTTTTAAAGGTTTCGGTATTGGCAGTGGGCTTATCGTAGCTATTGGAGCTCAAAATGCTTTTGTCCTAAAACAAGGACTTAAACAGCAATATGTATTTTGGTTGTGTTTAATCTGCGCTCTGTCCGACTCAATTTTAATTGCATGTGGTGTATTAGGTTTTGCTGAAATCATGACTGCATCACCAATCCTAATTACTGTGGCTAAATATTTAGGGGCAACGTTTTTATTAGTTTACGGTGCCAAAGCATTTTATGCTGCATTTAAGACTACCCAAAGCATGGACCTTGATAGCAGTCAAAAACAGACTTTAACCCAAGCATTAGTGACCTGTCTTGCCTTTACGTGGCTTAATCCTCACGTGTATTTAGACACTATTGTTCTGATTGGTTCAGTTGCAACTCAGCTTGAAGACAAAGTGAGTTTTGCTTTAGGGAGCATTCTTGCCTCTTGGGTTTTCTTTTTTAGTCTGGGCTATGGTGCAAGATTATTAAAGCCACTATTTACCAATCCCAAAGCTTGGAAAATTTTAGATTTCATTATTGGTTGCGTTATGTGGAGTATCGCTATAACCCTCTTGTTTTAACGGCTTAAAATTAAAAAAGGATCATATAAAAGATCCTTTTTTATTACTCTTGAGTATTACGCTTCACTGGCAACTATAACTCTTGCCTGTTTTCTTTCTTGTTGTGACTGTTTTATAACAGCATAGCCAGAAGATACACCCAAATATGCAATGACAAAGGCAACAAATAAATCGGGAAATACACTGCCTGTTCCAAATACCCCAACCGCAGCTAAAATTACAGCAATATTGGCAATTGAGTCATTTCTACTGCACAACCACACAGAGCGCATGTTGGCATCACCATCACGAAATGCATAAAGCATAAGCGCGACAGAAACGTTAGCGATTAAAGCCATTACACCAATTGCTCCCATTACCATTGGTTCCGGAGAAACGCCATAAAAATACGACCAGACCACTTTCGCAATGACAAAAACGCCGAAAGCCGCCATCGTTATTCCTTTAAGTAGTGCCGCTGTCGCACGCCAATATAAACTCATCGAAAGAACGACTAAAGATAGTGCATAGTTTGCTGCATCTCCGGCGAAGTCCAATGCATCAGCCCAAAGTGAAACAGATTGGGCCTTATAACCTCCCAATATTTCCACCACAAACATTAAGGCATTGATCACAAGTGCAATCCATAACGCTTTTCTAAAACGTGGACTCACTTTCTTTGAAGGAGAACATGTTGAAGCACAACCACATCCAGCCATTTTATTTCCTCAAAAACTCTTTTATAGTGATTAAAAACCCTTGAGTAGCTCCAGAGTCAAGTCTTATGAGTCTTTCTATTGGTCAATTATCAAAAAAAGCGGATATTCCAATTGATACGATCCGTTATTACGAAAAAGTAGGTGTACTTGATCGCATCCAACGTTCAGAAAATAATTATCGTGTTTACACCGAACAAACACTTGCAGACCTTTTATTTATTAAGCATTGCCGTGAATTAGATATTTCACTGAGTGATATTAAAACGTTAAAAGAAATGAAAACTCAGCCAAAACAGGCCTGCACAGAAATTGATAATTTAGTCGATAAATACTTAAAAGAAGTATCAGAAAAAATCGAACGATTATTACTTTTAAAAGAATCTTTGATTGATTTAAAACAGCACTGCTCTACCAATCGAACAGTAGATGAATGCGGGATCTTGAAAGAACTTCAGAACTCTCTTTAAAAATAAAAAAAAGCATCACTCATGTGATGCTTTTTAGGATTAATGGTCGCTATGTTCATCTGGAGGAACTTCAGTAATTCTCCCCCCTCGAGCTAAAAATGCGGCAACTTCATCTTCCAGCGCTTGGCGCTGTTTTTGCTTAGCAGTCACAGTCAGTGTTTCTGCCTCAGCAATATCAGTATCATTAATACTGCTTGCTTCTTCATCAGCTGCACCGCTTTCAGCTGCTTTCGCTTCATCTTCATCTACAGCAGAATCTTCTGCATCTTCATAATCATTGATATCTGACATTTTTCACTCCCCAGAATGATTTCTATTGCATCATCGCTATGGTCCCAAGACCTCAGAAATTTAGCAATCTCTTTGCATTTAGCAAAGAGCCAAATTGGTCAAATGTGTATCTTTTTCAACCCAATTGGTAATGATATATAAATGATTGCTTAAAAAATATCTACTGATATTTATTTAGACCAGTAGAGCATAAACTTCGTAATTATTTTAACGACTATACTGGGTGTTTTGTAAAGACCCTAAACCGTTTGCTTGTTGCATAAAACGCTCTTTTAAGAAAGAAATTTGTTCAACTTGCTTGAGTCCCACATTCCGAGCCCAGATAAATGAAAATAGCTCACTACTTTCCAACCAGCCAATTGCCGACATGCTATGCATCATTGCATCATTTTGGCCTTTACGGCGATGCTCATAACGCAACAATGTCTGTTCATTTGCCCATACACCGCGTGCTAAGTCATGTAACAGTGCATCACAGAGTACAGCTGCATCTAAACAACCAATATTTACGCCTTGTCCAGCAAGTGGATGGATAACATGTGCTGCATCTCCTATTAAAGCTAAACCAGCTTTCACATACTGTTTTGCAGCGCGCGCTTTGAGCGGGAATTGGGCTCTTGAACGTACATCTAACACTTCACCCAACATATGTTGGCTTTCTCGAGTTAAAAGCTGCATAAACTCATGATCGGTTAAAGCAGAATATTCATCGGCATAATCATCAGGTAGTGTCCAGACAATTGACTGCCAGTAGCCATTTTCACTTTCTTCAAGACTAGCCATCGGCAAATAAGCTAAAGGCCCTGTAGGTAAGAAAATTTGACGAGCAACATGATTGTGGGGTTTAGATGTTTTAATGGCACAACTAATCGCTGCTTGCTTATAATCTAAGACATCTAGGTCAATAAAGGCCTGTTCTCGTACAAATGAATTGGCACCATCTGCCCCAATCAGCAGTTTTGTTTTAAGTGTCGTACCATCTGCCAATTGAATATGCCAACAACCAACACCCTGCTCAATGCGAGTCACACGAACCTGAGTACGATAATCTTTTAGTTGCTCAAGCATTTTTTGTTGAATGACAACATTCAATACACTTGGCTCAACCATAGAACCCAAGGACTGTTCTGGCATTGGTCTTTGTACGGACTCATGGCCAAAATTAATTTCACCATAGCCATTCAGATTCCACACCTGCATGCCTGTATATGGCATTTGACGTGCCAAATCATCCCAAACATTAACAGTTTTAAGTAAATGAATGGTCGCTTGGCTCAGTGCTAAAACACGTGGGTTCATCACACTTAGTGTTTTTTCAACATCCAGTACAGGAGCAGCATCAAGCACAGTAGGCTGTACACCACCTTGTGCAAGTAATAAAGCTGTTAAACCACCAACCAGTCCACCACCAACAATGACAACATCTAGTACTTCACTCATGCTTTTAACCCCATTGCATAGTTCGCTACCAGTGGTTTAACACCTGGAATGACATCGAATGCAATTAATCCCGTATTACGAATTAATTTTAATAATGGATTTTGATTACTGAAACCACGAACCACGGTGTCACAGAACTTAATCACTCGCTGTTGATCTGACAAACGGGCTTGTTCATAAGCCAGTAAATTATCTGGGTTACCAATATCATCAGAAGTAGTTAGCTGGTTCACTAAATAACGCACTAAAACATCCGCATCACGTAGACATAGGTTAAAGCCCTGTCCTGCAACAGGATGGATTGTATGCGCCGCATTCCCCATTAAAATAACGCGTCCGACTGCTTGTTTATGTGCAAGCACTTGTGAAAGCGGATAACTAAAGCGTTTACCCGTCTTTTCAAATTTACCCGCTCTGTCACCATAAGTTTTTTGCAAAGCATCTAAAAAGTGTTGGTCGTTTTCTTCACCTAACCACTCACCTTCAGTGCCTTTTTTAACAGGCCATACAACCGAACGGCGATATTCGCCCGGTAAAGGCAATAAAGCTAAAGGGCCTAATGCACTAAAACGCTCAAAACCTACTTGATCATGTGGTTTTGAAGTCTGAACGGTAGTGACAATTGCAACCTGATCATAATCATGAACATCTACACCAACGCCGATTGCCTGACGACAGAAAGAGTCACGTCCATCTGCGGCAATTAATAGCTTTGACTCAAGTTTTAAAACTTCATCACCACGCTTGGCCTCAATATGTACTTGCTCAGCATCTTGAGTTAAAGCAGTCACTTGAACGCCATCAATCAGCTCAATCAAAGGCTGCTGACGTACTTGAGTCAATAAAACACGACCCAACCAAGCATTTTCAATCACCTGCCCAAAGCTTTCGACTTTTTCTTGTTCTGCAATTAATCGTGCCTTACCAAAACTGCCTTGTTCAGTAATGTGAACTTGTAGAATTGGAGTCGCGTGCTGCTGTAATGCATCCCATAACCCCAGCTTCTGATAAATCTGGACGCTACGACGCGATAAAGCCGTATTACGCGCATCGAAACTGGAATGATAAGGGGCAACATTTTGATCATCATAGTTTGGGTATTTCACAGCTTCTAACAGCTTTACTGCAATATTAGCCTTCGCCAGCATGAGTGAAAGGCTAAGTCCAACCATTCCCCCACCTACAATAATCACTTGTTGTTGCATCGAGTTGTGCTCCTTTGGCGAATACGTTTAATTATGATTTAGCTTGCGCCATTAAATGTTCAATATCTGCAATATTTTTAACTACATCAGCAGTTAAAACTCGTGGTCCTTTCGAGGTTGCGACCACATCATCTTCAATACGAATACCAATACCACGCCATTTTTTATCTACAGTTTCATCGTCTGGTGCAATGTAGAGGCCGGGTTCAACGGTAACGACCATACCTTCTTCATATTGACGCCAGTCTTCACCTTTTTTGTAAGACCCAACATCATGTACATCCATTCCTAACCAATGACCTGTACCATGCATATAAAATTGACGGTATGCTTCGGTTTCAATAAGTTCGTTAACATCACCTTTGAGCAAACCTAAATCCACTAAGCCTTCGGTTAAAATTTTAACGGCTACTTCATGAGGCTCACGGTATGAATTACCAATGCGTACTGCATCAATCGCCGCATATTGAGAAGCCAATACAACTTCATATAATGCTTTTTGTTCAGCACTAAACTTACCATTTACTGGAAAAGTACGGGTAATATCTGACGCATAGAACTCATATTCACATGCAGCGTCAATTAAGACTAAATCACCGTCTTTAAGAGGTTGGTTATTTTCAACATAGTGCAAAATACAGGCATTAGCCCCACCACCAACAATACTGTTATAAGATGGGACACAGCCGTTTTGCCCAAATATATAATTGAGCTCGGCTTCAAGCGCATATTCCATCATACCTGGCCGTACCATCTGCATCGCACGAGTATGTGCCTGAGCACTAATTTTTGAAGCAGTTTGCATCAGCTCAAGTTCTTGTGGTGACTTGATTAAACGCATTTCATCAACAATACGGTCGAGCTGTACCAGTTGAGCTGGAGCACCTTGATGTCGATGCTCAGCATCTGCTTTTTTAATCCACTGGCTCACTCGTGCATCAAACGCAGCATTTTGCCCAATCCGATAATAAAGACGTTCTTTATTTAATAACTTTTCAATAATTTCTTCATCAAGCAGATCAATTGCATAGGCTTCATCTGCATCATAGTCTTCGATTGCACCGTCAATTCCGGCACGGTAACCATTCCAGATTTCCATCTCGCGGTTACGTTCACGGCAAAAAAGACTATAGCTATAGTCAGTTACATCCTCAAAAGTTTCAATAACTGCAACTGCTTCAGGCTCAGCAAAGCCCGTCAAATAGAAAAAACTACTATCGGCACGGAATTTATAATCCGCATCACGATTACGGTACATCTCCTCACGCGTTGCAATAATTGCAATACTGTTAGGACCCATTTTTTCTGCTAAACGGTCTCTACGATGTTGAAAATCAACTTGAGGCAATTTCATAATGATCTACTTGATTTAGAATTTTAAAGTCAAAAAATAAAATACAACCAATAACACCTCGCCTCAATTAGCTTGGACGATGTGGTGTGAACATTTCTACAATATTCTGATCTGTACCTAGAGCCGCAGTTTTACTTTTTGCATGAAAGTTTTTCAATAATGAACTTTCAGCTACAGTGATTTTTTTTCTGCCAATAGACAAGCTCACAGGGATTAAGCGTACAAATTCATACAATTCTTCGTAACTGCTTTCACCTTCCTCATCATTGTCAGAATCTTCAAATTCAACTGCTGCAACATCTTGAAGGTGTTCAATCAATTCACGCTCATCACTACGAACATGACCCGATGCCAAACCAAAACCTAACACAACACCCGCACACCAATCAGATAATGCTTGCACACGCTCTTGAAGTAGATGTTCATCATCTGGAAGCATTGGTAGATAATCTAATTCATCTTCAGATAAAGCATGAACCACATCTTCTGCTTCGTCAGTCAAAAGCGCTAAAGCATCTTCACTTAACTCTGGCACATTAAGGGTTGTTAAAATTTGTGACCATTCTTCACGCGTAGGCGCTTCTGTCACACAAACAATACCTGTTAACAGACCATGTAACTCACTAGGGCTTGAAATTTCTTCAATTCCTTCAAAATGAGCGTTCCAATCTGTCCAGCCTGAAATATCGTCTTGCATTCGTTTATCCAATCTCTATACTTTGTATATATTACCTTTGATTGCAATTCTGTGCGACCTCGTTATGTTAGAACAATTACAGCGGCTACAAGCGCATATTAGCGTTTTAAAAACACGCTTACATCATTTAGAGAGTGAACATGCGGCACTCTCAGAAGCTAAAGAACTGGCTGAAACAGAGCATCACGCACAAGTTGTGCAAAAAAATAGTATTATCACTAAAAAACAAGAGGAAATTGAGTCGGTAACTGAGCAACTTTCTCAGTTAAAAGGTCAATTTCAACAATTGAATCAAGATGCTAACACACTTGCCGAACGTTATAGCCGATTAGAAAAAAGTACGACTGATTTAAAAAATCGTTTTCAAGAAATTCTTGCCGAACGAAATGAATTACGTGTTGCAAAAGAGAAGTTACAAGCCCACCAGCGTCAAACCCAACAAGAGCTGCATGATTTACAACAAGACCGTGACCGTTTGTTACAAAAAAATGAGCTTGCCAAATCAAAAGTTGAAGCCATTATTCAGCGTTTAGGAATTTTAGGCACTGCTCAAGATCAACACGCTCAAGAAATCCAGCAACTTGCCCATCCTAATGCTGAAACTGGTGAGGAGATCCAATCATGAGTGAACAAGTCATGGTAGAGCTTAGGCTGATTGAGCAGACTTTTAGACTCGCGACTACCTCAGATAAAAAAGATGAACTTGAACGCGCTGCACAACTTCTCAATGAGAAATTTGATGACATGCGCCGTAGTGCCCCACGTGTTGAGCACAACAAACTAGTCATTATGGTCGCTCTACAGTTAACTCAAGAAGTGCTAAGCCTTAATAAATCTTTGCAGGAATACACTCACTGTGAACGCCTACTGCAAGCGATTTTAGAAGATGTGGAACAAGTTATTTAAATAAGCTTTGATTACGACAAAATGCCTTGCTCTATAAATCATAGATGCAAGGCTTTTTTATTTTTGACTATCAACTACAGTTGAATATCGTTTTATCTACTTTCAATGTACAAAGCTTCATCAAACGCAAACTAAGTTTACAGTTCCCTAGGCTCAAGTGATTGCCAACATAGTCAGATCGGTTATACTTAAGCTATCTCTGGGATGTTCGCCAGCGGGTCTATTCCCCTGCCGATACTTAAACTTATGGATTGCGTTCTGTATATTTAGAGTGTATGCCTACCTTCGAGTAGGAAACCCAGCAAGTATACGTCGCGTCCACCTTGAACTCATCGGGTTCAGGGTAACGACACATGCAGCGGCATCTTCGGAGCATTTATTTTTAATTAAATAATAAAATTTCAAATATTTATTTTAATTTGCCTTTCAATACAGACCTGTCGGTACGATCTTTTTCTCAAGCATTCAATAAGCATGACATTATTATTTTAGAGATGAATAAGTCTTTGCATTCAAAATTACTTTTCTTTTCTACTCAGGCATTCTTGATACCAAGCTGTTTGAAAATCTTCTATCGCTTTTCTTTTAAAGAAGCTGGTCTTGAATACTTTGGTTGAGTAAGCAGAAGTAATTAAATCTTGATAAAGTTTTTTTGCCTTTGGATCTTCAAGACTATTCGCTATATGCTGCAAGTCTTCAGATGGGGCTTTTTGTTGACGCGCTTCCATGACAGTATAAGAAACTTTCTTTACCACATTACAAATTTCGGGGTCATTTACACTTTCATCGGCATAACAGCCAAAAGCTAAAAAACCAAGAAAAAATAATTTAAATTTCATATACCTACCTTATTTTTATAGCTTTGAATTAATTAAAGAATTTTATTATTAATAAAGAAATAGGAAATTGATCCCTATTTCTTTTAAAGGTTTTTATGCTGGATTAATCACATAAAAATAAATAATTAGACCTACTAAAACGGTTGAAGCGATCGTTAAATATGTACCGACCGTATTAAAACTCTGTAAGAATTTCAAGATTTCCATATCGAGAACCCCCAATTAGCAGTTATAAACAAAACAAAATTAAACTTACCACAACTCAATATCGCCAAACAATTCACATTTGTTGCATTTTTTGAGAATTAAAACATCAATGAATTTATTAATTACACCTAATAGCAAAGGCATCTTTGTAGTAATCAGTCGCACTTTTCAAATCCGATAATAATTTCTCTTCGGTATAAGGTTTAGGCGAAATTTTTATTAAGGCAGGCATATATTGGGTTTTATAAACTTCTGGATAGTCATGACATAAGATTTTGACTTTAACTTCTTGCGGTGTATTCGGGTTATCTAGTTGATCTAAAAACTCTCCTATTTTACGATCTGATTCTTCAAATTGAGCTTTATAATCAACTTCCGCCGCTTCAGGTTCGGCTTGTTTCGTACATCCACCAAGTAGCAGACCAGCACTTACTGTAATGGTTAAAATTTTCAACTTCATACGCTTAACAATTCTGCATTAATCTTTTAAATATACTTAACCTTATTAAATGTAAAGAAATACTGACAATACGTAAAGAAATAGAATTTTTAATAGTTAAACACAATAGATCAGATCAATTTATGACTTTTGGTCTAACGAATTTAAGTTATTTTCGAATTACCCTTCTATTTCCATAAAGCTGTCGAAAAATAGGTATAATTTTGCACGACTGATCTTTAATCTTAGTTAGATTTATACATGAATGAACTCAGCTTTATTAGAAAAAATTTAAGATCTAAAAGACGTTCTTTAAGTTCATTTGAGCAAAAACAAGCTCAGCTTAATGTTCTTCATCATTTAAATACCCTGCCTATTTTTCATTCTTCCAAAAAAATTGGTTTATATTTGCATGCCTTTGGAGAAGTTCACACAGAGCTTCTCATAGAATTATGTTTTAAAAAGAATAAGCAAGTTTATTTACCGATGATTTGTTCAATGAACCAGCGTTTAGTCTGGGTAAAAATATCTAAAAACCAATATATAAACCGACGTTTTTCACATCACCCATTGGGAATGAAAGAACCGATGGCAACTAGAGCAAAACATGTTTCATCACTTGATTTATTGATCATGCCACTTCTGGCATGTGATCGATATGGTACGCGTATTGGCATGGGAGGTGGTTATTATGATCGTACCTTGGCAAGTGCAAAACACAAACCTTATCGTTTAGGGTTAGCTCATCAATTTCAATTTATCGAACATACTTTAAAACGTCAGAGTTGGGATCAGCCATTAGATGCTTTACTCACACCTCAACGTGTTTATTATTTTAAAAGATAATATTTATATAAAAACTAATAAAATTTAGTCATATAAAACCAGTTTTTTACTTTTATGTCTTTCAAAATCATAAAAGTAACCACCCTAAGGATGGTTACTTTTACGTGACAGACCGTTTCACCAATTTATATTAGCACCTCTATTAGGCACCAAACATTGAATAAGTTGTGAATTATTGTTAACCATATAATGTCTATAAATCGCCCGCAAAATGATTATTTTCTATTCATAAACATTTTTTGTGATATGGATATTTATAATTATTAAGCTAAATTACTTAGCATTAATACAAAATTTTATTCTTCTTAAGAATTAATCTCTTGATTCATAACATTTTTAAAAAAAAGTTGACTAAATTAGTTCTTTTTTCCACATTTTCTCTAGTGAGGCCCTTGTAATTTTTAAAATACACATCACTATAAAAAACATGGCAACCTCGTTGTCACTCATTAGGAGTGCCCATGTCTGAACTTATTATGAATGAAAAAACTGACTTAGAGCCTCAGGTTCCAAGTGTATTACCACTTTTAGCGTTGCGTGATGTTGTGGTTTACCCACACATGCAAATTGCGTTATTCGTGGGTCGTGAAAAATCGATCAATGCAGTTGATGTGGCTCGTAACAGTGACAATTTAGTATTTGTAGTTGCGCAAAAAGATTCGCTTACAGAAGAAATTGATCACGATAACCTTTATCAGTACGGAACTGTCGCTAAGATTGTTCAAGTCGTAAATCATGAGAATGATGAAAACTGCATTAAAGTACTTATTGAAGGTTTACATCGCTCTAAACTTGAAAAGATTATCGATGAAGATAGCCATTTGACTGCTGAACACAGCTTAAGTCCAATGACAATTAACGTAGATAAAGCTACTCAAGAAACTCGTTTGCAAGAGTTACGTACTTTATTTGCTCAATATGCTGAAGCAAAATTACGTAATGCACGCGAACTCGTTGCTGCGGCTAATAAAATTGAAGACTTGCTACAACTCATGTTCTTCGTAGCAACACGTGTGCCTCTAAATATTGAAATTAAACAGAAGTTTTTAGAGCACGATGAGTTTGAAGCACATTTGCAAGAGCTTATGAGCTACTTGGTAAATCAATCTGCTGAACAGCAAATTGAACAAACTTTGCATGACAGCGTAAAACGTCAAATGGAAAAAAACCAACGTGAATACTTTCTAAATGAAAAAATGAAAGTCATTCAACGTGAACTTTCTGATATGAATGGCGGTGCTGAAGATGACGTTGCTGAGATAGAGAAACGTCTTGCTGAAGCTGATTTACCTGAACACGTACGTAAAAAAGCTGAAGCTGAGTTCCGTAAGCTTAAAGCAATGCAACCAGCGTCTAGTGAAGCAGCTGTTGTACGTAACTATCTAGAAGTAATTTTAGATACGCCGTGGAATAAAGCGAGCAAAGTGAGTATTAACCTTGCGAAAGCACAGGAAATTCTCGATACAGATCACTACGGTTTAGATGATGTAAAAGACCGTATTGTTGAATACTTAGCTGTTCAGTCGCGTGTTAAAAAGCTCAAAGGTCCGATTCTATGTTTAGTAGGCCCTCCTGGTGTAGGTAAAACTTCACTTGGTGAGTCTGTCGCGAAAGCAACAGGTCGTGAATTTGTTCGTATGGCACTTGGTGGTGTACGTGACGAAGCTGAAATTCGTGGTCACCGTCGTACTTATATTGGTGCGATGCCAGGTAAAATTGTGCAATCTTTAACAAAAGTTGGCGTGAAGAACCCATTGTTCTTACTCGACGAAATTGACAAGATGGCGCAAGACTACCGTGGCGATCCTGCTTCTGCATTGCTTGAAGTATTAGATCCATCACAAAATAGCAAGTTCAACGATCACTATTTAGATCTTGATCTTGACCTATCTGAAGTGATGTTCATCTGTACTGCAAACAGTATGAATATTCCAGAAGCCTTGCTTGACCGTATGGAAGTTATTCGTCTACCGGGTTATACCGAAGATGAGAAAGTTAACATTGCTGAACGTTACCTTGTTCCAAAAGCAATTAAGAACAATGGTCTACGTCCAAAAGAGTTAACAATTCATGAAGAAGCGATCCGTGACATTGTTCAACGTTATACACGTGAAGCTGGTGTACGTAGTTTAGAACGTGAAGTGTCTAAAATTGCACGTAAAGTGGTAAAAGAAGCAGTAAGTAAAAAGTCTAAAAACTTACAACTTGATGTGACTTCTGCCAATCTTCCAGAATACTTAGGTCCACACAAGTTTGACTTCGGTATCGCAGAAGATGAAGCACAAGTAGGACGCGTAAATGGTCTAGCTTGGACATCTGTAGGTGGTGAATTACTTACAATTGAAGTTGCAGCTGTCAAAGGTAAAGGTAAATTCATTACGACTGGTTCACTCGGTGACGTAATGAAAGAATCTATTACTACAGCAATGACTTTAGTGCGTACACGTGCCGATGAGTTAGGTATTGAAGCTTCTCGTTTTGAAGAAACTGATGTACACGTTCACTTACCTGAAGGTGCAACACCAAAAGATGGTCCATCTGCTGGTTTAGCATTAACAACTGCGCTTGTATCAGCATTTACAGGTATTGCAATTCGACCTGATATTGCAATGACTGGTGAAACAAGCTTAGGTGGTCGTGCAATGCGTATTGGTGGCTTAAAAGAAAAACTTCTTGCAGCACACCGTGGTGGAATCAAGCTTGTCTTTATTCCTCAAGACAACGTTCGAGACTTAGCAGAAATTCCTGCGAATGTTAAAGAAGGTTTGGAAATCAAAGCTGTGAAAAGTATTGATGACATCTTGCCTTTAGCATTAGTTTCGATGCCAAAACCTTTACCTAAAACACCGATTGTAAAACCGGTGGAAGGCTCAAAAGCAGCACGTCACTAATTAAAAATATGGAAAAAGAGAGCTTCGGCTCTCTTTTTTTTGTTACATAATTTGATTGAAAAATATCCAACCATCCTCATAATAGGTAATAAGAGTATTTAAATAAATGAGTACTCTTAACTGTCTAATTCTTAGATAGCCTTGTTTATATTCTCTATGATCATCTGAACTCCAGACAGATGATCATTTGATCGCAGTCCAACACCGTTTTTTGGACTGCGTTTTTTATGCCTGTCTTTTAGATCGTCAGATGCTTTCATTCCTCAGGTATAATGCGCCAGCTGTTTTTGAATGAATAGATAACATGAAAATTCGTATTCTGACGATTGGTCAAAAAATGCCTGCTTGGGTTCTTACTGGTTTTGAAGATTATTTCAAACGCATCCAACCTTTTGTTCAAACCCAAGTTATTGAACTACCTATGGCCAAACGTGGTAAGAATGATTCAGAAGCAGATATTTTAAAATATTGCCAAATTGAAGGCGAAAGCATTTTAAATGCTTTAAAACCGAATGAAACCTTAATTGCTCTAGAAGTTGGTGGCCGGGAACTGAGTACAGAGAAATTAGCTGACACAATGAAACAATGGATGCTTGAGGGTAATGATGTAGTACTCGCGATTGGTGGCCCAGATGGTTTATCGGATCAGGTACGTAAAGCTGCTGCATGGCATTGGTCACTTTCAAAACTAACAATGCCACATCCTTTGGTACGGGTTTTATTAATTGAGCAACTATATCGAGCGATGACTATTAATCATAATCATCCCTATCACCGTGCATAAAAACAACAACCGTTTCATTTTAGGAACAATCCGTTGAAATCAGGATACTTTTAACATGTCCTGATTTTGGCATAATGACTATCTATTATTCTGTTTTTCAACTCAGGTGTAATGCAATGGAACTACAAACCCTTCCTGGACTGTTTATTTCACATGGTTCACCCATGCTTGCACTTGACCCGGAACAAGTAGGACCTGCTTTACATCGTTTAGGTGCAAATCTTCCTACACCAAAGGCAATCATTGTGATGTCTGCGCATTGGGAGAGTAAAGCACTTGAAGTGTGTATTTCGACTCGTCCCGAAACATGGCATGACTTCCGCGGCTTTCCTAAAGAGCTATATGAAATTCGCTACAGCGCACCTGGGCAGCCAGAGCTCGCCGAAGAAATTTTAAAACTACTGGCAGATGCTCATTTTGTTGCGCATGCCAATAGCACCCGTCCTCGTGACCATGGTGTATGGATGCCTCTATTGCATATGTACCCTGACGCTGATATTCCTGTAGTCGAAATTTCGTTGCCAACCAATTTAAGCGCACAAGAAATTTATCGTATAGGGCAAACTCTCGCACCTTTACGTGACAAACAAGTTCTACTCATTGGTTCAGGTAGCATTACCCATAATCTTGCAGAGTTATCTTGGCAAGGAGACAACTCTAAAGTTCCTGAATGGGCTTCAACTTTTAGAAATGCTGTTGTTAATAAACTTACCCATCAAGATTATGATGGTGTACTGGAATGGCAGTCATTGCCTTATGTAAAACGTAATCATCCTACCCTTGAACATTTTGCGCCTTTGTTTTTTGCTATGGGTTCAGGCAATCGCTTTACGATTGTTCACAGCAGCTTCACAATGGGCTCACTAGGCATGGATATCTATCGTTTTGATTAATTATTAGCAAATACCCCGTTTTTTCGGGGTATACCATTATTTTTGTTGAAAATTAGAATAACTTACAAACTTATACATTTTAAAAACCGAAACAATCAAATGTTTACATTTTCTTTTTTTAAGAATGTTTTAAGCTTATTGCTGTTGTTTTTTTACTTGAAGTTTTTTTAAATGAAAATTAAATATTTAATTCTTGCGTTATTACCTTTTTCTTTGATGGCGTGTCAAACAGTTACCAACACTCCTGCTCCAATTGTATCTGAGCAACAACAAAACCTTGCAGCCACTTTAGGTGAATATGCTTGGACTTATCAAAATGTAAAAGCTTCTAAACCACTTATCCTTAACTTTAATGCAGATGGCAAATTAGCAATCAATACAGGTTGTAATGGCCAAGGCGGTACTTGGAAAGTTGAAGGTAACCAACTTGTTACATCTAACCTTGTTTCAACAATGATGGCTTGCCAAGATGATTTAATGAAACAAGAACAACTTTCTAATAGCATCTTTAGTGACGCAAAATTACCAATCGAAATTAGCAACAATAATGGTCAGGTGATTTTAAGCGTGACAGACAAAACTGGTCAAAAGCATATTTTCCAAGGTCAAAAAGCAGTGAATACTCAAGCTTTAACAGACTACTCTTGGTCTTATCAGCCTGAAAATACAAAAAAACCTATCGTTCTTAACTTTACTAACGACCGTTTATCAATCGCAACGGGCTGTAACCGCCAAGGAACAACTTGGAAAGTTGAAAACAATACCATCGTCACTGCTGATGTAATGTCAACAATGATGGCGTGTGAACCTGCTTTAATGAAACAGGAACAATTTTCTAGCAGCCTTTTCCAAAAACGTGCGATTCCATTTGAACTCAACACCACAAACGTTGACCAACCAACACTAACGGTATCTGATGCTCAAGGTCAAAAATATACCTTTACTGGTAAAATGACACCTGAAGCAAAATATCAATCTGAAGGAAAAACTGTTTTCCTAGAAGTTGCTCCACAAACTAAATCATGTACTGGTGTTGCACCACAAACTTGTATGCAAGTTCGTGAAATTAAATATGATGACAAAGGCGTTAAAACTTACGCTGACAAAAACTGGTCATTATATTATGGCCAAATTGAAGGTTTTGAACACAATCCAGATCAACGCGTAATTTTACGTGTAAAACGTTTTGAAGTGAAAAACCCAGCAGCAGACCAATCTAGTCAAGCTGATGTATTAGATATGGTTGTTGAGCAAGAATTAGTTAAAAAACCTAAAAAATAAGTTTTTAGACTAAAAAAATCCGATGCTTTTGCATCGGATTTTTTATTTCTATTTTTAGAAAATACCTTGAGCAAGCATTGCATCAGCTACTTTTACAAAACCTGCAATATTGGCACCATCAACATAGTTAACAGTACCATCTTCTTTAGTACCATATCTTACACAATTGGCATGAATGTCTTTCATAATTGCATGTAAACGTTCATCGACCTCAGCATGTGTCCAGCTTAAACGAATTGCATTTTGAGACATTTCTAAACCAGATGTTGCTACCCCACCCGCATTAGATGCTTTTCCTGGCGCATACAAAATTTTAGCTTCGATGAAGTGTTCAACTGCTTCAAGTGTAGATGGCATATTAGCGCCTTCAGCCACACAAATTACGCCATTTGCAATAAGCTTTTTAGCATCTTCACCTGTTAATTCATTTTGCGTAGCACATGGTAAAGCAATATCGACAGGAATATGCCAAGGTGTTTTTCCTTCAAAATATTCAAAACCATGTTTAGAAGCAAACTCGGAAATACGACCACGTTTAACGTTTTTCAGCTCCATGACTTCAACAAGCAACTCATCTGTAAAACCGTTTTTTACATAAACTGTGCCGTTAGAGTCAGATAAAGTAACAACTTTTGCCCCTAAGAACATGGCCTTCTCTGCTGCATATTGTGCAACGTTACCAGAGCCAGATACTGAAACAATTTTACCAGCAAAAGATTGTCCACGTGCTTTGAGCATTTCCTCTGCAAAATAAACCGTACCATAGCCAGTTGCTTCAGGGCGCATTAAGCTACCACCAAATGAAATTCCCTTACCGGTAAAGACACAAGCGGTGTCATTACTCAGCTTTTTCATCATGCCTGCCATATAACCGACTTCACGTGCACCCACACCAATATCTCCCGCAGGAATATCAGTATTTGGTCCTAAATGGCGATAAAGCTCAATGATTAATGCCTGACAGAATCGCATAATTTCAGCATCAGATTTACCTTTAGGATCGAAATCTGAACCACCTTTTCCCCCACCCATTGGTAAGGTTGTAAGGGAGTTTTTAAAAGTCTGCTCAAAACCTAAAAATTTTAAAATTGATAGATTGACCGATGGGTGGAAACGCATTCCCCCTTTGAATGGACCAATTGCTGAATTGTATTGAACACGGAAAGCTCGGTTAACTTGAGTCTGACCTTGATCATCCATCCATGAAACACGAAATTGAATCACACGCTCAGGTTCAACTAAGCGTTCTAACAAACCCTGCTCTGCATATTCCGGATTTTTTTCAATAAATGGCCACAAACTCGTCATTACTTCTTCGACAGCTTGTAAGAACTCAGGTTGATGCGGATCACGCGCTTGCACGTAATTCAGGAATTCATTCAGGTTGTTATATTTCAATGCACGGTCCTCAGCATAGTAATGAATTAAATTGGTGCAATACATTATTAAATGCATCATTTAGCAGCAAAATATTAAATCCCTTTCCATCAATTTTAACAATAGTTATTTTAAATTATTTTATTACCCTTAATTATCAAAAACTTATTTTTAGAAAAACTACTTAAAGATAAGAAATAGTCATTTAACTTTTCACTTTTATTGATCTATTATTGTGCAGAATTAGCGACATTTTAGGTCAATTAAAAACCCGATAAATTCGTTAAAATCCATTGACCTTACTTAGGTTTTTCTTCATTATCGCATCGTTTTAACCAAGCTATTTGCCCACTATGAATTCATCTATTTCTCTCATACGCGAGATTGATGCGTTATTACCACAAACACAATGTGGTCTATGTGGACATCGTGATGGATGTCTACCCTACGCAAAGTCGATTGCTGAAGGTGAAGAAGCAAATAAATGTGTTCCAGGTGGACAACCTGTTGCTGATGCACTCGCAAACCTATTAAATCGCTCTCCATTAACTGCAGAAAGTAGCGTATGGCCTATACAAACAGATGGCCGACCGCAGCGCATGAAAGCAATTATTCGTGAAGATGAATGCATTGGCTGCACCAAATGTATTAGTGCTTGTCCTGTAGATGCTATTATTGGCAGTGGTAAGCTCATGCACACTATCTTGACGGACTTATGTACAGGTTGTGAGTTATGTATTCCACCATGTCCCGTAGATTGCATTGATTTGGTCGAAGACACTCAAGCCTTACCAAATGAACAACAGCGTACCGCAGAACAAAATGATTTAAGACAACGCTATTACGCTCATATTCAGCGTGAAGAAAAGCGTCGTAGTCACCGTAAAGGGCCTGTGGTACGTGCTGAAATAGATACTCAACTGTTTGCGCAGTTTTCTCAGGCACTTGATGAATTACCTTCAATTGAAATCATTGAGAAACCTAAAGAGACTGTGCCAACTGATGCAAAAACTACAATTGAGTTAGCGAAAATTCGTACGCAAATTAAGAAACTGGAAAAACAACTCAGTGTACGTGAAGATGCTAAAAAACGTCTTCAACTTGAAGAACTTCAACAGCAACTCATGCAATTACAGGAGGTCTGAATGGCCGTCAAGAATATGACGAAAAAGCAGATTCAAATTTTCTTTGAACGCCTTCGCGAACAACGACCTTCACCTCAAACCGAGTTAAAATATTCCTCTCCATTTGAGCTACTTATTGCAGTTATGTTGTCAGCTCAAGCGACCGACGTAAGTGTTAATAAAGCAACGGATAAACTCTACCCTGTGGCGAATACAGCCGAGAAAATCTATAACTTGGGCGTAGATGGGTTAAAGGAATATATCAAGACAATTGGTCTCTATAACGCAAAAGCCGAAAATGTCATCAAAACCTGTAAGATTTTAATGGAACAATTTAACGGCGAAGTTCCAAGCAACAGAAAAGATTTAGAAGCTTTACCGGGTGTCGGGCGTAAAACAGCTAACGTAGTTTTAAATACGGCTTTCGGACAACCCACCATGGCTGTCGATACTCATATTTTCCGTGTAGGAAATCGAACTGGTTTAGCAGTAGGTAAAAATGTTCTTGAGGTTGAGCACCGCTTAATTAAGGTCATTCCTAAAGAATTTATTTTAGATTCACATCACTGGCTCATATTACACGGTCGTTATTGTTGTATCGCCCGTAAACCTAAATGTGCAGAATGTGTTGTTGCAGATGTCTGTAACTGGCCTGATCGCTTTGAATTTGGCGCAATAAAAACGATTCCAACAAAAAACCTCAGTTAATCCTGAGGTTTCTTAATCTGCTGTAATTTCGGATGTAGTTGACGTTCTCGTCCATTCTTTTTATTTTCCAAAGCCTGTTGTTTCTGCACATGACGCAGCATTTTTTGACTTTGATACAATAAAAATAACAGTAGAGCTAAACTTAAAATTACCACTACAATCAAAATAATTTTCAGCAAAGAAGTATCCTCAATCCACTCAAACTTTGATTGTTATATGCCATAACATAATCTTTAACTACTATTATGTCAGATTTTGTTGGCTTGCATACCATGCATGAATATCCTGTTTTTCAATTGCAGTTGCCATTAGTTCGGGAAATTGATCAGGTGTACAAGCAAACGTTGGAATCCCCATATCAGCAAAGATCTGTGCATGTTGAGTGTCGTACCAAGGTGCACCATCATCAGACAATGCCAGTAGCGTAATGACTTGCACCCCACTATCTAGCATTTCAGCCACCTGCTTGAGCATTTGCTTAGCATCACCACCTTCACACAAATCGCTAATCAGGATAAAAATAGTATCTTCTGGTCGAGTGATTTTACTACGGCAGTATTTTATCGCTTTAGCAATATCGGTTCCCCCACCCAACTGTGTACCAAATAACACATCCACTGGGTCTTCTAGTAAAGGTGTTAAATCAGCTAACTCGGTATCAAACACAATCATTTGCGTACTGACTGCACGAATACTTGCCATCACCGCCGCAAAAACACTGGAATAAATCACTGAGGGAGCCATAGAGCCACTTTGATCGACACAGAGTACAATATCTTTTAAGGCCGTTTGTTGGCGTGGATGCCCATGTAATTCATGCGGAATAATCGTTTTAAAGTCTTCTTGCCAATGCTTTAAATTAGCTTGGATGGTGCGTTTCCAATTAATATCTTGCATGCGTTTAGGACGTCGTGTATGAGCTGAACGGTTCATACTCCCTCTAATCGCTTGCTGCAAGGGCTGCTTTAGACGGTTTTCAAGCTGCTCTACTAACTGACGTACCACGATACGCGCAGTTTCTTTGGTTTTTTCAGGCATTAAATGATTGAGTGAAATCAAAGTTGAAACCAAATGAATATCAACCTCAACACTCGCCAACAATTCAGGCTCTAACAACATTTGCTGTAAATTCAAACGCTCTAAAGCATCTTTTTGGATGACTTTCACTACCGAGGATGGAAAATACTGACGAATATCACCTAACCATTGCGCAACTCGAGGACTCGAATGCCCAAGACCACCTCGACGATTAGGCTGCTGCGTCTGATAAAGTTCATTCAAACACTCTTGCATCTTACTATCTTGCATCGACCAATTCGGTAAATGCGAAGTCGAATTTGGGACTTGTCCTAAAATCAAACGCCAACGTCGTTCTTGTTCCGCAAGATCTGATTGTTCTAAAGTGATCAGTTCTTCATTCATGTTCATCACTTAAACCTCGACAGAAACAGGCTGTAAATATGTGTATATTTCATCTAATACCGTTTGAGCACGTTCGATGTCTAAAACACCAACCTCTTGTTTGATTTTGGTCGTTTTTTGTGTCACTTTCTGAATTAATTGCTGTGCTTCAGCAGGACTAAAACTGGAGGCTGTTCTCGCCAGAATTGGCAATAACTCAATAAATTGCTGCTCTTGTAATTGATTGACCCATTGGCTCACGGTTTCCCAAAGGCTTTGCTCATGAATCAATAACAAAGCTTGATGAGTGAGAAAACCTTCAAACCAAGCGGCACTGTAGTCTGCCGTCTGCCCAATCGATAAAGCTCGTGAGAGAAATCCCTGTGTCTGTTTCACATCAATCAACTGCTGTTCTCGTGCTAAACGTACACAACAGCCATGCAAATAACCTTGCATATGTTCCAACTGCAATAACTGTTGCAAGGTCTCCTGCCAAAGCTGTAATAATTCATCTTGTTGTAATTGTTCTAAAAGTTCATATAAGGCTTGTAGTTGTTGAGCAAACTGCTGGGCCATTTCAGCATTTAGTTGTACGCAATAATTTGGCAAACTCAACATCAAACGAATCGCTAAATGTTCTACCAGTTGATGCAAATGTTGCATCGAAAACTGACGTACGCTGCCATAACGAATTGCGGTAATTAATGGCTTTAAAGTTGCCAAAATAATACTTGGGTCTTGATGCTTGGTGGTAAGTTCATTCAGTTTATCCAACGCAAAATTTAAGCTTTGGTCCAAACCAGACAATAAAATGCTTTCAATCAGTTGAGCAATTTGTCCCACATCTTCACATTGTTTGATCTGATGTTCTACATAACTTTGCGTAGCAAGTTGCACGCTATTGCCCCACAATGACATTTCATTCAGATATAAACTACTTTCAGGCTGCCAAGACAACTGCCAAATTTCTTTAAAATTCCCTTGCTTCGCACCTGTACCTGCTAACTCTGCCCAAGCAAGGCCAAGTAATTTAATACAATGTAGAAATTGACTTTTTGCCAAGTCGAATGCTTCACGTAAATCTAGCGTAATATCACGATGTGGTGCTTCGAGTTTTAAGCGAAAATGCTTCACTTGCTGTAAAAAGTCTTTTTGAATTGGCAACTCAATCAATTCAGCAGGTACTTGTCCCAATTGCTCATCTTCAAGCAATTTAGCTAAAATCGGTTGTGGAATATCCAAACCATGATTCAAGACCGAGCGAATTACCTCAAACAAATCTTCCAAATCAGGGATACGGCGTCCACGTAATTGCAATAAAGATTGGATCAGGTGTACCGCATCAATAATTTGGGCACTAGAGGCGTCATGACCTGCTTGGCGTAAGGCTTGGGCAAATTGACTTAACCAATCAATGGTAATTTTTTCGCCATCAACATTTCCGTCTAAAGCTTGTTGGTAATGCTTCCAAAGATGGGTATACCACCCAACCGCTTGTACACCTGCGCCATAACCATTATCTCGACTCAATCGTCCATGTGTCCATGCAATCCATGCAGCATCAACTTTGATTTTAGGCAAACCTTTCAGTAAAGCAGTATCCGCTTTAATTTGAGCGTTTAAATCTGCCAACACAGGTGCATGCCATGCACCACAAATCACCACAATATTTTGATAGCCTTGCTTTTCTGCCTGCTTAATCACTTTGCGCATATAGGCTTCACGATACTGCTCCAGCAATTGATCTTCGCTACTGTAATTTTCAGGTTGCTGGCTTAGCAAATGATCACGTAAAGCTGCCATCGCATCGCTAATAGCAGTAAACATTTGTCCAGCATGTGGTTGCTGTTCGACTAGATGTTCCCAAAACCGTTCACTATCTTGATAGCCAGACTGTTCAGCCAATAATTGAATTGGATCTCGACGAATCGAAAGATAATGTTGTTCCAGATTGTATTCTGACTCAATATCATCTTGCTGATTTAGCTCAACCTCTTGCTCATCTGTTAATACCTGTTCATCCACCGAAGCTTTCTGTAGACGTTGTTCTGCCCATTGTTTTTCTAATGCAAAACGATGTTGCAAAGGTAGATCCATAAACTCTACTGCAACTTGCTGACGCAACGCATATTGTAAAGCTTGCCACTCAGGTGAAAACTCAGCAAAAGGATAGAAGACCGCCTGGGATCGTACTTCTTTTTGTACAGGAGTATTCAACAACAATGCTACAGGCGGCTTAAAATCGGCATGTTGTAATTGGGCAATAATTGGATTGGCATCCGGTGGCCCTTCAATCAAAATACAATCGGGTTGAATCGAAGCCAAAGCATTACATACACTACGTGCCGAACCAGGCCCATGATGACGAATACCGAGAATATGCAGCATTTTTCTATCCTTTATTCCGATCACATCTTCTCCTTTGCAAGGAGAAGATTGGGATGAGGTCATTTATTATTGAGTTTTATTCTAAGTCACGACAAGCACGATACAGGTCTTGCCAACCCTCGCGTTGTTTAATCACAGTTTCAACATATTCTTTCCAAGGCACAAGATCTTGAACAGGATCTTTTAATACAGCACCCTGTAAACCTGCTGCTAATTCATGGTCAGTTAAATTACCTGAACCAAAATGCCCAGCCATTACCCAACCATGACTCATCACAGAAATAGCTTCAGCTGTTGATAAGGTACCCGTAGTGGTTTTTAGCTTTTGCTTACCATCTAAAGTTTGTCCATGACGCAACTCTCTAAAAATCGTCACCAGTTTTTGAATTTGAGCATCCAAAGGCTGAATCTCAGGAAGTTGCAAGCTTTTACCTAATGACTGAACACGCTTTTGTACGATCTCGACTTCTTCTGAGATTGTGGCAGGCGGCGGTAAAATTACCGTATTAAAACGACGCTTTAATGCAGAGGAGAGTTCATTCACCCCTTTATCACGGTTATTGGCTGTTGCAATCACACTAAAACCTTGTATCGCTTGATACTCAATACCGAGCTCAGGCACAGGCAGATTTTTTTCAGAAAGCAACGTGATTAAAGTATCTTGAACATCTGCAGGAATACGGGTTAATTCTTCTACACGAGCGATCTTACCTTCTTGCATCGCGCGCAACATCGGGCTTTTGACTAATGCATCTTCACTAGGACCTTTAGATAAAAGTTGTGCATAGTTCCAGCTATAACGTAAAGTATCTTCACTAGTGCCAGCCGTACCTTGAATCAGTAATGCACTATTTCCAGAAATAGCAGCTGCTAAATGCTCAGATACCCATGATTTTGCCGTACCCGGCACCCCTAATAATAACAATGCTCGGTCAGTTGCCAAAGTTGCCACTGCAATTTCCATTAAACGGCGATTACCAATATATTTAGGTGAAATCACAGTCCCATCAGCTAAAGTGGTCCCCAATAAATAATCTACAACAGCTTTCGGTGAAAGTTGCCATTGTGGTGGTTTTGCTAAATGGTCATGTGCCTTTAATGCATCTAATTCATGAGAAAACTGTTGTTCTGCACGTGCACGTAAAACTTGTTGAGACATGTTGATTATCCTAATTTATGATTCATTGATCATTAAGCAATAAGTTTTTGTTTATACTGAATAAACTGAATAAGTTGTTTCCATTCAGAAATAGGAAAAAGAGGTTGTAGACAACTGGAGTCTATTGGATAAGCTTCCAAAATCAGCCATTGTGCATGCTCTTTTAATAATGCAAATTTATTTTGATCCTGCTGCAAGTCCAAAGTCTCATATGCGTGTTGTATTAACACAGCTGCCATTTCTGAAATTTTCTGATCTTGATGTAAAACTTTTGCTCTTTGAAATACATACCAAAAATGTTCTAAATCTTGATTTCGATAATAGGACTCAAGTTGTTCTAATAATAATTTGCTTGCTGGCTCCTGATCTAGCAAACCAAAGATTGTCTCACGCTCGATCCTGCTTCCAGTTGATATTGTCACAGCTTCACACCATTTGGTCTGATGTTGATAAAACCATAAAGCTAGATCACGGCGCTGCTCTCGGTAACAGCACAAAATAAATGCGCTCCACAGTGAATCTTTTTGTCGCGAATGTAATGAAAATAAATGATCCAAAGTACCAAATAATTCTAACCAATAGGCAAATGGTAATTGGATTAAAATTCTTTTGAGATAAAGTACGCCCTTTGAACTTTCACAAAACTCCTGATAAGCCTGTTCGACTTGAGAACTTTGGTAAGCCGTTTTTAAACTTTTACGGCTTTCAACCAAATTTGCTTCTCGATCAAAGAAACCATAATCATTCAATGCATCATCTTGATCTAAGTTAATGTTGAATTTAACTTTTCTGGCTTGAACATCGTAGCTCAAACATGCACGCAGTAGCGCCATAACCTCGTTATAGAGGGTATTATCTTGATAATATAAATAAAAGCTTAATGCTGCATTATTGCGTACTGTCGCTGCATTCTGGGGTTCTAGTGTTTTCACATGCTGGTATAAAGCTTCAAATTGGGTTACTGGCATGTTATATGTCACTAGACTTTCAGCATGACTTTGCAAATGATTTTTCTGAATAGATTGTGACCAGAATTCCGCAATATGCTGGTTAATAAAGTCTGGTAATTGACTGCACAATTGGCTCATCAGTAAGGACCAATCACTATTTTTTGATTTCAACAATTGACGGATTAATGACGATGAATCTTGTTGTTTCAAATATTTCCATACCCTTTTCGCATCATCCACACGTGTTGTAACATCACCTTGAAATGCGAACTCAGGTAGAATAGTGGCCAATAACACTGGGTTCCGACACAGTGGTAAAACTTTCAACACCAAATAACGTGGAATCACTTGCTGCTGTTGTTGAGCAAGTTTTAAAATTTGATTAACCCAATCCTGATATAAAAATGGCGACTCTTGTGCAACAACCCATTTCAAAATTTGAACAAGCTCATAATCCAATGGCTTTTCATGTTCTATCCGATCAATCTCAGTAATATTTTTTTGTAATGTTTCAGGTACACCTTGCGCTTGATAACCGGCTTGTTGCATGAGCACCCAATATTGATTCAAAACTAATAAGTCTTGGACTGAATCAATTTGCTGAGACACATAAGCTTGCAATTCATTAGGAACTTTTACAGTCTGTTTAAATTGCTGTCCTAGCGTCAATTTGAGCAGTAATTGCTGGTTAAACTCACTGTATGATGGAGTTAAAGACATTCAAATTGCCCTCCTTGCCAAATACTAACGAGTTTTAGTTGTAATCCATCCCACTCTACACCAGCGCTGAATGGCTCTGCCCCCACTAAAAACCACAACTCAACAAATTGTTTAATCTCAATTTCACACATCTTTTGATCCTGATCGACCAAATAAATTACTTTGTCATGTTTGACTAAGTGCAATTGCTCTAGCCAAAAAAAGCGTACTAACTGCAAAGGATATTGTTTTAAGCCATTCGCATATTGAGTAAATGCTTGATCAAAATTTTTAAAGCCTTTTGGCGCAACCAGCGTTAGGCTCAAATTATTGAACGACATTAAATTATCTTCTAAACGAAGACGTTGTTGGCTTATCACTGGATAAAGCTTGGCATTTAAAGCCAATTGTTTTTGATAAGGTAAGGTCACTCCAAAACTTGAATGAGGAGGTATTTCAAAATCCAGTATCAAATAATCACGTAGGTTCTGACTATCCCATAACCATTGACGACGATAACGTCCACGAGTATTCACCAACTCCTGTGTTACTTGTCCTAAAGCGTACAGATCAAATTTATGAACTGGTATGTTATCCCATATATCAGCTGGCAAATTAATACCAAATAACTGTTTTACCTCTTCATAAAGCTCAGGTTTAAGGCAATGACGATTCTGCCATAAATGAACAGCTGTTTGTAATTTAGCCAACCAGAATGAACTTTCTATTTGCCAGTTGGCTTGATACAAAGCACTAGAAAATTCATCTAAATAACTCACCAAACCTGCAACTTGAGCATCTACTAAACGGCTTTGAATATCCCTGAATTTATCGTGTTGTTGTTGGCGTAATCGTCCTAGTCCTAGATTTACAACATCATTTAGCCATGTTTGCAATGCATCAATCCCGGCATCCATTTTTTTCTCACGCGCTAATTGGCGTTTGAGTCGAGCTTCTTCATCAATAGGCTTATTGACTTTATTTTCTTTCTTTTCAAGTGATTTGTTTTTTTTATCACGCCATTTCTGTACTCGCTCAGGTATATTTTGTTCATCCGTTTGCACAATAAATTTATCTTTATACTCGGTATAGACAAATAATAATGCCAAAGCATGTTTACAAGGCCGCTTAAAACTCGGGCAACTACATTCACACTTTAGTTCGGGTAAAAAAATTGCACTTTGATAAATTGAGCTACCTTGAATTTCCCCCCAAATCCATTGATCAACTGAACCTGAGATATTATTCCACGCTTCAAATTTCGCTAGTTTTTTAGCTGATTTCGCTGAACTTGCATCTGGAATAATCTGTTCCACCTGATCAGATTGAATCATCAGCAACATAATTAACCCTTTAAAATAATTTTTTAATTTCAATGTCTTGGTTTATACAATCAAACACACTATAAATGTTTTAAATTTAATTTAACATACTATTATTACATAGTGCGACACATTATGTCGTCAATTATTATTAATATAAAAAAAACTGCCCAGTGGAACCACTGGGCAGTTTTTTTTATAGAAAAAAATTATTTGTCTAAGATGTTGAACAAATCTTTTTGTACATCTTCAATTGTACGCAAGCCATCAAGCTTGTCATAAGTTGGAGCATTTTCACCAGAAGCAGCACGGCCTTGGTAGAAACCAACCAATTGCTCTGTTTCAGTGTGATAAGACGCTAAACGCTTACGGATTGTTTCTTCTTGGTCATCTGGACGTTGAACAAGATCTTCACCAGTTTCATCATCTTTACCTTCCACTTTAGGTGGATTGTATACAGTATGATAAACACGGCCAGAAGCTGGATGCTGACGACGACCAGAAAGACGTTTTACGATTTCTTCATCAGGAACATCAATTTCAATCACGTGATCGATGCTAATCCCTTCTTTTTCCAAAGCTTCAGCTTGTGGAATAGTACGTGGGAAACCATCGAAAATGCAGCCATTTGCACAGTCAGGTTGAGCAATACGTTCTTTTACTAAACCGATAATAAGTTCATCTGAAACCAAACCACCAGATTCCATTACACTTTTAGCTTTTAGACCTAATTCAGTACCTTCACGAATCGCAGCACGGAGCATATCACCGGTTGAAATTTGTGGGACATTGTAGCGCTTACAGATCAACTGAGCCTGAGTCCCTTTGCCTGCTCCAGGTGGTCCGAGTAAAATAATGCGCATAAAAAACATCCTCATTTAAAACAATGAATATGAAGTCCGGCAGAAAAAGTCTCGTTAATCTTCAATAGATCCTGCCTGACATCGAATTATAAGAAAGCCACAAACAAATGTATTGTACCAGCAATAAATCCGGTTACCCCACCTAGTACAATAAGAATCCACTCATCCTCCTGAAATGCAGGACGTAATAAATTCTGAAATTCTTTTGGTGTTAGTTCACGAATACGCTCTTTAAACATTTGAAAAATCTTCTGTGCCCGGCTTGCGTTCAGTGCTGGGTCACATACGGGTCCCATCGTAATTTCAATTGAACGATCAATCAAGTCCGTCTTTAATCTTGCGTACTCTCTTGGCCCTAAAGAAAGCTGTAAAGAAGTGCGAACTAACGGGGTTTCCATGATTTCGTTAATATGACGCTTAACAATGCGGCGCGTTTTATCTTTACGCGGTCCGTACATCATTTCGGTCATAATCGATTTTAACGTAATTAAATCTTCTGTGACTACGCTCGAAAACACATCAGAGACTTCCTCTTGACGCTTCATAAAAGCGCCTTGGACATTATAAGTCCCAATTCGAAGAACTGGTACAATCCATGGGAACTTACGATCTTTTGTTAATCTAAAAATCTGTGGATAACGAATATAATGTGGCTCAATTGGGTTAAACACCATCCAGATTGCGATCCAGTTAGTTAAAAAGCCCCAAATTGCAGCCCAAAATGGTACTGTCCAGTGCCATGGTACTACAAACCAAACCACCATTTGGAAAATACCAAAGAACATGCCAATCAGTGCACTAATATGCCAAATAAAGTTAATTTCTTTTTGACCAACCTTTAAGAACATACGTACCATTAAACGGCGATCACCTTCCATCTGGCTCACGACCATTTCACGCATGTTAACCAGTGACTCTACATTCATGGTCAGCTCAGTCACTAATTCTTTTAACACACCCGGCAATTGCTTATGTGCTTGAGCATAAATACGGCGTTTAATTGAATAAGGTAGATTTTCCCAAAGCACAGCATTACGATCGATCATGACTTCATCAATAAGATGTTCAAGTTCAAAACCGACTTGTTCACCAATAATACGCGCCATATCTTCAGGATCCATTGCTTCTAAAAATTCACGCAATGAACCCAATTTAGATAAAGTGTTATCGGTAATAATCCCAGAGATACGTCCTGCTTTACGTGGCACAATACCTTGCCAACCTACTGGCAAGGGTCCTAAATGGAATCCCCAAAATTTAATTGGGTAAAATACCATTTTTAAAGCCATCCACACATGTGCCCATGTGACAAAAGCCGTTACGGGAATAATACTCAAAACGGCCCAAAAATCAGGTCTGTGTAAAAAGGTCTGCCACAATCCACTGACGTACTCTAACATGTAAGACTCTCGTATTTATTTGTGCTCTGCTTATGGCGAGTTAACGATAAACTGCTTTGTTTTATAAACCAAAACTTAGAGAATAAGAAAATTGAATTTGTGGTTTCGTATCTGCAGCAACATTTCCGTTCTGGTCGGTTAATTTTTCAGCCGCACCGATACCCACACTAAAAGTGCTAATTCTTTCTGAATTTAACCACACATAGGCCAAATCAACACCCGCACCTAAACGGGATTTAAAATCACCATCAACCTCTTTACTATCAAGATGACCAGCATAGAAACCGATATAGTAACCATTTTTGTCTGTGCCAGTAAGATAATAAGGATATCTAAAACCAACTTGACCACCAGCGGTTTTGTCACCATTCAAAAATGCGCCGGCTTTCGCATAAGCAATCCCATACGGGTTTACCCATTCACCGTTAAGATGTAATAATTTTTGAGTAACTCCGGCGCCCACATTCCAAGTAGATGCTTTATGATCTGCTAATTTTGCTTCTGGAAGAAACGAGTAGTCTTGAGCATGGGCCCAATTACTTACCGTCAAAACTGCAAGTAAGGGATAAATTTTTCTCATTATTTTCTCCATTTTCCCTAATCGTATGGTGAGAACAACCCTATTCTATTGAATGAGAGACTTTAACAGAATTATTTTGCTTCTTATATACAAGTATCTACAATTTTGTTGTCTGCAAAGTCAAAAAGTATCTTATTAAAATGCAATGAAACTTTGAAAATTATGCAATATTTTAAGTGCTCTTGCGTTAGAATAAGCAGCTATTTTTCTACCCTATGTCATTAAGTCGATCCTTATGAAACAGCACTTTCCTTTAAAAGATATCCAGCAAGAAAAGCGCATTTATCGAGGTCGTATCTTTTTTGCCGTAGGGATCGTGACCATCTGTTTATTAGTTTTAATTAGCCGATACGCTTATCTACAAATTTTTCACTACGACGAATTCTCGACTGCATCTGACAAAAACCGAATTCGCTTGCAACCACTTCCACCTGCTCGTGGTTATATCTATGACAGAAACGGTGTATTACTAGCAGATAACTATCCTGTTTTTACAGCAACTTTAAGTAAAACAGATGTAGAAGATGTTGATAGTGTCATCGAGCAATTACAGCCTATTTTAGATTTAACGCAAGAAGATATTGACCGTTTTAAAAGCCGTATAAAAACTGCCCGTAAAACTGAACGCGTCGCGATTAAACTTAATCTAACTGAAGCCAATATTGCTAAATTTAGTGAAGCCAAATATAAGTTTCCGGGTGTTAGAATCGAGACACAAATGACTCGCTATTATCCACACGGTGAGTTATTTGCTCATGTAATTGGCTATGTCGGGCGTATCAACGATAAAGAATTAAAAAGTATTGATAAAGACTTATATGCTGGGACCAACCTAATTGGAAAAATTGGTGTTGAGAAAAGCTATGAAGACCTACTGCATGGAACACCGGGTTATGAATCTGTTGAAGCAGATGCACATAGCAATGTATTACGTCATTTAGGTCGTAAAGACCCTACTCGCGGTAACGACCTCTATTTATCTTTAGATTACGGTTTACAAGTTGTCGCTTCTCAGCAGCTCGCAGGTCGTCGTGGAGCTATTGTCGCTATTGATCCTCGTACAGGTGAAATTCTAGCTTTAGTGTCTAGTCCAAGTTTTAACCCTAATTTGTTTGTAACCGGAATTAGTCATACTGACTACAGTTCACTACGCGATAATTTAGACCAACCTCTTTATAACCGTGCTGTGCAGGGTGTATATCCCCCTGGTTCTACCATTAAACCAATGGAAGCAATGGGTGGCCTACACTACAGTATTGTAGACTGGTCAACAGCAATTTCTGATCCTGGTTATTTCCATCTACCTGGTGATTCACATAAGTTCCGTGACTGGAAGAAATCTGGTCATGGCATCGTGAATATGCATAAAGCGATTGTGCAATCCTGTGATACCTATTTTTATATTCTTGCCCATCAAATGGGTATTGATCAAATGAACCAATGGATGCGCCAATTTGGATTTGGTCAAAAAACAGGTGTCGATTTACCAAGTGAAAGTGAAGGCCTTTATCCAAGTCCTGAATGGAAAATGCGTACGCGTAAAGCGAAATGGATGAAGGGCGAAACTATTTCTGTCAGTATTGGTCAAGGCGCGTTTACAGCCACTCCATTACAGCTTGCGATGGCAACAGCAATTACGGCAAATCATGGTTCTCATGTAACGCCTCATGTTTTACGCGCAACGCATGGTGCAAAACCATTTACAGTACGTAATGCGCCTGATGGCAAAATCAAATTCAACGGCACGGATGAAGACTGGATTCAAATGCGTGATGCCATGATTGATGTAATTCAGTCAGGTACTGGCCGCGGTATTCGTACTCCCCTCTACCAAATTGCAGGGAAAACAGGTACAGCACAGGTTAAGAGTATTGCACAGGGTAAACGCTATAACGAAGCAGCTTTGAGTGAACGTCAACTTGACCATGGTTTATTCGTTGGATTTGCCCCTGCCGAAAAACCTGAAATTGCGATTGCAGTCATTTGGGAAAATGGTCGTCATGGTGGTTCAGCTGCTCAACTTGCAAGACCTGTCTTTGATTACTGGCTATTAACTCGTAAGAAAAACCCGATTCGTCCAGCAAATCACCAAGTCAATGGCGGGCTAATGACAGCAGGAATTAAACCAGGTGAACTTCCAAGCGGCGGTGAAAGTTCTGGTCCAGCATCGGCTACAGCTACCACTAACAAACCAGCAGCATCAACACCGCAAGCTGCTCCTGCTCGTCCTGCTACCAATGAGGCCGATGAATAATGAAAAATCAATTACGTATAATTGGCGGCGAATGGAAAAGACGAGTACTTCCTTTCGCTAGCATTGATGGCTTACGTCCAACCCCAGATAGAGTACGCGAAACTCTATTTAACTGGCTCATGTGGGATATTCAAAACGCTCAAGTTCTCGACATCTGTACAGGCTCTGGTGCATTAGGTTTTGAAGCTCTGTCACGTGGTGCTGCATCAGTTTATATGATTGAACCCGACAAAACTCAGGCACGATTTTTAAAAGATAATATTGAACTATTAAAAGCCCAAAACTGTCATCTAATTAATGCAACGGCTCAACAAGCTCTACCCCGCTTAAAAGAACAGTTCGATGTGGTTTTTTTAGATCCACCTTATAGTCTTGATTTATGGCAAGAACTCTCGAACTTGGCCGAGCCTCATATTAAAAAAAATGGATATATTTATGTTGAAGCTGACCGAGATTTATCTCAGCTTCATCTTCAAGCAACATGGCAACAAATTAAAACCACTAAAGCGGGTACAGTTCACGCGGGGCTTTACCAGAAAGTAAACGAATAAAAAAGGTAGCTTAAAGCTACCTTTTTCTTTGCAAAACTTTAGTTAGCTTAAGCCAATCACTGCAACAACTGCTGCACAGGCGCCAACAATTTTTTTGCCATATGGCACATATCGGGTAAGCACAACACCCAACACCAATCCACCCGAATAGATGAGCGCCATACCAGCAACCATACCTGTTACTAATGCAACAATATGCCCCGCATGTGCTAACTCAACACCATGAGCCATGCCATGGAAGCTTGCAAGTAATGCCGCGGCAATTGGTAAAACTTTATTGGATTTTGTCCATAGGGCAATTGCTGTAATAACTAAAGAAGCAACAATGCCGTATTCAGCTATATTAACTGGTACCAAACCTTGAGCACCTACTAAGAACCCTACAATTAAGGTAATACTTAAGGCAATGACTCCAGCAATCTTCCACTGTTTAGCCGCTGACCACAACAAAACACCAAAACCTAAAGCCATGACTAAATGATCTAGACCGGTAAACGGATGAATAAAGCCTGCCATAAAACCAGAATGTGCATGGTCATGTCCCGGATGGGCCATTGCAAGAGCTGGCAAAAATGAAAGGAGTGCCACACTCCATTTTTTCATGAAGTCCATAATCTCTCCTTAAGCTTTAAATAGCCCTTGTTTCTCAATAAACTGAATAATTTCTTCAAGCCCATCTTGTGTTTTCATGTTTGAAAATAAGAAGGGTTTTTCTCCGCGCATGCGTTTCGCATCTTGGTCCATGACATCAAGGTTTGCACCTACCATTGGCGCAAGGTCAGTTTTATTAATAATGAGTAAATCTGACTTGGTAATACCCGGGCCACCTTTACGAGGAATTTTTTCACCACCAGCCACATCGATCACATATAAAGTTAGATCAGAAAGTTCAGGGCTAAATGTCGCTGCCAAATTATCACCACCACTTTCAATGATAATAAGTTCTAAGCCTTCGAATTTTTCACACAAATCATCAATTGCAGCCAAGTTAATTGAAGCATCTTCACGAATTGCCGTATGCGGACAACCACCTGTTTCAACACCCACAATACGATCTGGCGACATCGCTTCATTACGGGTTAAAAAGTTTGAATCTTCTTTGGTGTAAATATCATTTGTCACCACAGCCATATTGTATTTATTACGCAAGGCACGGCATAAGTTAAGCGTAAGTGCTGTTTTACCTGAACCCACTGGCCCGCCAATTCCGACTCGTAATGGACTACGTTCTGTCATGATTTTTATCCCTTTTTCCTAATTTTAAGATCTGAATAAACGTGAATATTGAGTTTCGTGTTTCATGCTCAGCATGGCATAGCGGGGTAAAGCACTACTCAATTGCTCATCTTTAAGTTTTAAAGCCTTCTCTACAGCATGTGGTACTAGCCCATGCAAATGCCACAAAATTCTTTGTCCTGCCATTTGGCCCAATGGAACGGTTTTTACGGCTGCTAAAACCTGATTTTCCAAAACGGTAAAGGTATATGCCGTAAGCACATCCTCTTCTTTAAGTTCTAAACGACCACAGAGCTGCGCATAGACAGGCACAAAACCAAACTGCTTTTTAACCTCAACCGTTTTTTTTAAAACATCTTTAATCCATGCATTTAAAGAAAATGCGAGTTGTTGAGATTCAGCAAGTAGCTCTTTACTTTCTCGGCTTGCCTTATACAAATTTGCCCATACCAGAAACTGTTCTGAGTCATCATGATATTGCATGAGACGCTTTAATACGGGTAACTCAAACCTCACCAACAACATCTCAAGCACTTCTTCAAAATAAGCAATTGCCGAGGTTTCGTCATGTATTAGGCCAATATCAATTGCCGTTTCCACACCTTGCGAATAACAATACGCCCCAACTGGCAATGCCGTAGAAGACAGTGTCAGTAATTGCAGTAATTGCAGTAATTGCGCGGCACTATGAATGGACATGATGTAAAGCTTTGATTGGGCTTAAACGATGGTCATGGCTATGCTGTGCATAGGCACCGCTTTCAGGTTCAAACGGATGATCGGTTTCAGTCACCGTAAGTCCTAAACCTTCTACCATTTCTGCAAGCACATGATCAGGCTCAAAATACAAAGCTGTAGAGGTCAACATTAATGGTACATGTCTATTACCTAAGTGATAGGCAGCTTTAAGCAAATCAAAATCGGTTTGAGCAGTGACTTGCATTAATCGCTCAGGCTTGGCATCGACACGTAATACATCACCCTCTTGCGTTGCAATATATGAGCCACTACGCAAAATGCCAGTACGCGGTAAATCCGCACCAATATCGATGCCACTAGCTAAAGCCGCTCGAAAGCGGGATTTTTGGCGGGTATCAAAAGTCAGTTCAACCGTTTCAAATGCCTGATCAGGAGAAATATCTTCAAGTCGTTGGGTATAGATTTTCATTTAGCTTTTCTCTCCTTATTTATTTCTTTCATATCTAGAGTAATAAGACATATCATCTCTATAAAATTCATCAAAATAAGAAATAAC
Organism: Acinetobacter sp. LMB-5; assembly: GCF_001541635.1. Classification (NCBI taxonomy): domain Bacteria; kingdom Pseudomonadati; phylum Pseudomonadota; class Gammaproteobacteria; order Moraxellales; family Moraxellaceae; genus Acinetobacter; species Acinetobacter sp. LMB-5. The sequence goes on along the minus strand of NZ_LRDR01000005.1, from coordinate 173,731 downwards.
GCTGTGCCATGGGTAATACGTCTGCAGGTTCACACGTTAATAATTCACCATCAGCCCGCACCTCATAAGTTTCAGGATGAACATGCATGACTGGACAATATGTGTTGTGCTTCATATCGGCTTTGGTAATTGAACGAGTGTTTTTACATGGACTAATTAACTTTTTAAGATTTAGCTTCTCAGCAACTTTTTCATCGATTGCTGCTTGAGATAAAAAGGTAATACAGGTGTTATGTACACCACGCGGATAAGCCCCAAACATTGGGCGATAATGCACGGGTTGAGGTGTCGGAATTGAAGCATTAATGTCACCCATCGGTGCCGCTGCAATCATGCCACCTTTAATAATCATGGAAGGTTTCACACCAAAAAATGCAGGCTTCCATAACACTAAATCAGCAAGTTTTCCAACTTCAACCGAACCGATTTCATGACTTAAACCATGGGTAATGGCTGGGTTAATTGTATATTTGGCAATGTAGCGTTTAACGCGATTGTTATCATGAAAATCATTATCACCCTCTAAAGGACCACGTTGAATTTTCATTTTATGAGCAGTTTGCCAAGTACGTATAATTACTTCACCCACACGACCCATCGCCTGAGAGTCAGAGGACATCATGGCAATGGCGCCTAAATCTTGCAGAATATCTTCAGCAGCGATGGTTTCACGGCGAATACGACTTTCAGCAAAAGCGATATCTTCAGCAATTGCCGGGTCTAAGTGATGGCAAACCATGAGCATATCTAAATGCTCATCAATAGTATTAATGGTATAAGGTCGCGTTGGATTAGTTGAAGATGGCAACACATTACTTTGCCCAATTGCCTTTAAAATGTCAGGTGCATGCCCACCACCCGCACCTTCGGTATGGTACGTATGAATCGTGCGATCTTTAAATGCAGCCAGAGTCTCTTCTAAAAAACCACCTTCATTTAAAGTATCTGTATGAATTGCAACCTGCACATCAAACTCATCTGCCACACTCAAACAGTTATCAATGGCTGCTGGTGTTGAGCCCCAGTCTTCATGTAGTTTTAACCCAATTACTCCAGCTTTAATTTGCTCACGAATTGGGTCTGGCAAACTCAAATTACCTTTGCCTAACAGTCCAATGTTCATAGGTAAATCATCAATGGCTTGCAACATGGTCGCAATATGCCAAGGCCCCGGAGTCACTGTCGTTGCCGAAGTTCCAGCCGCTGGTCCCGTACCACCACCCACCATTGTTGTTGTACCCGACATAAGTGCAGTTTCAACTTGCTGTGGGCAAATCCAGTGAATGTGAGTATCAATACCACCTGCCGTTAAAATTTGCCCTTCACCCGCAATCACTTCTGTTGCAGCACCTAAAGGAATGGTAATGTCAGGTTGAATATCAGGATTTCCTGCTTTCCCTATTTTCCAGATTCGACCATTTTTTAAGCCAACATCCGCCTTTACAATCCCCCACCAATCTACAATCAAAGCATTGGTAATCACAGTGTCGGCAACTTCATCGGCTAAAAGTTGAGATTGCCCCATTCCATCACGAATGACTTTGCCACCGCCAAACTTAACTTCTTCACCATAAGTCGTTAGATCTTGCTCAACCTCAATAAAAAGCTCTGTATCAGCCAAGCGAATACGATCTCCAACCGTTGGACCAAACATTTCAGCATATGCACGACGTGACATTTTCATAACTTATTACTCATCTCTTTCATTATCGTTGTTATGTTTAATCCAACTTGCCCATGACTCGACCTGCAAAACCATATACTTCTCGCTTCCCCGCTAAAGCAACAAGCTCTACTTCTCGACTTTGTCCCGGTTCAAAACGTATTGCTGTGCCTGCAGCGATATTTAATCGAAAGCCTTTCGCTGTTTCTCGGTCAAACTGTAGTGCATCATTTGCTTCATAAAAATGAAAATGAGAACCCACCTGAATAGGTCGATCACCAATATTAGCAACTACAATTTTTAAAGTTTGTCGCCCAACATTCAGCTCAATGTCTGCATCTGGAGTAATGATTTCACCAGGGATCATAAACGCTCCTTTTATACGATTGGCTGATGAACAGTGACTAACTTCGAGCCATCAGGAAAAGTTGCTTCGACCTGAACCTCAGCAATCATTTCTGGCACACCATCCATCACATCTTCGCGCTTTAATAAAGTTGTTCCGTAATGCATCAAGTCACTCACCGTCATACCGTCCCGTGCCCCTTCAAGCAAAGCAGCAGAAATAAAAGCGATAGCTTCCGGATAATTTAGCTTTAAGCCACGAGCTTTACGGCGCTCAGCGACTAGCCCTGCGGTAAAAATAAGTAATTTATCTTTTTCTGTTGGATTGAGTTCCATATCTCTTTCCTAAATAGCATCTAACTTTCTTTAAGCAAAATACGTGCTCAAAAGCAGCATACTTGTTTTAATCGTTTTTTAAATACGCAATTTAACGTAACTTAGGTTCTCCAAATTCTCGGAAATTCTTCATATAAATCAAACCAATAACGTCTTAATCTTGCTCTTATTGCCGCAAATGCATCATGGCAATGTCGGACATCATTTCCCAAGAAACGCGCACAAACCACATCATCTAATAATGTTAAAGTTACAGGTGCTTGCATACGCATTATCAATTCGCGAATGAGTTCGAGCTGTTGTTCCAAATAAAATGAAGACCGATATTTCTCAGGTGCTACGGCCCAAAAACTTCCCATTACTGCTTGATTATTCATACCTAAACACGAACTAAGCCAACGGTCTTCACCCTCAAAAAACAATGTATCTGCAACCAATAATTTTTGTTCTCGCCACAACTTAAACTGGTTGTGATAACTTCCCTGCACAAAACGTTCAGCGCGTGCCTGCCGCCCGAGTACCAACATATCCCAGCCAATAAAACTGGCAGCATGGTCAAGATGAATATGAGTTTCTGAGTGTGCTAGAGCTCCGTCAAACAGCATCGTTTCTTGTGGAACCCACTCCAAAATAGACTGATCTCGCACATGAAGATGAATATGCTGAAAGGCTTGCTTTCCATTGGTTTTATACCACTTTCCCGCACCAGGAGTCGTTACAACCGCATGAGCTTGATCTTTGGTTTCGATTTGAAAAGTAAGATGATCTCCTCCTGCGATTCCTGCTGGAGGATGTACAATAATCGCATGACATACGCCTGTTTTTTCAGGCCAGAGCATTTTTTGCACCCTTACAGGGCCATGGTGCTTTCTATGACTCATTATGGTGCGCGAATTTTCAAAACAAAATCCGAGCTCTAATCGCGCATACCAAAATGGTGCTAAAGAGTTTTTTGAAAACGTTTGTACCTGATTCATTCTGGTTCATATGTTCAAAATAAGTGCTTAAAGCTATAAGCAAAATACGCACCAAATATAAAAATAAGCAAAATGATAAAATTAGATACAATTTTTTGATTTTAATGAGTTAAAAAACAATCAATGTCTAACATAAAACCACAGTAGCTTATGGAATTATTTATACAATAGCGCCCACCGTTGCTTCCATACTTGCTCTCCATGAAACTTTTTTTCGTGTTAACGCCACTTGTCTTTTTAACTGGGTGTATTTTTGGCCAATCTAGTGAGGTCAAACGTGCAGAAAAAATTCTCCATAATTTTGAATGTAAAAATGTTGAGACAAGTCAGATTGCAACAAGTTCAATTAATTCTTACTACCAACAGTCTTTAGCGGTAAGCAAAGAAAAGGCGACTTCATATGTAGAGAGTTATAAAAATGGTGAAGAGTTATTTGACATGCCGCTAGATGAAGTTTTAAAGCAACAATATCAACTTTATAAATCAGCTTGTGATTCTTTAGGTGGGGTTTCTTCTCAACCTTAATATATAGAGGTATTCGCTAATTTTTTAGTGGATACTTTTTTTTAATTTTATATCTTTCTTTTTTGATTAAATTTTATTCAATTTACCTTTTGTTAAAATTAAATTACATACTTAAACTTTTATTAGGCTCTTATATTTCATAGCCTGTTTACTTGTTTTTTATTTATTTTCCGAGGTTTAGATCATCATGAAAAAAACATTATTATCAGTAGCACTCTTAAGTATCCTTCTTGCCGCTTGTAGCAAAAATGAAAATAAAGCCGACACGACAACTCAAGCATCTGCTCCAGCACAAACCACTGAAGCCAATAATAATGCTGTAGATACCGCGCACACAGCTGAAAACTCACTCGATTGGGACGGCACATATAAAGGCACTCTTCCATGCGCAGACTGTGAAGGTATTAAAACCGAATTAGAACTTAAAGATGATAAAACCTACGAGCTAACCGAAACTTATCTTGGTAAAGGTGACACGAACCCATTTGAAACCCACGGTACCTTTACTTTCGACAAAGATAATACTTCAATTATTACGTTAGATGATAAAGGTCAAAACCGTAAATTCTTTATCGGTGAAAACACTGCAACTGCTTTAGATATGGAAGGTAAAAAAGTTGAAGGCTCTTTAGCTGAACACTATGTTTTGAAAAAATAATTTTTAATAATAAAAAACCCGCTCATTTGAGCGGGTTTTTTGATGAATCAATTCTTAGTGAGCTGCGAATTGGTTCATTGTGTTTTTAGCATCGTCATGTGCTTTAAGAGCGTTGTCACCAGAGAAGATTTCTTTGTGATCATCACCGATGTCAGAACCCGCCATTGCTTGGTGTTTAACACAAGCGATACCGCCGCGGATTTCTTTACGTTGTACGCCAGCAACATAAGCCAACATACCTTCAGAACCGAAGTAACCTTGTGCAAGCTCATGAGTAGAAAGAGCAGCAGTGTGGTAAGTCGGAAGTGTGATCAAGTGATGGAACACACCCGCTTCACGAGAAGCATCTGCTTGGAAAGTACGGATTTTGTCATCAGCATCAGCAGCTAATTCAGTGTTGTCATATTCAGCACTCATTAATTTAGCGCGGTCATATGCAGAAACGTCTTTACCTTCAGCAACCCAACGGTCGTAAGCTTGTTGACGGAAGTTTAAAGTCCAGTTGAATGATGGGCTGTTGTTATAAACAAGCTTAGCATTTGGAACAACTTCTTTAACACGGTTAACCATGTGTGCGATTTCTTCTACGTTTGGAGTCGCAGTTTCGATCCAAAGAAGGTCAGCACCATTTTGTAAGCTAGACACACAGTCAAGTACAACACGGTCAATTTGAGTGTCAGCACGGAACTGATATAAGCCAGAAGGTAAACGCTTAGGACGGTGTAATTTACCATCACGCTTAATTAAGATTTCATCTTCTTGAGCATCAGCAATGTCAATTTCTTGAGTATCTAAGTAGCTGATGTATTGAGAAGCGATGTCACCTGGCTCTTTAACCACAGGGATTTTTTGAGTCAAGTCAGCGCCTTCAGAGTCAGTACGCGCAACAATGATACCTTCTTCAAGACCCATTTCTAAGAATGCATAACGTAATGCATGGATCTTAGCGATGAAGTCTTCGTGTGGAACAGTTACTTTACCAGCTTGGTGACCACATTGTTTAGCATCAGATACTTGGTTTTCGATTTGAAGCGCACAAGCACCAGCTTCGATCATTTTCTTAGCAAGTAAGTAAGTTGCTTCTTCGTTACCGAAACCAGCATCGATGTCCGCAATAATTGGCACAACGTGAGTTTCAAAGTTGTCGATTTGAGCTGTGATTTCAGCTGTTTTAGCAGTATCACCAGCTTCTTGTGCTTTTTTAAGCGCACGGAATAAATCGTTTAATTCTTTTGCGTCAGCTTGACGTAAGAAAGTATAGATTTCTTCGATCAATGCAGGAACAGAAGTTTTTTCGTGCATAGATTGGTCAGGAAGTGGACCAAATTCAGAACGAAGAGCAGCAACCATCCAACCAGAAAGGTAGATATAACGTTTGCTTGTAGTACCGAAATATTTTTTGTTCGCAATCATTTTTTGTTGTGCGATGAAACCATGCCAGCAACCTAATGATTGAGTGTATTTGCTTGAGTCAGCATCGTATTCAGCCATATCACGACGCATAATCGCAGCTGTATACTTAGCAATATCTAAACCAGTTTTGAAACGGTTTTGAAGTTGCATACGAGCAGCATCTTCTGGGCTAATGTCTGCCCAAGTATTGCCGAATTTTGCTTTTAATTGACGTACTGCATCAATCGCTGTTTGATATGTAGTCATGATATTGTCCTGTATTCATTTTAGGATTTCATCGATTGAAGCCTAGAGTCACGTTACTTAAATTTCTTATGACACCAGCTGCTTCCTCATGAACACAGCTTAGACTTAGCCAACCAATTAATCCAATATCCTTTGTTAATCTTCAGTATTTATTTAAAAAATATACCAATAAATCGATATTATAGATAAAACCAAAAACCTTAACACTTTGTTTATAAAAATAAAATCATCCTAAAGGAGTATAGAGTTTTATTTTAAAAACTCACTAAGTCTTATTTTTATACAATTTTTGGAGATTTTCCACTCATTTTTAAATCTAAAAGTCAATTGTAAATTAGGCTATTTTTGCCAATGCAAAAAGTCAATTGATATGCTAGAAATTGAGAAGTTATTCATAAATATATTCTATTTAGATTTCTTTCATTCAAAACTGAGCAAAGACAGTAAAATCGTGCCTTTGAAACGCCTTTCCACCCTACTTAATTCCTACAAAAAATGTCGCTTTTCTCATCATTTTTTCACACAATGATCATTAAATATGGCATAATTTGAAACAATTTCAGGGTTTTATTTTCGGTATTTTTTTTATGAATCTGGAGCGAGTAGATCTTAATCTATTAATATATCTTGATGTACTTCTTCGTGAAAAAAATGTTACGCGCGCAGCCGAACAGCTTGGGGTAACTCAGCCTGCAATGAGTAATATTTTACGTCGCTTACGTAATTTATTTAATGATCCGCTTCTTATCCGTTCTTCCGAAGGGATGACCCCAACAGAACGTGCACTTGAATTACAACCTCGTATTCGTGATGCCCTTTCTGATCTTTCCATGATTTTGGAACCCCGTACCGAATTCCGCCCTTATACAAGTAATCGCGTTTTCCGCATTATGACATCTGACTATGCCGAGGCAACTTTAGTCCCTCGTCTTGTCAAAGCTCTACGCTCTGAAGCTCCAAATGTTGTACTCGACTTTCTTACACCAAGTGATGTGTCTTATAGAGACATGGAACAAGGTAAAGTTGATCTTGCGATTAATAGATTTAATGAAATACCGCAAAGTTTCCACCAAGTGTTAGTTTGGCGTGATAGTTTCAGCTGTATTCTTAATGACAAACACCCTGCTGTAACCCATTTGAATCTCAAAAGTTATCTAGATGCACAGCATATCTGGGTTTCTAAAACAGGTATGGGTGTAGGCTTTGGTGTAAATCCAGATAAACAAGGTGGTTTAGGCTGGATCGATCAGGCATTAGAACGTATTGGTCAACGTCGTAAAATTTCTGTATTTACCCGCCACTACCAAATGCCAGCATTACTTGCTCAAAATGTTGACTTGATTGCCACCCTTCCAACTCGAATGGCACGCCTACAAACTCAAAATCCAAAACTGGTTATAAAGGATCCTCCTTTTTATATTCCAGAATTTGAACTTAAAATGGCTTGGTGCCCGTTATTACATCATCATCCAGCTCATCGCTGGTTGCGCCAACTTATTTTATTTGTTGCTCGTCAAATGATTGAAGAAGAAAATCGTGAATTTCTAACCAACAATTCGCAATTTTCTCACTATTAAGTAAATTTTGATTCAATTGTCGATTTTAGACATTATCTTCAAGCGCTGAGCAATCAATCTGATTACCTCAGCGCTTTTTTGTGTTAAAACATAGTCATAATAATGATGAACCTCGGGTGATTTGTGAGTCTCTTTCAAAATATCATTATCATCGTACTGCTCATCATCGCAGCAGGCTTTTTATCTTTAACTGAAATTGCATTGGCTGGTGCCAGAAAAGTAAAGTTAAAAATTTTAGCCGAAGCTGGCGAAGAACGTGCCCAACAAGTACTTGATCTACAAGAACAATCTGCCGATTTTTTTGCAGCTTCTCAAATTGGCCTAAATGCAGTTGCAATTTTAGGCGGTATTTTGGGGGAAGCTGCTTTTCGTCCCTTTTTTGTCACTTTAGTTGACCGCTTTTATGAAGGTCCATGGACACAAACTATCGGTTTTGCCCTCTCCTTCACTTTAGTAACTTCTCTATTTATTTTATTTGCCGATCTTATGCCAAAGCGCTTGGCAATGATTGCACCTGAAAAAATTGCAATTAGCGTTATTAACCCGATTCAAGTTTTTATTAAGGTGTGTAAACCCTTAGCTTGGGGAATTAATGCTATTGCGAATCTGTTATTTCGCTTGTTTAAAGTCAATACAACACGCGAAGATAACATTACTTTTGATGATATTTCAGCGGTCATGGATGCAGGCGCTCAAGCTGGCGTACTTCAAAAACAAGAACACCACTTTATTGAGAATGTTTTTGAACTAGAAGAACGTACCGTACCTTCAAGCATGACGACACGCGAGAACGTCGTTTATTTCACCTTAAACGAACATGAAGATAGTATTCGTCAAAAATTAGCAGAATATCCTTACTCAAAATTTTTAGTGTGTAATGAAAATATTGATCAGGTTATTGGTTATGTTGATGCTAAAGATTTCTTAGTACGTATTTTAAATAATCAATCACCAACTCAATTAAATGAGTCTACCATTCGTACTGTACTCATGATTCCCGACACCCTCACACTCTCTGAACTACTTGACCGTTTTCGTTCTACAAAAGAAAAATTTGCTGTCGTTATCAATGAATATGCACTCGTTGTCGGAGTGATTACATTAAGCGATATCATGATTACAGTTATGGGTGATTGGGTTACTCCTATTGAAGAAGAACAGCAAATCATTAAACGTGATAATAACTCATGGTTAATTGATGGCAGCACACCAATTGATGACCTAAGACATGCTCTTGAAATTGATGAAATGCCTGATGAAGAAAACTATGAGACGCTTGCAGGTTTCATGATGTACCGTTTACGCAAAATTCCACGTCCAGCAGATTTTGTGGAATTTGGTGGATATAAATTTGAAGTTGTCGATGTCGACCATTTTAAAATTGACCAACTTCTTGTAACTCGAATTTTAGAACAAACCGAAACACACTCATCAATTGATGAAAACTAATCATTATTAATTTAAATGCCCCACAATTTAGCTGGGGTATTTTTTTAAAACTAAATAACTTTTTTAAATATATGTAATAATTATTTTAGATTCATTTATTCAATTTGCTCTTTTAATCTAAAAGTATTATTATTTTATTTAACAACTCTATTAAAGCTTAAATACTGAAAATTAATAAAATAATCTATATCTCTTAACTGCCTATAAAGTGATTAAGCCCCATTTAAATTGCAAACAAACTTATGTAGCTTAGCTCAAAGTAAGCCCCTAAATGCTTCTTCTTCTCATTTCACTCATCAAAATATATATAATTAAAAAAAATGCCATATAATTTTTATTTTTATAATACCTTTATATTATTTTATAATAGCATTCATTTATTATAAAACCATTATAACCTTAATATATATGTTCAGTATTTCATCTAAATATACCTATCCAAACGAATATATATTAACCAAATAAACTAAATATATTATTTGTCTTTTTAATAAAAATTAATAAGAATAACCAAGGTCAGAGTTTTGAATAAACTTGTTCAGTAAAACTATAGGCAAAGGATTGATTGTATGCTGACATTACTTGGTGTTGGCATGATTTTGTGCTTCATGTACTTAATCATGTCCAAACGTTTAAGCCCTATTATTGCTTTAATTCTCATCCCGTTTATTTTTTCTCTCATTGCTTGGGGCCTAGGTCATTACTTTGAAAGTTTAAGTCACATTGAACTTAAAGGTCTCAGTGAGATGATGCTGGATGGCATCAAAAAATTAGCGCCAACTGGCGTAATGCTTTTATTCGCAATTTTGTATTTTGCCTTAATGATCGATGCAGGTCTTTTCGACCCACCGGTTAAATGGATTTTGAAAAAAGTTAAAGGCGATCCTTTAAAAATTACTCTAGGAACTGTCTTTTTAACCACTCTCGTTTCTTTAGATGGTGATGGCTCAACCACTTATATGATCTGTGTGGCTGCAATGTTGCCACTTTATCAACGTCTAGGAATGAACACACTCATCATGACTGCGCTTATGCTTTTATGTAGTGGTGTAATGAACCTAACGCCATGGGGTGGTCCTACTGCTCGTGCTGCAAGTGCGTTACAAGTTGATCCAAGCCATATTTTCGTACCAATGATCCTTCCAATGATCATTAGTATTGGTTGGTTATTCTTCTTGGCATATTTATATGGCCGCTATGAGCAAAAACGTTTAGGCGTGATTGAGCTTGAAAGTCATCATGGTGATAATATTACCGTGTCGAAAGACCCTGAAGCGACGCGTCCACATTTACGCAAAGTAAATATGGTACTTACTATTATTCTCATGATTGCATTAATCAAAGGCATTTTGCCAATGTCGGTGCTATTCATGCTAGCGTTCTGTATTGCAATGCTGATTAACTATCCTGATGTTGATATGCAGAAAAAGCGTATCGCAATGCATGCAGATAGTATTTTAGCTGTTGTAGGTTTAATTTTCGCTGCAGGTATTTTCACAGGGATTTTATCTGGTACAGGTATGGTTGAGGCGATGTCTAAAGAATTCGTCGCAATGATTCCTCCAAGCATGGGTCCATATCTTGCACCGATTACCGCTTTAGTCAGTATGCCTTTAACATTCTTTATGTCAAATGATGCATTCTTCTATGGTGTTTTACCAATTCTTGCTGAAGCGGCTTCTCATTACGGTATTAGCCCAGAAGCTATTGCTCGCGCCTCAATTGTAGGCCAACCAGTACACTTGCTATCGCCTCTTGTTCCATCAACTTACTTGTTATGCGGTCTTGCTAAAGTTGACTTTGCAGATCATCAAAAGTTCACATTTAAATGGGCATTTATAACATGTATGGTTTTGATGGGCACTGCATTAGTGATTGGCGTTTTCCCGCTCTTTAGTACACTTTAATTATTCCCCTAAAAATAAAAGCCCCAAACGGGGCTTTTATTTTTATTTATTTATATATTCAATCATGACGTCTAAGAACGCATGAAAGTGCAAGCTAATATCTTCTTCTAAAATTTTATAGGCATTATCAAATTGCACCATTGGCCAACCTTCTTTCCAAAATGGGAAGATGTCATGTAAGTCATGAGTAACTATTGCATCTTCTCGAACAATCGCTTGTGAAATTTGTGCCAAAACTTGCGCTGTTTCTGCACCATCAATAGCTAAATAATCAATACCACGCGCTTTTAAAATACGAATTCGATCTTTTTTATAGCGAATTTTTTTAGCTTGAGCTGCATTTAAACCTAGTGCAAGAGTAACTGCCTCTACAAACTTTTCTTCAAAATTTGTATTCAGTGCCACTAAAGCCTGTTTATGTGCTTCCTGACGTCCTGCTTTCCCCCCGTTACGGATGATCTCATTTGCTTCCGTATCTAGCTTATCTTTTTTCATCGACTGTAAAATGTCTAAAATTTCGATATCGCTTAAAGATTCAGGAGATTGCTCAAACATAGGAGTCTCTATACATACAACTAAAGGCGTATTCTCTCATAAAAGCGATACTAAAGCAGAGTAAAATTTTAAATAGCTCATTATCTTGACTATTTTTATAGTCCTAACTTCATCGACTACACTCATAAAATCAAATAATTCTTTGGTTATAATTTTAATTATTTGCCAAATCAATTTTACCCTGATAATATTATTTTACCCAGATAAAAATATATGGCTAAAATGAATACTAAAATCACCTATACTGCCTTCACTGGAAGCACGCTTATTGCGAGTGACTCCCTTATTGAACTTGCAAAAAAACTCAAAGATCTTCCGAAAACAACGGAAAATATTCTGATTTTTAATGATCAAACAGGTCAACAAATTGATCTTGATCTTTCTGGTTCGGAACAAGAATTTCATCAACGTTATGGTGAACCGGAAGAAATTAAAAAAGTTGGACGACCTAAACTCGGAGTAATTTCTCGTGAAATCACTTTACAGAAAAAACATTGGGATTGGTTAGATCAACAAAGTGCGAGTGCATCAGCAGTAATTCGTAAGTTAATTGATAAAGAGTTAAATAACCCAAATTCTAAAGGTAATATTGTGCTCGCTAAACAAGCCATCGGCCGTTTTATGTCTGCCATGTTGGGCAATATGCCAAATTACGAAGAAGCAACACGTGCCTTATATCAAGGTGATCGAGATATATTTTTAAAGATGATTCAGAGCTATCCCAAAGATTTAAGGGAATATTTAACTTTAAAAACTCAAAGTATTTTCTAAACCCAATAAAAAACCCGCTTACGCGGGTTTTTTCAAAATCAATTCAGTCTATTAAAGACGAACTAATTCCACAACTTTTTCAGCTGCCTCTTCAACGGTTTCAGCAGTAACTTCTGTATCCGTACCTTCCACAGAAGTTGTGATAACCACAATACCTGTCTCACGCAATAAAGTAATTTGCTCAGCAGTTAAGTTGGCTTTTGCAATCGCAACCACACCTTGTTGGATCAATAAACTTTCTAAAACTTGAGCTTTCTCGATTAACTGTGCAGAAATCCCAATCACCGCTGGCTTTTGGCCCAAACGTGCAGCACGATCTTCAGCTGTTACAGGATTGCTATGTGCAGTCCATTCAACAGCAGCCTCAACCATACCTGCACCAACCGTTACATTGCTTAAACGATCAATGAAAATAAATGAACCTGTATAACGAGAATCTTGATATTGATCAAACACAACTGGCGCATCGAACTCAACTACAACATCTGCAATTGCATTTAACTCAAGCTCTTCCACATGAGTATGTTCAAGTGTATTCACATTCACTCGATAGTGAATAATAGTGACTTTAGCAGGAACAGTCTGGGTACCAATCTTAACGTTGTATAACTTACCTTTCACGAGCGGATGTTCATTCATCCACACCACTGAAGCACGAACACTACGTGAAATTAACGGTTGCTCGCCAGCACGTACCAAAACGTTACCACGGCTAATATCAATTTCATCATTCAGGGTCAATGTAACCGCTTGACCCGCTACAGCCTGCTCAAGGTTTCCATCAAAAGTAACGATTTCTTTAACTGTTGAACGCTTACCTGATGGCAGTGCAACAATCTCATCACCAACATTGATTTCACCTAAAGCAACAGTACCCGCAAAACCACGGAAATCAAGGTTTGGACGATTTACATACTGAACAGGGAAACGGAATTCGTGTTTATTCGATCCACGACTAATTTCCACCGACTCAAGAATGCTCATCAAGGTTTGACCCTTGTACCACGGCGTATGAGCTGACGGATTCACAACATTATCGCCATTTAAGGCAGAGATTGGTACAAACTGAATATTGGCTGGACGACGATCACCTAATTGGCTTACGAAAGCATCATATTCAATCTGAATTTCAGTGAAACGCTCAGGTGAATATTCAACCAAGTCCATCTTATTGATTGCAACAACGATATTTTTAATACCAAGCAAACTTGCAATAAACGTATGGCGACGAGTTTGAGTTTGTACACCATAGCGCGCATCGATCAGGATGATTGCCAAATCAGCAGTTGACGCACCTGTTGCCATGTTACGAGTATATTGCTCATGCCCTGGAGTATCCGCAATAATAAACTTACGCTTTTCTGTTGAGAAATAACGGTAAGCTACGTCAATGGTAATACCTTGTTCACGTTCTGCTTGAAGGCCATCTACTAGTAACGCCAAGTCTGGTGCATCACCCGTAGTTCCTACTTTTTTACTGTCACGCGTTACTGCTTGCAATTGATCTTCATAAATCAATTTTGAATCGTAGAGTAAACGTCCAATAAGCGTACTTTTACCATCATCTACATTACCGCAAGTCAAAAAGCGTAGAAGGTCTTTTTGTTCATGTTGCTTTAAATAGGCCAAGATATCTTGGCTGATTAATTCTGATTGATGAGACATTGCTCAAACTCCACAAATTTAGAAATTGTCTTAGAAATAGCCTTCTTGCTTTTTCTTTTCCATTGAGCCCGCTTCATCATGGTCAATCATACGACCTTGACGCTCAGAACTCGTGGCTAAAAGCATCTCTTGGATAATTTCAGGTAACGTATCTGCTTCAGACTCAACTGCACCAGTTAACGGGTAACAGCCAAGCGTACGGAAACGTACAGACTTCATCTGTGGAACTTCACCCTCTTTTAAGCGCATACGTTCGTCATCAACCATGATTAACGTACCACTACGCTCTACCACTGGACGAACAGCAGAGAAATAAAGAGGAACAATTTGAATATTTTCTAAATAGATATATTGCCAGATATCCAACTCTGTCCAGTTCGATAATGGGAATACACGAATACTTTCGCCTTTGTTCACTTTACCATTGTAAAGGTTCCAAAGTTCAGGACGTTGGTTTTTAGGGTCCCAACGGTGTTTACTATCACGGAATGAATATACACGCTCTTTCGCACGTGATTTTTCTTCATCACGACGTGCACCACCAAAAGCAGCATCAAATTGATATTTATCCAAAGCCTGTTTTAAAGCTTGGGTTTTCATAATATCTGTATATTTTGAACTACCATGATCAAATGGGTTGATCCCAGCTTCACGGCCTTCTTTGTTTTGATGAACAATTAAGTCAAAACCATGAGTTTTTGCCATGTTATCGCGAAACGCGATCATGTCTTTAAACTTCCAACCCGTATCTACATGTAATAATGGGAATGGAAGTTTAGCTGGATAAAATGCTTTTAACGCAAGATGAAGCATAACAGCCGAGTCTTTACCAATTGAGTAAAGCATGACTGGGTTTTCGAATTCTGCAGCAACTTCACGGATGATATGAATGCTTTCCGCTTCAAGCTGTTTGAGATGTGTGAGTCTTGATTCAGTCATGAACACGTCCTTCTCTATCCATTTTGCCCATAAAATCTAGAAGTAGTATTAAACCACCACCTAGAAGACCATGTGGAGGAACGAGTGCCATAACAACTCCAATTTTTCGTGATAGATAATACAACCACAAGCCTTTATATGGCTTATAGCATTAGTTATGCATTATAGTGATTTAAAACCGATTCCTTTTGCTTGTTTTTTCATATTGATATTCGATTTAATCATATACATGTAATATGCTGATTCACTTGCATAACTTCACAATCCTAGCTTGTGTAGTCAACTTAAGCAAATCATGTTCTAGTCTTTAGTTTTCTTTAAAAACCATAAAAAAGAGAAGCTTTGATGGCTTCTCTTTTCTAAAACATGATCTATTCTTAGAAACCAAACATTTTACGTTCTAATGGAATTTCAATACCAATAGATGCACCTGCATCATTACCCTCAAGATCAGAATCACTTACCCAGCCATTAATTTTTAATGGAAGATCAGGTTTGATGAAATGCGTCCAAGTTAAATCAAGTGCTTTAATTTCATCATCTTTAGGGAATGCTTTATTGATTGCTAAGTTAGATTGGTTAACTTTAACCACCATAGCGCGACCACTTAAACGGTTCATGACATCAAAGCGGATATCGCCACCCACCGAATACATTTGCCCATCACCGCCCATCGCGTGACCTAACGGGAAACCATGTTGGTAATAGCCATCTTTATAAGTTGAATGAGCATAAGAGATACCTCTTACATCACCATTAGTACGCGTGTCTGCCCACTCTGCATAAAGTTGGTACGGCATGTTATTGTAGCTAGATGAATAGTCCACACCAGCTAAGTACATTTTCTTAGAAGGTAAACCACCTGCTTCATCTTCACCTACATATTGTCCATATAAACTGACTGGAACTTGGAATAGCGGTTGCAGCAATAAACGGCCATCAAAGCCAGCAATTTGGTTTGATGGATCTGGTTCGCCAGTTCCGCCATTATCTTTATTACCAACAAATGCATCCCATAACGAACTAAGACTTTCAGGACGGCCATCTCCACCCCACTGAATAGCACGCGATGCACCTAACTCGATATATGGTAATGGTTGTGCAGTTAAACGTAATCCAATTAATTTAGCATCAGGCACTGCTTTATAATCATCTAATTGACCAGCAAATGCTTGGTATTGCCAAGGTCCAATCCAAGACAACCATTTTGTCTCAAAAGCATTTTGCACAGCACGTTGTGCAGTTACCCCATAAACTGGTCGACTAGCATCACCACGAATTAAGCTACCATCGTGTCCAGGTCCCCACCATGTTGGAATTTGACCTGCAACTACCCATTGATTCCAAAGTTTACCAGCGACATATGAACCTTCAACATTAACGTCTTGTCCATTATCAATTTGAGGATCTTTTTCTGCATTTACTCGGATTTTAGCATCCCAGTTTTCACCGCCAGTATTAAACTCTAATGAACCTTGATATTGAGCTTTTTGGTTATCACCGAATGCTTGAGGAATATTTTTGATATCAGTTTCAGCAAAAGCACCCACTTTAACTGTATTGTTATCTGCTTTTAATGCATTAAGTACTGAATTAATAACTTTTTGTTGAGCTGGATGCGTCACTTTTGCTTGAGAAAGTGCTCTTTGAATTTCATCACCACTTAACGGCCAAGTTGAGGTGCTAATACTGATAACACCTTGTTGATTTAACCAGTTTAAGTCGGTACGTAAGTCTTCATTATTTAGCACTAAACCTTGTGCAAAAATAGCGGATGAAGCAGTTGCCAATATTGCAATCGAAAGTGTTTTTCTTAGAAACATGCCAGCCAATTCTCAAAGTTATTTATGAGCAACACCTTAAATTTTTTATCACAACTTTGCAATTGTTAAACTGTGCAATTACATTTTTTAACGCTATCTTAAGATTAGTATAAGTAGGTAAGTTTCTAGATATAAAAGGTAATAAAAAAGGCAGTATAAATACTGCCTTTTTGCATCTTAGAAGATTAACCTTCTTTACGGCGCATATGCGGGAATAAAATTACATCACGAATACTTGGTGCGTCAGCAAATAACATAACCAAACGGTCAATACCAATACCTTCACCTGCTGTTGGAGGTAAACCATATTCAAGTGCTTCAACAAACTCTGCATCGTAATGCATTGCTTCATCATCACCAGCGTCTTTTTCAGCAACTTGCGCTTGGAAACGCTCAGCTTGATCGATTGGGTCATTTAACTCGCTGAAGCCATTTGCTAACTCACGACCACCGATGAAGAATTCAAAACGATCTGTAACGTGTGGATTGTCATCATTACGACGCGCCAGTGGAGAAGTTTCCGCTGGGTAATCAGTAATAAATGTTGGCTGACGAAGTTTAGTTTCAACAGTTTCTTCGAATACAATCGTTTGAAGCTTACCTAAACCAAAACCAGGCTTAACCTCTTCTTTCAATTCTTCACGAATAAATTTTGCAAGAAAATCGCGATCACTTACATTTTCAGGTGTGAACTGTGGGTTATTCTCTAAAATCGCATCGAACATAGAGATTTTCTTGAATGGCCCTTTAAAGCTAAACACTTCACCTTGGTAAGGAACATCGGTTGTACCTAGAATATCCAAAGCCAACTTTTCAAGCATATTTTCAGTCAATGCCATTAAGTCTTTATAATCAGCATATGCCTGATAAAACTCGATCATGGTGAATTCAGGGTTGTGACGTGTTGACACGCCTTCATTACGGAAGTTACGGTTAATTTCGAACACACGCTCAAAACCACCAACCACTAAACGCTTCAAATAAAGTTCAGGCGCAATACGTAAGAATAAAGGCATATCCAAAGCATTGTGATGTGTTTCGAATGGACGTGCAGAAGCACCACCCGGAATCACATGCATCATTGGCGTTTCAACTTCCATGAAACGTTCGTTGTTTAAGAATGCTCGAATACCTGCAACAACTTTGGCACGGATTTCAAAAGTTTTACGTGTTTCTTCATTCACGATTAAGTCAAGGTAACGTTTACGGTACTTAACTTCTGTGTCATTTAAGCCATGAAATTTATCTGGTAACGGACGAAGCGATTTTGTAAGAAGTTCAAAACCTTCAAGATGAACATATAAGTCACCTTTGCCTGAACGTCCGATATAACCTTCGGCAGCAATAATGTCACCAAGATCCAAACCTTTAATGGTTTCAAGAATATCTTTTGGTAAGCCTTTACGGTCAACATATAACTGAATACGACCAGTCATGTCTTGAATCACCATGAAAGAACCACGGTTTAACATGACACGGCCAGCCACTTTTACATAGACATGCTCTGCGCTTTCAATTTGTTCTTTCGACTGATCTTTAAATTGTTCTTGTAGATCAGCTGCGTAATGTTCACGCTTAAAAGTATTTGGCCAAGGACTCTTTCCAGTTTCCTTCGCAACATCTTGGATTTGCTTTAATTTGGCATGACGCTGTGCAATTAAATCGTTTTCGGAAATAGTTGGTTCAGAAGTCGATTGAGCGTTTTGTTGCGTCATCTCTGCCTCGATTAAGTAAAAATGAAGTGGCATAGCTTAACAGATTACAGGAGTTTTTCGAATGATTTCAATCAAACAAAAATGAAAAAAGACAATTTATGGAAACCAACACTGTTTTTTAAAGGCAAAATGACTTAGACCAATCGCTAAGATCATTTTTTAAAGCTTTTAGTAAAATATAAAAAAATCCAAATAACCTCGATATTCAAAGGCCCTATTTGCCTTGTATTTTATCAATGAGATTGTATCGTAAATAATGAAAATTCTATTTTTACATGGCTTGGATTCTTCTCGTGAATCAACAAAGTTCCACGCCATTTTACATCCTGAAAAGTTTTGTATTGACGTTGATTATCGCAACCTAAGTTATGCATCTGTTGAGTACTTTTATCACCAAGCTATTCAGACGATCAAACCAGATTTACTGGTTGGTCACAGCCTTGGAGGATATTGGGCCTTAAAAACTGCCGCTCAACATAAATTAGCTGTGATTGTGGCAAATCCAAGTCTTACGCCTAGTTTTCGACCTGATTATCCTCAGCTTTCCGAAAAGGAACTTACCCTCTCTAATCCTAAAATGGCTTATTTAGAATTAGGAGATGAGCAACTTGATATGTATCAGGTTCAAGAAACACTTGCGCCCTACATGAATATTGAAACCTTTGAAGGCGGACATCATCGTTTGGCCTATCCTTCTCGTATCAATGATTTGATTATGAAAATTTATAAAAAATATTTGGCTTAACTTGATGCCGATTACCTATTTTCCTTCTGCTAATTTCTTGATTACGTCAAATCCTTGAACGAAGCCACTTTTCAACATACCCATGTATTCAGGTAAGGTGGCTAATTCGACTTTTAAAGTAGTTACATTATCGTATTGGCTTAAAAAATATTTTTCTAGAGAACCACTCCAGCCTTTAACTTCTTCACTTTCTAAATCTTCCTTACCGTCCTTAATCATTCCTAAATGTTTAAAAATCAATATTTCCGGCTTTTTCAATTCTTCAATGGTGGAAACCATGCCATTGCCTTCACCATCTAGGAAATAAGTTTTACCACCGATTTGCCAATCGGTACGCATTGAGGAATCTGGAGCAAAGAATTTTGTCCAAGCATTATATGTCTCGTTATTCCAAAGTAATTCCCATACTTTTTCTATAGGCGCCTCAATTTCTACTTCGTATACTAAATTTTCCATACTTAAGTTCCCTGATTTATTCCGTTCTTATACTGTCGAATTTTAATTTTCGCGTTTAATAATGACATCTGTTGAATCTTTATTTGTTGTTATTTAGCTTTCTTATTATATAAATCTTTTAAATGAGCAGACACTTTTTATTTCTCAATAATTTCACAAACAACATTAAGTTTAAAATTAACGTTAAGAATGTATTAGTTATTATTAGTTTATGCTCAAGTTTTGCCTAAAAAACCACTTATTTGTCCTAACCTGCCATTCATCTTTGCTTACGAATGATTAAACTCCGTTATTTGCTTTACATTAAATGTAGAACTGCGTAAAAATTTGATATCCGATCAAAGGCACATTGGTTATTATTGACCGGATCGTGGTTACATTATTAATAGATGGAATAGTTTTACTGAAAGGCAGCTTTGAGCAAACTTATCAGTGCGGAGAGTCTCATGAAAAAATATCAATGTATCGTTTGTGGATGGATTTACGATGAAGCAGAAGGTTGGCCACAAGACGGCATTGCAGCTGGAACAAAATGGGAAGATATCCCTGATGACTGGACTTGCCCTGATTGCGGCGTTTCAAAAGCTGACTTCGAAATGATCGAAATCTAATGACTTACAGTAAAAGGCCATGATTGACATGGTCTTTTTTACGTATATTACCCATTACCGTATTAAATAAACAATTCTAACTCTGGAGAGAAAAATGCATCCAATCGTCATTATCGGATCAGGCATGGCGGGTTATACCTTAGCACGTGAGTTTCGTAAACTTAGCCCAGAGCAAGAACTTGTGATGATTTGTGCGGATGATGCAGTGAATTATGCAAAGCCAACATTATCAAATGCATTTGCAGGTAAGAAAGCACCTGAACAGATTGCTTTAGGTGATGCTGCTAAAATGGGTACCCAACTCAATATGCGTATTGAGCCTTTCACTTTTGTAAAAGAAATTTTAGCTGAACGTCATGAGCTTGTTCTTGAGAAAGATGGGGTAACTTCGAATCAACCCTATTCAAAACTGATTTTAGCGGTTGGTGCTAACCCAATTCGTCTTGCAATTGCAGGCGATGGTAGCGATGACATTCATGTCGTGAACTCGCTAATTGATTACCGTGCTTTCCGTGAAAATCTAGCTCAACGTAAAGATAAACGTGTTGTTATTTTGGGTGCAGGTTTAATTGGTTGTGAATTCGCCAATGACTTACTTCACAGTGAATATGACATTACTGTTATTGATTTGGCACCTCAACCATTAGGTCGCTTATTGCCAGGTCATATTGCTTCTGCATTCCAGCAAAATCTCGAAGAGGCTGGTGTTAAATTTGCATTAGGCACAACCGTTGAAAAAGTCAGTAAAATTAATAATGGCGAAGATTATGCGATTACACTCGCAAACGGCCAAACTTTGGTGGCCGACATCGTTCTTTCAGCCATTGGTTTACAGCCAAATATTTCACTTGCTAAAAGCGCAGATATTCAAACAAGCCGTGGAATTATTACTAATAGTTTACTTGAAACAAATCAAGCCGATATTTATGCAATTGGCGATTGCGCTGAAGTAAATGGCACGCTACTTCCGTATGTAATGCCAATTATGCAGCAAGCTCGTGCTCTTGCAAAAACCCTCAGCGGACAACAAACTGCCGTGCACTACCCTGCTATGCCAGTTGCAGTAAAAACTCCTGCAGCTCCACTTACAGTGTTACCAGCTCCAATGGATGTAGAAGTGAACTGGGAAACAGAAGAGTTCGACGATGGTATGCTTGCTAAAGCAATTGACAATGAAGGAACATTGCGTGGTTTCGTATTGTTAGGTGCAACAGCAGGTAAACAACGCTTAACTTTAACAAAGCTTGTTCCAGATCTTATTCCAGCCCAAGCATAAGGTTTGAATCAGGAATACTCTTTTGTGAGTATTCCTTTAAGGAATGAATAACATGAATAGTGCCTTACAGTTTAACATTTCGCCGTACACATCTTTCATGCAAGAAACCAAGGTCAACTTAGGCAATGGTATTGAGCTACATGTAGAAGTAGGTGGAAAACCGGAACATCCAACCATTTTGCTGATTATGGGTCTTGGCGCTCAAATGCTTTTCTGGCCGGATTTCTTCTGTAAATCACTCATTGATCAAGGTTTTCGTGTTATTCGTTTTGATAACCGCGATATTGGCCTTTCTTCAAAAGTACGTCATGAAGGTAAACGGTTAAATACGGTTAAATTGATGGGTCGCTTTGCGCTCGGACTAAGTAATCAAGGTGCCCCTTATACTCTGCATGATATGGCAGATGATGTATCAATGCTTATTGACCGCTTAGGCGTGACTAAAACACATGTCATTGGTGCATCAATGGGCGGGATGATCGCTCAAATTCTTGCAGCAAAATATCCTGAAAAGGTTGAGAAATTGGGGCTCATGTTTACAAGTAATAATCAGCCTTTTTTACCCCCTCCTTTTCCGAAACAGCTTTTGAGTTTAATTGGCAAACCTGAGTCACGTGACGAAGATGGTATTGTTAATCACAGTTTAAAACTATTTCAATTGATTGGTTCACCTGGTTACGTCAACCAGATTGAAGCAATGCAAACTGCACGAAAACTTTATCAACGTAGCTATTATCCTGCTGGTGTACTTCAACAGTTTTTAGCAATATTATGTACAGGCTCCTTACTTCAACTGGACCGTGAAATTAAGCAACCCGCGTTAGTCTTACATGGCTCTCGTGATCGCTTACTTCCACCTAGTCATGGTAAGGCTGTAGCAAAAGCAATTTCCGGTGCTAAGTTTGAATTAATTGATGGAATGGGGCATGATATCCCTGCACATTTTATTCCTCAGCTTAGCGGTTTATTTGCGCATCATTTTAAATCATCATACTAGGACACTATGGCTGCATTACCCTCACTAAGACAGCTATCATATTTAGTTACGTTGTCGGAAACTTTGCATTTTACTGAAGCAGCACGCCGCTCTTTTGTCACGCAATCGACGTTATCAGGCGGCATCATGGAGCTTGAACGATTGTTAGGTGGCGTTCTGGTAGAGCGTGACCGTCAGAATGTGCGTTTAACACCATTGGGTGAACAAGTTGTTGCTCGTGCCCGTGTACTACTAGCAGATGCTCAAGATTTAATGCGTTTGAGCCGTGAAATGAGTGAACCGTTAACAGGCGATTTGCATTTGGGAGTTATCCCAACCATTGCACCTTTTATCCTGACACGGTTACTTGATGAAGTGCATCAGCAGTTACCTAAAATTCAGTTGCATCTGCATGAAGCTCAAAGTGAAAAAATTGTAGAGCGTCTAGAACACGGTAATCTAGACATGATTGTTCTTGCTCTACCGTTTGATACTAGAGGCCTAAAAGTCGCTGAAATTTCGAAAGAAAATTTGTACCTTGTATGTAGTAAGCAAGATACAAATGCTCTTCAAGCGAACTCTCTAGATGATCTTGATTTATCAAGATTAATTTTGCTTGAAGAAGGTCACTGTTTACGTGACCACGTTTTAAGTGCCTGCCCTATCGGTGAACGTAAAAACGATAACCGTTTAAAAGCAAGCTCTTTACCAACTTTAGTTGAAATGGTTTCTTCTGATTTAGGCTTTACCCTTTTACCAGAAATTGCAATTGAAAATAGTATGATCAAGTTTAATGATCAAATTACTGCAAAACCAATTGAAGATGCCCCAAGCCGCACTTTAGCATTAGTCACTCGTAAAAGTACGCCGCTACAAAGTGAATTTGACGTATTACTGCAAATTATGCAGAAAATCACGACAAACCTACATGAATAAAAAAAGGAGTCTTCGGACTCCTTTTTATTTTATTGAGGTGTAAGGGATGCCCACTTAAACACCCAAGCAGATTGCATATTCAAACTATTATCAGAAATAATTTTTTCTCTAATAATCTGTGCTATAGCATAGTCGTTGGCTGGATCTATCATGACTCGTATTCCTTTAGTCGTTGAGCTGGTTACAACCTTATAGCCCTTTGCTTCAAGCTGTGACTGAATCCTATTTGCTTTATTTTGATTAGAAGCTAGCGCAACTTGTACCATCCATTTTTTTTCACCATTTTCTAAAATTTCTTTAGCGATCGCAGCATCAAGTTGTTTTTTATTATCAGAATTTTTCTTTTCTTCTTTTGTGTGAACTTCCTCATTTTTCTTTTGCGCTAAAAATTCCTCCTGCTTTTGTTTTCTTTTTTGGATGATTATTGTTTTATTCCTTACCTCACTCTTTTTAGTTTTATCATTGGAAACGGGCGCAAAATAAGGATATATCGCTTGATCATCAAACCTTTGAAATACGATGATATCCCCATAACACTTCTGATCTGCGTAGGCCGCCACTGGCATTATCCCCAAAAGTATTCTAATAAGTAAATTTCTAATAAAGCATTGCATCTTATTCATTTACCGAAGTTAAGTATATTTAATGTGGCGTATTAAAGTAGATTTCACATGATTTGTATATTTTTAAAATTCAATGTTTTATGGGGAAAATCACATATTTTAAAAACATCTTGCTGTGCTTCAAATTATTATCGTTTACCCAACAACCATTTAGAAAAACTAATTAAATTATTTTGAATTTCAGTGAATTAAAAAAGCCGACATTTTGTCGGCTTTTTTAATTAAATTTAAAACTTATTATTTAATCATTTCTAATAGTGCCCGTTGAGCATTATGCAATTTTTCACCCTCTGCTGGCTCAGCACGCACCCAAGTACCATCTGACTGTAACAACCAAGCTTGCTGGTTATCTTGCAAATAGTTCACTAGGCCTTGTTGATAAATACGCTTTTTCAATGCAGGATCTTCCACAGGAAAACATGCTTCAACACGGTTAAATAAATTACGATCCATCCAGTCTGCGCTTGAGCAGTAAATACGTGCATCACCATTATTGCTAAAGTAATAAACGCGAGTATGTTCAAGGAAACGTCCTACAATTGAACGTACACGAATATTTTCTGATAAGTTAGGCAAACCTGGACGTAAACAGCAAATAGAACGAATAATCAGATCAATCTGAACACCCGCTTGAGATGCTTCATATAATTTATTGATTAATTGAACTTCCGTTAAGGCATTTACTTTCACAATAATTTGAGCTTTACGCCCCGCCTTAGCATTGGCAATTTCTTCATCAATAAAGTTGATGAGCTGAGCATGTAAGGTAAATGGTGCATGTAATAGCTTTTTCAATTTCGCCATTTTGCCCATACCAGTCAACTCTTGGAAGATACGGTGCACATCTTCACACAGATCTTTATCAGTCGTCATGAGACCATAATCGGTATAAATTCGAGCATTCATTGCATGGTAGTTACCAGTGCCTAAATGAACGTAACGCACAAGTTTGTTATTTTCACGGCGTACCACCATAATCATTTTGGCGTGAGTTTTATAACCAACAATACCGTAAACAACCACAGCCCCTGCTTCTTGTAAAACGTTAGCCACTTCAATATTTGATTCTTCATCAAAGCGGGCACGTAATTCAATAACCGCGGTCACTTCTTTTCCATTACGCGCAGCTTCCGCCAAAATCTGTACAATTTCAGAGTCAGCACCACTACGGTAAAGTGTCTGCTTGATTGCCAATACTTGTGGATCGCGAGCAGCTTCACGAAGTAGCTGAATCACGGGAGCGAAAGATTCAAACGGATGATGAAGCAAAATATCTTGCTTCTGCATTGCAGAGAAAATGCTCTCGGTCTTTTTAAACACTTTAGGCACAACCGGCGTATGTGAGTCATAACGCAAATGAGGGCGTTTAAAATTTGAAACCAGACGAGCCAAGTTTACAGGACCATCAACTTTATATAATTGCTCATCAGTTAAATCAAATTCTTCTAATAAGTACTCGTAAATATGCTGCGGACAGTTATGAGTTACTTCTAAGCGAACAGCACGACCAAAACGTCGAGAACTTAATTCACCTTTTAAAGCTTTTGCTAAATCTTCAACATCTTCATTTAATGCCAAGTCAGCATTACGTGTAACACGGAATTGATAGCATCCTGTTGCTGTCATGCCAGGGAACAAATCGGACACATGTTCATGAATAATTGCAGATAGCATGACGTGATGTTCTTTACCACCTGTTAACTCATCTGGCAGTCGTACAACGCGAGGTAATGAACGTGGGGCTGGAACCACGGCTAAATCAATTTGACGGCCAAAAGCATCTTTACCTTCTAAGGTAATAATAAAGTTTAAGCTCTTGTTTACGAGACGTGGGAACGGATGCGCTGGATCTAAGCTAATTGGGGTTAATACAGGTGCAACTTGTTCTTGAAAATACTTCTTAATCCAAGCTGACTGTGCTGGCGTTAGTTCACCACGACGGAGGAAGCAAATATCTTCTTCACGTAATTTAGGTAAGATTTCTTCATTTAAAATACGATATTGACGTTCAATCGCAGCGTGAGCAGTTTCAGAGATTTTTTGTAAGACTTGTCTTGGCGTCAAACCATCAGGGCTACGACTCTCATTGCCCAGAGAAAATTGCTCCATCACCCCTGCAACACGAATTTCGAAAAACTCGTCTAGATTACGTGAAAAAATGAGTAAGAAATTCATTCGCTCAAGTAATGGATGTAAAGGGTCTACCGCTTGCTCCAATACACGCAAATGGAAGTCAAGAATAGACAATTCACGATTTATATAACGGTCATTATAACTATATTCTGTCGGGGTCGTTGGTGTAATCGCTGTATTCATGTCTAACTCAATTCTCTATCCAGCCAAAATCTCTATAAAACAGTATGCTGCAAAAATATGACAATTTGGTAAAAACTAAAAAATTTACACATCTTTAAAACATCATTATTCAGGAATCTGGGTACTATTCATATAACGTAGGATAACGCGTTTTCTATATTGTAGTTTACGATCGTTGCGGTGATCTTGATAATATTTCGGATCAGGCAATAATGCGGCTAAAAAAGCAGCTTGTTCGCGCGTTAAGCTTCTCGCACTTTTACCATAATAATATTGCGCGGCTGCTTCTACACCATATCGATTTTTGCCAAATTCAACAGAGTTCATATATACCTCAAGAATTCGGCGTTTTGACCACATCCGCTCCATCATCCAAGTTGCGATAGTTTCTTGGCCTTTACGAATAAACGAACGCTTATTGTATAAAAACAAGTTCTTTGCCAATTGTTGAGACACCGTAGAACCACCAGCAACTACTTCGCCTTCTTCATTATTCCGCTCTAGTGCAAAACGAATGCCATCCCAGTCAAAACCATGGTGATGAATAAATTTTGCATCTTCCCCAGCTAAAATCGCATGTTTGAAATTGTCGCTAATATCATCATAGTCAAGCCATTCATGAATGATCGGCTCTGAGGTATCTGACCAATAATCAATTCGCATAAACATGGTGGTATCAACTTCATGTGTACGCCACCAAACCAAACTTGAGAAAATCCAAAGTTGAATAAGGAGAATTGCCCCAATAAAAATTAACAACACGCGAACAATAAAAGCTTTCATGTTCGTCCTGATCTCCTGTATTCAACTTTTTTCATGTTAAGCTGTTAAGCATGTTCATATATAACAAAAGCATAGCATGACTCAATATCAGCCTCCGCACATTAATCGTAAACTCAATGTACAAACTTGGTGGCTGACCGCCTTATTGATCTTGATTAATGTAGGTTTGTTTGTCTGGCAAATTGCGACTGGTGTCGATATTAGCGACCCAGCCATGAAAGATGCTATTCATTGGGGTGCAGATTTTACACCACTTACTTTTTCTGGGCAGCCCGAACGCTTATTTACCAGCATGTTTTTTCATTTTGGTCTTGTTCACCTCATGCTTAACATGTGGGCCCTCTATATTTTCGGTAATGTTGCTGAGTCACTATTTGGTCGCTTCTATTTTATAAGCCTGTATTTACTTGCTGGCTTATTTGGTAGCCTTCTCAGTAGCTATATGACTATTCAAAATGGGCATGAATTACTGCAACATTTCGATCAAAGCTTACTTCCTCATGTCAGTGCAGGTGCTTCGGGTGCCGTGATGGGATTAGGTGCTGCGTTAACAGTACTTTCTCTATTTCCCCCGCTTCCACACCAAGCCTACATACTCGATAAAAAAGCATTATTAATGATTATGGCCATCAACCTTGTTTTTGGCTTTGTCGCAACGGGTATTAATAATGCCGCGCATATTGGCGGCATGATTATTGGAGCATTCCTTGCACTGATGTGGTACTTAAGCTATGTCAGCAAGTTAAAAACTATACTTAAAATTTTAGGCTTATTAGGCGCAGTAATCATTACTGGTGGTTTTTATATGTACTGTGTACAAATCAACTCACCGTTACTTCCGCTATGGCATGAAATCATCATCCAGAACCCTGACATTATTCCTTAAACTACAATTGGTTTAATTCTCTTAAACTTTGTAAAGGTGGTAAATTACAGAGATAGCCTAGTCGATAACGACCAATCAAAGCACAAACCAGCATCATGCCAAAAGGTAAAATCAGCCAGATTTCAATATGCCATTGTATTGCCATATTCATTTTATAACTTGCGATCGCACTAATCACTTCTGCAAAACAGCAGGCAACTATGCCTGCTAACAGACCTAAAAACCCAATCTCAAAACTGAGCATTTGCTTCATTTTATTTTTAGATAAACCAAATGAACGTAACAAAGCAACTTCACGGCGTCGCTCATCCATTAATAAATTTAGACAAGCAATTAAAACAAGTATTCCAGAAAAACCAACTAATGCCGCTAGAACAGTTACTATTTTGACCAAAACATTCATTAAGCGCTTTACTTCATCTAATATTCGATCAACATCAATAAATACTGTATTTGAGAACTGCTGAATAATATTGATCATTTTTGGTTGATCTTGCTTAGGCACATAGAAACTACCTAAATAACTTCCAGCATTTTCGTCTAAGGTTTTAGGTGAAAAAATAAAGAAAAAGTTAGGGCTAAAGCTTTCCCACTCGACACTCCGAAAATTCACAACTTTGGCCTGTAAGTTGCCTTCGGGCAAACTAAAAGTAAGCTTATCTCCAATTTGAATTCCTAAACTTTCGGCAGTTTTACTTTCGACTGAAACTTGTCCCACACCATCAAACTGGGCTTGACCACTTGTAATGACATTGTCATTTGGTAGTAGATTTGATTGAGTCAAATTCAGTTCACGGCGTAAAGAATTGTTTTGCTTTATAGCCTCTTCTGAAAAAGGCACATCATTCTTAGCTAACAATCGGCCACGAATATTTGGATATAACGGCGTGCTTTGCCAGCCATTCTGCTTTAATTGTTGCTCAAATGCTTTTAAATCAAATGGAGGTAATCCATAAACAAATTGATTCGGTGTCCCTTCTGGAAGTTGTTGCTGCCAACGCTCTAATAAATCTGTTCTTAATACACTGAGTACCGTAATGAGGCTTAAGCCTAAGGCCAATGCGGTAATTTGTAAGGCGCTTTGTGATGGCGAACGAATATAAAAAGACAATCGATTTTTCAGCTTTTTTAAGCTACGAAGCAATAGCCAAACAACGGTGTAAAGCAAAATACAAAGAACAATAATTGCCGCTAAAACCAGAATGCTGAGCATTAAGTTTTCACTCAACACCAAACTAAAAACAACTAGGCTAGTGATTCCTGCAAAAAACATAAAAAATAAAGATTTGCGAGATTTGGCTTGCTCGCGAATAACTCGAATTGGAGGCGTATTTAAAAGCTCCCAGATGCTTGGCAAAATAAAACCAAGCAGCACAATCACGCTGGTAAAAATCGCAATTGGTAAAGGCCCGATTAAAAGAGGTACAACCGAAAAACTTAACTCTAATTGAGGGATCAATTGCAGCATAAGTTGCAGCAGACCAAACCCCATGATTAAACCTAATAGGCTTCCTAGCACAATTGAAATCGCACTGACAATACAAAGCAATCCAATATATGCCCATAAGATTTCGAACTTACTGGCGCCTAAGCATCTAATAAGTGCAATGTGATCTTGGTTTTGTTGAACATATCTTTGACTCGTTAAAGCGATGGCAATACCACACAATAAAATCGTTAAAATATTGGCCAATTGCAAAAAGGTATCTAAATTTTCAAGCGGACGTAATAACCTACTGTTCGATTCACTTGCATCACGTAAACGCAAGCCAGCCGCTTCATCTACATCTTTAGAAGGTTGATGCTGTTGCTTAAATTGCTTTGAAAATGACTGAACCTGTTCAGGGCTACCTGCCATTAATAAACGATAGTCAATTCTGCTCCCTGTCTGAATCGCATGAGTCTTAGCAATATCGGCTTGATGAATAATAATGGTTGGCGAAAAGCCCGAAAAACCGAGCTCCTGATTTGAATCACGCACAATCACTCCACTAAAACGGAAGGTACCATCAGCAATAGAAACAGTATCTCCTAGCTTTACTTTAAGTAAATCGGCTGCTCTTTGACTTAGCCAAACTTCACCAGATTGAATTGCTTGAGTTTTTGGCGAAATTTCAAGCTGTCCTCTGAGTGGAAACACAGGTTCTATCGCTTTTACATTAACCATGACAAACTGATCTTGGGTATGAGCCATCGAGCTAAATATAGTGACATTAGTTTGCTTTAAACTAAGCTGCTCAGCTTTCTTTTTCCACTGCTGTTCGATAGGCTCGTTATTCGACAGAACCAAATCCGCACCCAGCATTTGTGAAGCTTGCAGACTGACTGCATTTTTAACTTGGTCGTTACTAAATTTCAGGGCAGTTGTTGCACTGATCGCAAGCGATAGAGCAATAATGAGTAGATATAATCCACCCGTACGAAAACTTTGTAGCAAAAGTGGTTTGAGAAGATTACGCATAGTTTAACCACCCTGTACTGTCTTTAGTCGGCCATCATCTAACTCAACATGACGCTGACAAAGGGATGCTAAATTACGATCATGGGTGACTAAAATCAGAGTCGTACCTAACTCTCGGTTTAAATCAAAGAGCAAGCTTTCAATTTCTTGTGCTGTCTGACCATCTAGGTTTCCAGTCGGTTCATCCGCAAAAATAATTTGTGGTTCTGCAATAAGAGCGCGTGCAATGGCTACACGCTGCTGCTCGCCACCAGATAAGACTTTAGGCGTTTGTTCAACTTGACGACTGAGCCCTACTCGATGCAACCAATCTAAAGCTTTTTTCTCCGCTGTTTTATAATCAAAGTCTTTACGTAATCGTAAAGGTAACATCACATTTTCAAGCGCACTCAACTGAGGCAGCAATTGAAAAGACTGAAATACAAAACCAATATGCTGCATTCTGATTTGGGCACGTTGTTCCTCTGTTAACTGATGTACAGCTTGACCACACAACCAGACTTCTCCTTCAGACGGTTGATCTAAAGTCGCCAAAATTCCCAGTAAGGTTGATTTACCTGAGCCAGAACGTCCCGTAATTGCTACCTGTTCCCCTTCAAAAATCTCTAAATCAATATCTTTTAAAATCGTAAACTGATTTTGGTTAATCTGAATAGTTTGTGTAACTTGATGGGCAGCAATGATGGGTTGTGGCATGATGTGAAAAGTCCTATGTATTCAGAATCAGGGTCGAAGTACAAATGTCTAAATCTTTTTTGATTGGTTCTAAAAGCATCATGCTCATCTCATTAAGTATGCTGCCTATGTTTGTATCGGCGAAAACTATTTTAATTTTAGGAGATAGTATTAGTGCCGGTTACGGAATTGATCCCAAACAAGGTTGGGTACAATTACTGCAAAAACGTTTAGACCAACAGTATCCCAAACAACACAAAGTGGTCAATGCAAGTGTTAGTGGAGAAACGACTAGCGGTGCTTTAGCTCAATTACCTAAGTTATTACAGACTTATAAGCCCAATGTGGTCGTGATTGAATTAGGCGGGAATGATGGCTTGCGTGGTCAACCACCTCAAATGATTCAAAAAAATCTGGATCAGCTCATTCAATTAAGCCAAAAACAAAAAGCCAAAGTTATTCTTTTTGGCATGAAGATTCCGCCAAATTATGGGGCTGCGTATAGCAAAGCTTTTGAAAATAATTATAAAGTTGTAAGCCAAAAATATCAGGTGAAACTACTACCGTTTTTTCTAGATGGTGTTGCTGGTCAAAAACAGCTTATGCAAAATGATTTAATTCATCCCAATGCTCAAGCGCAGTCAAAACTACTTAATTTAGCTTACCCATATATAAAAGGTGCCCTATAGGCACCTTTTATCTTTAAGTATTCTTTTTAATATGATCAGAAATCAAAAAAAGTAACTTCACCAGTTTCGAGTGAATATTCTGCACCGACAACAATCAACTCACCTTTTGCAATCAGGCTCTCTAACACCGCTGAACCATGGCGTAATTGATTTACAGAAGCAAAAACGTTTGAACGCACCGCATGACATGATAATTTTTTCAAATCATTTTTTAAGTCAGTCTGCATTAAAATTTCAACTGATGGACGAACGCGGTTCACAATCGACATTAGGTTAGATGATGGCGGGTGATCAGGATTCATTAACGTATCAATTGTTGCTTGAATCGCACCACAATGGCTGTGTCCTAATACGACTACAACTGGGCAGTCATAACGCTCTGCTGCGAACTCAACACTACCGACTTGTGAAGGTGCAACCACATTACCAGCTACACGGATTACGAATAAGTCACCAAGACCTTGGTCAAATACCATCTCTGCTGGAACACGAGAATCTGAGCAGCCAAGTACAATTGCAAACGGATTTTGATCCTTTGCCATTTCAGCGCGTTCTTGATGAGATAAGGTTTTTGCAAGGGAAGTATTTCCATTTACAAATCGTTGATTACCGGCTTTCAGACGATCTAAAACTTCTTGCGCAGTAGGCATTTTATATTTCCATTGTTTTTTCAAGGTTGGAAATCATTTTAATGTGTCAAAATTTGAATGTCACTGACAAAAAATAAATCCTTTTCTATGAAAAAATTTAAAAATACTTAACCTGTTTTAATGTAGAGCTCACTGCATATTCGCTACTGTTTAGTGAAAAAATAGACATACTTTGGTTCTCGGATTGACTATAATTTTCTTCATTCCAAACATTTGGCAAATGACTCATTGGCAAAGTTTTTCAATAATTTTTCAAACTCGCTTAAGCTTCAAGGATGAAATCTATGACAAGGCTGTCCACATCAATTATGGCCTCTATGAAAAAAACTGCTACCGCACTGACTTTGGCTTGTAGCGTATTGTCAGTGATGAGTATTTCTCAAACACAGGCAGCCGATAATATTGATGTGACATTCCAGAATGTATTACAGCAAGAACGTAGCTGGGCAGGCCTACAAAGCAAAAGCTTAAAAGTCGGTGATGTGACTTGGTCATATAGCGAAGGCGGCTCTACAACAAAACCGACTTTACTCCTTATTCATGGTTTAGCGGGTAGCCGTGATAACTGGAACCGAGTGGCTCGTTATCTCACCACAAATTATCATGTCATTATTCCTGATTTGCCGGGTAGTGGTGAAACTATCGTTTCCCAAGACTTCGATTATTCGGTACCAAATCTTGCTGAAAAATTACGTCGCTTTGTTGAGGCAGCAAATTTAAAAGGTCCAATTCATATTGCTGGGCACTCACTCGGCGGATCTATTGCCCTACTCTATGCTGGACAATATCCATTTGAAACCAAAAGTCTATTCTTGGTGGATAGCGGCGGTATTTTTCGCTCAGCCAACACAATTTATTTAAAAGATCCTGCTTACCTAAAACAGCTTTTAGTATCTAAAAAAGGTGACTTTAATTATTTATTAAAACAAACCATGTTTAATCCTCCGTTTATTCCTAAAGAATTTCTTCAAGCTCAAGAAAAGTTGATGATTGATCAAGCACCTCAAACACAAAAACTGGTTGATCAATTGATTGCACTTAATAAAGTCTATACACCAGACTCATTTGCGGTACTTACCAAAACGATCGATGCACCGACGCTCATTCTATGGGGCAAACAAGATAAGATTATTAATGTCGAAGTAGCAAGTGAACTAAAACGACTTTTAAAGAATGCTCAGCCTCCAGTTATTTTAGAAAATGTAGGCCATATGCCGATTTTGGAAGCTGAACAGTTGGTTATGCAACAATATCTACCGTTTTTACTTAAAGTAGAAACAAATCAGTCGTCAAAAACGACCACACCTTAATAAAACTTCGGACTTGTGAGACCTTATGTCTACCCAACCACTTATTGAAAAACTTATTGAAGCTCATCTTGATTTTTTAGATGAGCAATTTGCTCAGACTCAGGTGATCCAGCAAGAGTTTGAGCAATTTTATCATTGGTTGGGGAGTCGGCAATTACAACATCTGTGGACTTTTGAACAAATTCAACAGCTCATTCAAAAGCAGATTTTAGATACGCCTGCTTCTGATTTCCTGATTGAACAAATTGCTGAGCATATTCGGTTTGTATTGATTCATCCTGCAAATGAAACCGCAACTGTTGAAGATGTTATTCCTGTTTTAACGATTGACCGAATTGCACAATACGTTGCAAGTAAAGAAGAGCACCGTAAAAAACTGATTAAAACGATTGTGAATAATCCTGCTTTTTCGGCCCTGCTCACGCAACTGATTCAGCAAACAATGCATGATTATTTAGATGAATCAATGTCAAAGCGTGTACCAGGTGTAGGTCGTTTTATGAAAATGGGGAAATCTGTTTTAGAAACAGTAACCGATTCAAATCTGGACGATACGATTAATCATTATTTGCAAAAGAATATTTTAAAACTCAGCCAAATGAGTGAGCGTGTTTTAAACCAACATTTTGACAATGATAAGCTCTACCATTTTCAGGCAAATGTTTGGCATAAAGTTAAAACTATGCCACTTTCTGTTTTAAAAAATTATGTAGAAACTCAAGACTTATCAAAAACGGTTGGCCTAGGACATGAAATCTGGGACCACATTCGCCAAACTGATTATCTAAAACAGCAAGTACATGATGGTATCTATACTTGGTATGTACGTAATCAGGAGCGTAGTTTTGATTTATTGCTTCGTGACCTCAATATCGATGAAAGCTTAGTGCAACATGAGCTGACCACGTTACTTGTGCCTGTATTACAGCAGTTAATTACAACAGGACATTTAAGACGCCGTGCGCGTGTTTACTTAGAAAGTTTTTATTATTCTGAAAAAGCATTAGATATTTTAAATAACAAAGGCGCTTAGAGCGCCTTTGTTATTTGTGTTGATTAGAAAGAATATTTTAAAGAAGCATAATAAGCTCGACCTGGTTCATTATAAGTTTGGCTGATCGAATTACTGTCTCGTAAAATTTGTTTATCAAACAAGTTGCTTACACCAACACGCGTACTTATATTGTCTGAGAATTTATAACCGACATTTATTCCAGCGGTACTATAGCTTTTTACAGTACTTGGCTTAAGCGCAGAATTTACTCCACCTGATCCAATACCAGATTCGATTCTACTTTCTGCAAACTGACGTGATTTTTGACGACCATATTGAGTAAATACAAAATTCACATCTAACTGATCTGTGATGTCATAATCAAAAATTGAGTTAATTGTATAGATTGGAACTAAAGATAATGGATTACCTGTTTGTTTATCTTTTGAATCCATCATATACGTAAAGTTGTTAGTCCAGCGGATATCACCGAAATCTAATCCTAAGCTTCCTTCAAAACCTTGAATTAATGCTTTAGGCGTATTTTCCCAACGTAAGATATTCCACTTAGTATTGGTCACAGCTCCTGTATTTGCATTCGTGCTTGAACCATCAACTGTTCCAACAACGTTTGTACCAGCCACAATTTTATCTTTATAGTCATTGCGGAACCAAGTTAAGCTCGCATTCACGATGTCTTTTTGGAACTGGATACCGAGCTCTTTGTTAACCGAAGTTTCTGGTTTTAAATCACCATTACCTTGTAACAAGCAACGTGACTCAATATTGGCCGGACAACCATTCCCATTTGTACTTAATAAATACCCTTCGGCATTTTGATACATATTCGGTGCTTTATAAGCTTTTGCTACCCCACCTTTTAAAGTGAAATAATCGTTAAGTCTTTGGGTAATATTTAAGCTTGGACCCCAGTTAGAACCAGATTTACTATGGTCATCAAAACGCAGACCTAACACGACATCTGTGCTCTCTGTGAGTTTCAAGTTATCTTCAATATATGCAGAAGCAATACGCGATTCCATTTTACTACGATCGCCTTTAGCCAATTGATCGCCATAACCTGAACCACTACTGTCTTTCCCTTGATTTGTCGACACATTATCTTTAAACCTGTCTTCAACCCATTCAGTACCAAGTGTTAATACATGCGGTACATAATATTCAAAAGGAATATTGGCTTCACCATTAAATCGAAGAGTTTCTAAACGTGAAGTGGCTTTATCATCAAGGTTATTAATTTTTCCTTCTGTGCTACCGCCCAAGCCTTCTGGAAGGCGTTTATTATGCGTTTTGTCATATTGAGCAACGAGTTTACTCTTACCCCAAGACCAATCACCCTCATGGGTTAATGCGTAGCTATCACGGTACATAGTATTGGTTTCTTTACCAATAAGTTCCGAAAGAATCGCATCAGCTTCCGCATTTGCATTTAACTGAGAGTCACCAGAATAAATATTACCTTGTTTGCTAGAAGAGACATCAAGCAAAACAGTTTGCTGATCTGTTGCCTGCCAAGCTAAACGACCTGAAATATCTTTATTTTTAACGCCTTCACGCCCAGCTGCGGTACTACCAATTGATTTATTAATATCAACATCGTCAGCTTCTGTTTTATTGTAATTACCATATAAACGATAAGACAAAACGTCTTTGATCAGTGGCCCACTTACGTTAAAACCAACACGATTTGATGCACCTTCTTTAGAGTCTTCAGGCTGTGACGTATAAAACTCTACTGAGCCATGGGTTTCATTAGTCACTTTTTTAGTAATGATGTTAACCACACCACCTGCCGCACCGGAGCCATAACGAGCTGCTGCTGGACCACGTAAAACCTCAATCGATTCGATTGCTTCTGCTGGCACCCAGTTTGAGTCACCTCGTGTATCACGCTCTCCTTTCCAGCCATAACGGACTGAATTACGAGAGTTAATTGGTTTCCCATCCACTAAAATAAGCGTGTTTTCAGGCCCCATTCCACGGATATCAATTTGTCTATTATTGCCACGCTGCCCTGTTGCGCTGTTACCTGTTAAATTGACACCAGGCATACGGCGCACATAATCAGAAATATCATTACGAACTGGTAGTTTTTCTAAATCTTCTTGGGTGATTACTGATACGCCGAGCGACTGCTTCACCTGCTCTTCAGCTGTTACAAAAATTGTTTCCAATTTCACAGGTTCAGCAGGCTTTTCTAATGCTTTTTCAGCTTGTTCTTGCTCATTTTGTGCAGCATAAGCCATAGACATCATACTTGCCAGTACTGAAGCAGAAAGCACTGACTGGATAATACGCTTCGACATAAGTATTCCCAATATATTGATTTATTAAACATCTCTCATTTTCAGTTCCGCATTGTAACAAAGATAAATAAAATTACAAATGATATTGATAATAATTATCATTATTTATATTGAATAATAAAAAAACCTCATTGCGAGGCTTTTTTATTTCACTTTTCAAATAATTTGATTATTTGAAATAAGCACCTTCAGCTTGCGTATGGTCTGTTTGGTCAACCACACGTTGAAGCTCAGGAATGTTCTCTCTTAAAGTAGTTTCTACACCTTGTTTCAAGGTAACATCAATTGCAGAACAACCTTGGCAACCACCACCAAATTTCAATACAGCAGTTAAACCGTGTTCTGGATCATCTTGTACTTCTACCAAGCTACAATTTCCGCCATGCCCTGCAAGACCTGGGTTAATTTCTGCCTGAAGAATGTAAGTAATACGTTCTTCAATCGAAGCATCTGGACCAACACGTGGAACTTTAGAATTTGGAGCACGGAAAGTGAGCTGACCACCAAAACGGTCTTTGTTGTAATCAATTACGGCATCTAAAAGATAAGGAATAGATGGCGCATCAATATACGCAGGAAAATCAGGATAGTCCTGCTTATAATCCGTTGGGATCACTTCTTCTGGCGCACTATATGCCATACAGCATTCCGCACGTGGCGTACCCGGATGCTCAACAAAAATTCGAACGCCAATTCCCGGAGTATTTTGCTTCGTTAATAAATCGTGCAAATACTCTTGTGCAGATGGTGTAATCAAAAGGTTTGGAATTTCTTCTGCAACAGCAGTGTTGGTGTTCTCAGTCGACATAACAATATTCCTCAAGCTGATGCCTTTATATTAACCGAAGATGAGGTGGATTTAAAAAAAATCAACTAAATTTGTCGGATTTATACACAACAGGGTTTCAAGTTAAGTTTTTAATGGCATTATTGAACTCAGTATTGATCATTTTTTAAATATTTCTTATGTTGCATTTGCCGTTTAACCATACAGTTACTCTTATTATTATTACGGTCATTATCTCTTTACTTGCTTTTAGCAATCAAAATGTAATGAACCGATTGATTTTTTGGCCGCCTGCAATGCAACGTGGACAAATTGATCGATTCATTACTCATGGCTTTATCCATGCCGACGGAACACATTTACTGTTCAACATGATTACCCTGTTTTTCTTTGGCAGTATCATTGAAAGTTTTTACCGCCAATATTTCTATGACATGGGTTTTGTGTTGTTCTATTTAGGTGGCTTAATCTTTGCAATTTTGCCAAGCTATTTACAACATAAAAATGATGCGAACTGGGCCAGCCTAGGTGCTTCAGGTGCTGTTTCAGCGGTTTTATTTGCTTATATTCTGTTTCAGCCATGGAAGCTGATTTTTGTATTCTTCATTCCTGTACCCGCTATTATTTTTGCTATTTTATATGTGGCGTACAGTATTTGGGCTGGTAAACGTGGTAATAGTCATATTAACCATAGTGCTCATTTATGGGGTGCAGCTTACGGAATCATCGTAACCATTTTACTTGAACCTAAAGTTATTCCACATTTCTTAGACCAGCTTACCCGTCTTCCTTTCTAAACGATATAAATCAAAGAAAAGCCCGTTATGGGCTTTTCTTTTTTTCTGATTTATTTATCTACATAAATTCTCAGTCTTTTTTCTGATTTTC
Organism: Acinetobacter sp. LMB-5; assembly: GCF_001541635.1. Classification (NCBI taxonomy): domain Bacteria; kingdom Pseudomonadati; phylum Pseudomonadota; class Gammaproteobacteria; order Moraxellales; family Moraxellaceae; genus Acinetobacter; species Acinetobacter sp. LMB-5. Next base: position 134,778 of record NZ_LRDR01000005.1, on the reverse strand, counting down.
TTTGATCAATTCGTTGTTTTGTTTGCAAAAACCATCTGATTAAACTCATGCCAATTCTTTTAATAATTCAGATGATACAATGAAGTACAGAGCAATTTTATCTAGCCTTTCCATTGCTTTATTTAGCTTATCTCTGGCTGGATGTAATGACAATGATAATCAAGAAAATGTCGTAAGCACGCCTAAGCAACCCAATATCTTATTTATTATGGCTGATGACTTAGGCTATTCAGATTTAGGGGCTTTTGGTGGCGAAATTCATACCCCTAATATTGATAGTCTGGCTCAAGAAGGTCGACTTTTAACGGATTATCATACTGCCCCGACCTGTTCGCCAACACGCTCTCAGCTTATTTCCGGTACTGATCATCATTTAGCTGGTATTGGGGCAATGGCGGAACTCACCCCAGAGCATTTGAAGGGACAACCAGGTTATGAAGGCTATTTAAACGACCGTTCGCTATCCATCGCACAAGTACTTAAAGACAATGGTTACCGCACGTATATTAGTGGTAAATGGCATTTAGGCTTAACCCCTGAAAGCAATGCACATGCTAAGGGTTTTGATCATTCATTTACCTTATTACAAGGTTTAGACCATCATTTTAAACAAGCTCCAAGTGCCTTTAAACGAAATTCAACTTATACAGAAGATGGGCAAATTATTCCTATTTCGGCATTACCTGATGACTTTTTCTCTACCAACTATTTTACCGATAAATTACTCAGCTACTTAGATTCAGGCAAAAATAGTGGCAAACCGTTCTTTGCTTATGCTGCCTATACGGCGCCTCACTGGCCAATTCAAGCCCCAGCCGAATATCGTGAAAAATATCGCGGAGTTTATGATGTAGGCTACGATGCCATTCGTAATGCCCGCATTGCGAGACAAAAACAGCTTGGAATTATTCCTGCAAACTTTGATGCAGCAGAACCAATTGCGACTCAAAATGCTCCACAAAAATATGGGAAATGGGATGAGTTAACAGCCGAACAAAAGGCACTAGAAGCTCGTAAGATGGAAATCTATGCGGGTATGGTAGAAAATCTTGATGCCAATGTCGGCCGCATTATTCAATATCTCAAACAAAATAATCTTTATGACAATACTTTAATTTTCTTTGTTTCAGACAATGGTGCAGAAGGTTTTGTACGTGGCGGATATGGCAGTGAATCTGGTTTTGATAACTCAGTAGCAAATGTGGGTACACCTAGTTCGTACCACTATATCGGGCCACGTTGGGCCGAAGTCAGTGCGGCGCCTTTCCACTTATGGAAAGATACGGCGGGCGAAGGCGCAACAACTGCCCCTGCTATTGTGAAATTACCAAATCAGAAAAAAGCAGAACAAACTAATCATAGCTTTGCATCTGTACTCGATGTTTTCCCTACCTTACTAGAATATGCTCATATTCCAGTACCACAAGGTCAATATAATGGCCGGGCCATTAATACGCCATCTGGAATTTCATGGAAACCTTTGCTTGAAAACAAAACCGATACTATTCGTCCTGCAAATTTTAGCTTTGCCGATGAGTTACATGGCAGCAAATATGCAAAACAAGGTGAATGGAAAATCGCACTTCAAGGACGACCTGAATTAGGCACAGGGACTTGGGAGCTATACAACATTAAATTAGATCGCGGTGAAAGACAAAACGTTGCTCAGCTTTATCCTGCAAAAGTTCAAGAACTCTTATCGGTCTATCAAGAATATACTGAAAAAAATGGTGTGCAGGAATATAACGCCAAATGAAATTGAAGCCATTTTTAGTTACCACAATCAGCCTGTCTATTATGACGGGCTGTAGCCAATCTTCAAAAGTTTCTGAATCTAGGCCTTCGATGCAACAGCAAACTTCTTTAGCTGATTTAGGATCTATTGAAAAGTGTCAAAACTATACTGGTCTGCCTCAGGGTTGGCTCAAACAGCCGACAGCAGGAATGGTTTTAATTGCCGATGGAGATTTTAACTTTGGTTCTGAAAAGGCCTATCCTGATGAACTTAATTTTGGAAAAAAGCAGCGCGAAGTCAAAGGATTTTGGATTGACCAAACTGAAGTTACGGTCGCTCAATTTGCAAGTTTTGTAAAAGCAACTGGCTATATTACAGATGCCGAAAAACAAAAACAGGCTGCTGTTTTTTCACCAGATCCTGATCATCCACAGAAATGGTGGCAGCTAAAATCAGGGTATACATGGAAAACGCCAAACGGCGGTACTGGAGCTATAGCAAATCCTAATGAGCCTGTAAGGTATGTAAGTAAAAATGATGCTGAACATTATGCAGTGTGGCTAGGACGTGATTTACCAACAGAACTAGAATGGGAATATGCAGCTAAAGCCAATTCAAAAACTGATACCCCTTTACATCAGGCCCCTACTGATGAACATCAACATCCGCAAGCCAATTACTGGCAAGGCGAATTCCCTTTTCAAAACCTAAATCAAGACCACTTTAAAGGTGTTGCACCCGTTGGATGTTTTGCGGCAAATAAATTCAAACTATTTGATATGATTGGAAATGTATGGGAATGGACATCTTCTCCTTATCAAGGTGCTCATGACCAGCATATGGGAAATTATTCTGATTTACGTCAACAAGAAATCACCAGCACTCAATATGTAATTAAAGGTGGATCTTTTCTTTGTGCACAAAATTATTGTTCACGTTATCGTAGCAGTAGCCGTTATCCACAAGATTTTGATTTAGCTGCAACACATGTTGGATTTCGGACTATTTTACGGTCTCCTTAATTTCTACTTAATTCGACTTATTAAAGATATTTTTTAACCAAAATTAGATCGAAAAATAATCAAAATGTTTTTATAGTACAAGTGAGAATGATAAAAAAGTGAGAACAAGATGAAAACTTTACTTCTTTGTGCCGCAGCAATTTTCACAATGTCACTATCAGCCTGTGCGGTCCATACACCTGAAGGTAGTATTGTGATTGACCCTGATTCACCATATTACGGACATCCAGGAGGCTTTTGCCCACCAGGACAAGCTAAAAAAGGACGTTGTTAGAAATACCCTCTTTTAAAGTAATTTTGAAGTTACTCTAAAGAAATAGGCTTCAATCAAGTGATGAATTGAATACTAAATGGAGGGTTCCAGCCCAAAAATAGATGGGATGAAACTAGAAAATTATGGTGTAAAAAAATCACCATATCCCCAAGATTTTTAAAAGACAATCTTACGTTGTCTTCTATCTAGTTTCACCCCAATTCTTTCTTATTCCGTTTGACTTTTCTGACCACTTAAGAAAAAAGTCTAGTTTTTAATCATTTCTGTATCTCTATTATTGATACATTTTGAACATTTTACCTTCAGGTTAATACTGATGTATTTGCTTAATACAAAATAAACATTTATGTAACGTAAGTCTATAAAAATGTTCTAAAAATGTGAAAAAAATTAAGGCCAAAATGAGATGAATTTATCATAATAACTTTCTCTTTCACGTTTCATCACATAAATAATCAATATTATTTTGTCAGTTATTGCCACTCGTTTCCTTTCATTGGCATAGATAATGTATACACATGTATATTAACCCAGTCGTATAAACGAGATATTTTATGTCCAGCACAAGTCAAGTCGAAGGTCTACAATTTCCGGTACACGCCTCAACAAAAAAACAAAGTACATCTCTTACAGGCCAAGAGATTTTGTCAGAGGCCTTATCTATTGTAGATAATAAAACCGCACAACAAGTGTTGAATGAAAAAAACTGGCGAAAAAACTATCCTTTATATTTTAAAGCTCTTGTTAAACAAGGGATTTCTAATATCAACAACCCAATTACTATTGCGAAGCAAGGATTGCATAAAGCTCACCATATTTTTGATTATTATCGTGATGGTAAACACTACCTTTTAAAAGATGCCGTTCATATTGCTTCATCCAAGCCTCTTTATACAGTAAAACTTAAAGGTGAAAGTGACGCAGCACCTGAATGGTATGTTCCTTATAAAGGACAAAAGCTGAGTGGACAAAGCTTACTGGACCAAATTCAGCGCTGGGAAGAGACTGGTATTATTGAGCCAAGTCATGCAAAAGCACTTCGTGAAGCTATTGCTCATCCAGAATGGTTCGATTTGTCTGACCGTACGATGGTGCTGTTTGGTGCAGCCTCAGAAGCAGGACCACTGCCTTGGTTAGCCAAATGGAAAGCAAATATTGTTGCTGTAGATTTACCAAACTCACGAGTCTGGGGCAAAATCTTAAATACGATTCAACAAGGGAATGCAACACTCATTGCACCATGTGTTGAAGCCGTTGATTCGTCAGCAAAAGCTTCGGAGTTAAAAGATAAGCTGGGTGCAAATTTACTGACTCAATTACCAGAAATAGCGCAGTGGTTGGTGCAGTTTCCACAAAAGTTAGATTTGGCAGCAATCGCCTATTTAGATGGTGAAAAGCATGTCCGCGTTTCCATGGCAATGGATAGCATCATGCAATTTGTGAGCGAGCATAAGCCTGATACAAGCCTTATGTTTATGTGTACTCCAACCGATGTTTATGCAGTACCAAAAGAAGTTGCAGAGGCTGCTCAAGAGAAATTTAAATCCCGCAAAAAAATGCAAAAATTGGCAGTAAAAGGCGTTTCTGCTCTTTCGCTCAATCGTTTTTTTCAAGCGCCATATCAAGACTTGGTTACATGTGAAAATGGAAAAACTTATGGTATTGCCGACTGCTTAGTGGTTGAACAAGGTCCAAACTATGCTTTGGCAAAGCGTATTCAACAATGGCGTGCTATTTTGGCCCGTCATCAAGGACAACGTGTCAGCATTAATATTGCACCATCGACAACCACTCATTCAGTGACTAAAAATCCATTATTGAAAGCAGCTTTTAATGGCGCAGAACTTTTCGATGTAGAAGCATTTAGCCCTGAAACCACCAATGCCATTATGGCGGCACTCTGGATTCATGACTTAAGAAATGAGTCTTCTGTCGCGAATCCTGAAACTGTATTAGACCATCCGCTTGAACTTATGATGGAAGGTGCCAATCATGGTGGATTATGGCGTGTGGCTTATTTAGCACGAACTGCCCTACCTTTTGCCGCAATTTATGGTTTTGCTACCGAAAAACTTCCTTTTAGAAAATCATCTAAAAAATAATTTGATTAAAGCCCAATCCTAGAATTGGGCTTTTTTCTAATGTGTCTTTATTTATCTTGAAAGTGTGATAGATATTTTTGCATTTCATCAGGAGGCACCATGCCACCCCCAGTAGCCCATATTACATGATTTGCTTGCTGCAACTGCTCAGCTGTTAACTGGTGTAAAGCCAAGTAATCAGGACTAGTCTCTACATAATACGGCCCCATCATGCCTGCTACCGCAGAAGGCTCAAGCTGAATATTCTCAGTTTGATTTAAAAGCGCAATGAGCTCATATAAACGTTCATCGTGAATGGTGTAATAGCCATCAATTAACTGTTGCATAGCACGCCCGACAAAACCTGAAGCACGTCCTACCGCAAGTCCGTCTGCCGTAGTAACGTTATCAATGCCAATGTCATTAACTGAAATCTGATCATGCAAACCTGTGTAGACACCAAGTAACATGCACGGCGAATGTGTGGGTTCTGCAAAGATACAGTGTACATGCTCACCAAAAGCCAGTTTTAGTCCAAAACTCACCCCACCAGGCCCACCACCGACTCCACATGGCAAATAAACAAATAATGGGTGTTCAGCATCGACTTTAATTTGGTTTTGCTCCAATTGCTGTTTTAAGCGTATTCCTGCAACGGCATAACCTAAAAATAATGTTGTTGAGTTTTCATCATCAATGAAAAAGCAGTGTGGATCTTGCTCTGCGGCTTTTCGTCCCTCTTCAACAGCTACGCCGTAATCACTAGCATATTCTACAACGTTAACGCCGAGTGAACGTAGTTTGTCTTTTTTCCACTGTCTAGCATCAGCCGACATATGAACAGTGACTCTAAAGCCGAGTTTGGCGCTCATAATGCCAATAGAAAGCCCAAGGTTGCCTGTAGAACCTACTGCAATTTGATACTTAGAAAAGAATGCCCTAAATGAATCTTGATCTAATTTACTATAATCATCTTCTGGTTTGAGTAACCCTGCCTGCATGGCAAGTTTTTCAGCATGTGTGAGCACTTCATAAATGCCACCACGTGCTTTGATAGAGCCTGAAATTGGTAGATGACTATCCTTTTTCAACCAGAATGTTCCGTTAAGCTGTACTTGTTTTGCTGAAGAAAGTGCTTGCTGCATATGAGCAATTTCAACAATATCTGATTCAATTTTTCCATGTTGTGCTTGAGTTTCAGGAAATACTTTTGTCAAATAAGGTGCGAAACGCGCTAGTCTTGCTTCTGCTTCACTTACGTCCTTAGCGGTTAGTCCAACTTTTTCTAAAGCTTCTTTTAAAGGATAGCGATGAGGTGTAAACCAAAATGTTTCTTGATAGGCTTGAAGTGTTTCAATAAGTGGAAATTGTTGTTTTAGCTGATCTATTTGAACCGCATTCATAATATATCCTGATATAAAATTTTAAGCCCAATCTATAAAGCTGTTTGATGGCCTATAACAACCTATTAATTTATAGATGAATGTATATGAAAAATAGTCTCAACTTTAAAAACTAAACAAATAAAAAAGCCACTGTGAACAGTGGCTTTAATTTTTTAAATGCTTTTATACAAACTGTAAGAATAACCAGTACAAACCACCTGACAAGCAGATTGTTGCAGGAAGAGTAAATACCCATGCAGAGAGAATTGTCTTCACAGTATTAAAGTTTAAACCTGATTTATTCGCGACCATCGTACCCGCAACAGCACTGTTTAAAACGTGTGTTGTTGAAACTGGCATACCTAAACCATCAGCAGCTGCAATTGTACTCATTGCAACAAGCTCAGCAGACATCCCTTGACCATAAGTCATGTGATGCTTACCAATACGCTCACCTACAGTCACAACGATACGTTTCCAACCCACCATTGTGCCTAGACCAAGTGCTAAAGCAACAGCCACTTTTACCCAAGTCGGAATGTATTGTAAGAATGAATCTAAGCTACTACGGTATTCTTTCACAAGCTTTTTCTGTGAGTCATCCATTTTTGGTAAAGCATCTGCTTTATCCAAACGCTTAAATGTCGTGGTGCTTAAATACATGTCATTACGAATTTCGCTAATTGCAGCTTCAGGAATATCTTTTAAGTTGCTATAGCTAGAAACTCGCTCACCCAAGTGATCAGTCATACTTGCCAATGCAGGCACGACTTCTGGAGTTTGCTGTTTAGTTTGAATATATTTAGTCAGAATAACACGTGCTTTTTCATCGGTTAATTCTGGCTGATTTTGATTCAAAAATACGGCAGTTTGAGAAGAAAGCTGATGGAATGATTGAACTTGCTGAGTATCAAGATTTTTATTTAATGAATAAGCCAACGGCACCAGACCAACCAAAATCAGCATGATGAGTCCCATACCCTTTTGACCGTCATTCGAACCATGTGCAAAACTCACACCTGTACAGGTAAAGATCAAGATTGCACGAATGATTGCTGGTGGTGGTTTATTCCCTTCAGGTGGCTGGAATAATTCTAATTGGCGTTTAAAAATAGTTTTAACCAACAAGAATACAATCGCTGCAAAAGCGAAACCAATTAAAGGTGAAAATAATAATGCCTTACCGACTTTAATCACCTGATCCATATCAACACCACTGGTCGTTACGCCAGTCGATGCACTCAATAGATGGTTCATAATGCCCACACCCAAGATTGAACCAATCAAGGTATGAGAGCTAGAAGCAGGAATACCCAAGAACCAAGTACCTAAGTTCCAGAGAATTGCAGCAATAAGCAATGCAAAAACCATTGCGAAACCTGCACCACTACCCATATTCATGATCAATTCAACAGGCAACAATGCAATAATGCCGTAAGCGACTGCGCCGCTTGCAACCATTACCCCAAGGAAATTACAAAAACCAGCCCACATGACTGCAACTGGTGCTGGTAAAGCATTGGTGTAAATCACTGTTGCCACTGCATTTGCAGTATCGTGGAAGCCATTTACAAACTCAAAGCCTAAAGCAATCAAGAGTGCAGTTGATAAAAGAATAACTGAATAAAGACTCAAAGGTGGTACATGTGCTAAATCAGCACTCACCTGAAATCCAATATAAATAAGTGTTGCAACAATAATCGTCAGAAACACCGGCATAAAAAATTTAGGTGTCGGGACATGTACATTCGTCGATTTGACTTGCAGGTTTGCCGCAAGTTTTGAATCCGAAACAGGGGGTAGATTAGAATTCATGCAGACGGTAAGAGGATAAAAAAATCCTCTGTATTCTTAAATTAAATTATGACAATTATATGACAAAGCGGCGCCTGATGAAGTCAATTTTTCACATTTTGACCTCATTTGATGCACCTTTCCTCTATGATTTTTATTTTTTTATTTAAATACAATAATTTACATAAGTCCCCACCCATCTATTTTATGACTATTTTTGAAGCAAAAATATCTAAAAAATTACCTAAACGTCTACTTTTTAAACACAACAACTGTCATCAAACCGAATATTGGAGATGAAATATTTCAATATCATGATCATTTTATGAATATTTGATGAAAAAACAGTCTTCATTTGTCATAAAAGCCGATTTTTAATGAATCTATTACAGTGAATGATGGGTCGTTATAGGTCATCAATTGCGCAACTATTCTGTTACAATAGCGCCGCATTTTTAAATTCATATAAAAGATCGGGGTTTTCTATGTCTACGCTTGCCACCCTAAAAGCGCTTCTTGCTAAACGCATTCTGATTATTGATGGTGCTATGGGAACTATGATCCAGCGCCATAAATTAGAAGAAGCCGACTACCGTGGTGAGCGTTTTGCCGATTGGGCACATGACTTAAAAGGTAACAATGACCTTTTGGTTCTGACCCAGCCTCAAATCATTCAAGGCATTCACGAAGCTTATCTTGATGCTGGTGCAGATATTATTGAAACCAATAGCTTTAACGGCACGCGTGTTTCTATGTCTGATTACCACATGGAAGATCTTGTTCCAGAGATTAACCGTGAAGCAGCACGTTTAGCCAAAGCAGCTTGTGAAAAGTATTCGACTCCAGATAAACCGCGTTTTGTAGCAGGTGTGCTTGGGCCAACATCGCGTACTTGTTCAATTTCACCTAATGTTAATGACCCTGCCTTTCGTAACATCACCTTTGACGAGCTAAAAGAAAACTATATTGAAGCGACTCATGCGCTGATTGAAGGCGGTGCAGATATCATTTTGATTGAAACCGTATTTGACACATTAAACTGTAAAGCTGCGATTTTTGCGGTTAAAGAAGTCTTTAAAGAAATTGGTCGTGAATTACCAATCATGATTTCAGGGACCATTACCGATGCATCGGGTCGTACCTTAACAGGTCAAACTGCCGAAGCGTTCTGGAACTCTGTACGTCATGGTGACTTACTATCGATTGGTTTTAACTGTGCGCTTGGTGCAGATGCCATACGTCCTCACGTAAAAACCATTTCTGATGTAGCAGATACGTTTGTTTCAGCGCACCCAAATGCGGGCTTACCAAATGCTTTTGGTGAATATGATGAAACGCCAGAACAAACTGCAGCATTCTTAAAAGAATTTGCAGAAAGCGGCTTAATCAATATTACTGGTGGTTGCTGTGGTACAACACCTGACCATATCCGTGCGATTGCCAATGCGGTAAAAGATATTGCGCCTCGTCAAGTTCCTGAAACTGTACCTGCATGTCGTTTGAGTGGTTTAGAACCATTTAATATTTATGATGACTCACTTTTCGTGAATGTGGGTGAACGTACTAACGTTACAGGTTCGAAAAAATTCTTACGCTTAATTCGTGAAGAAAACTTTGCTGAAGCTTTAGAAGTTGCACAGCAACAGGTGGAAGCTGGCGCACAGATTATTGACATTAACATGGATGAAGGGATGCTCGATTCGCAAAATGCGATGGTGCATTTCTTAAACCTTGTAGCTTCTGAACCAGATATTTCACGTGTGCCAATCATGATTGACTCATCAAAATGGGAAATCATTGAAGCTGGCTTAAAATGCGTACAAGGTAAACCCGTTGTTAACTCGATTTCTTTAAAAGAAGGTTATGAAGAGTTTGTAGAAAAAGCTCGCCTGTGCCGTCAATATGGTGCTGCGATTATTGTCATGGCATTTGACGAAACAGGTCAAGCCGACACCGCCGCACGTAAGCGTGAAATCTGTAAGCGCTCATATGACATTTTGGTTAACGATGTAGGCTTCCCTGCTGAAGATATTATTTTTGACCCGAACGTGTTTGCAGTAGCAACAGGGATTGAAGAACACAATAACTATGGCGTCGACTTTATTGAGGCCACAGGTTGGATTAAACAAAACTTACCTCACGCCATGATTTCTGGTGGCGTGTCGAACGTTTCGTTCTCGTTCCGTGGTAATGAGCCTGTTCGTGAAGCCATTCACTCTGTGTTCTTGTACCATGCCATCAAGCAAGGCATGACCATGGGGATTGTGAATGCTGGCCAAATGGCAATTTATGATGATATTCCAGCCGAGCTAAAAGAAGCAGTTGAAGATGTCATCTTAAACCAAAACCAAGGTGAGACTGGTCAGGCGGCGACTGAAAAATTGCTTGAAGTGGCTGAAAAATACCGTGGACAAGGCGGTGCTGCCAAAGAAGCCGAGAACCTTGAATGGCGTAATGAGTCAGTCGAAAAACGTCTTGAATATGCACTAGTTAAAGGTATTACCACTTACATTGATCAAGATACAGAAGAAGCTCGCCTCAAAGCCAAACGTCCTTTAGATGTAATCGAAGGCGCTTTGATGGACGGTATGAACGTGGTTGGTGACTTGTTCGGTTCGGGCAAAATGTTCTTACCACAGGTTGTGAAATCTGCACGTGTTATGAAGCAAGCTGTGGCTTGGCTCAACCCGTACATTGAAGCTGAAAAAACAGGTAGCCAATCTAAAGGTAAAGTCTTGATGGCCACTGTTAAAGGTGACGTACACGATATTGGTAAAAATATTGTAGGCGTGGTACTTGGCTGTAATGGTTACGACATTGTTGACCTTGGGGTGATGGTACCTTGCGAGAAAATCTTGCAAACTGCAATTGATGAAAAATGTGACATCATCGGCTTGTCAGGTCTGATTACGCCATCTTTAGATGAGATGGTATTTGTTGCGAAAGAAATGCAGCGCAAAGGCTTTAACATTCCTTTATTAATTGGTGGTGCGACTACTTCTAAAGCCCACACAGCAGTAAAAATTGATCCTCAGTACCAAAACGATGCTGTGATTTATGTGGCTGATGCTTCACGTGCGGTAGGTGTTGCAACGACTCTGCTTTCTAAAGAAATGCGTGGAAACTTTATTGCAGAGCACCGTGCGGAATATGCCAAGATTCGCGAGCGCTTAGCCAACAAACAGCCAAAAGCTGCAAAATTGACCTATGCTGAGTCAGTTGAAAACGGTTTTAAAATTGACGAAAGCTATGTACCACCAAAACCAAATCTTTTAGGAACACAAGTTCTCACTAACTACCCTCTTGCAACCCTTGTAGAGTATTTTGACTGGACACCATTCTTCATTTCATGGAGCTTGGCAGGTAAATTCCCGAAAATTTTAGAAGATGAAGTGGTCGGCGAAGCTGCAACAGATTTGTATAACCAAGCTCAAGCGATGTTGAAAGATATTATCGACAACAATCGTTTTGATGCTCGTGCCGTATTCGGTATGTTCCCTGCACAGCGCACTGACGCCGACACAGTAAGTGTATTTGATGAAGCAGGCCAAAATATTACGCATACTTTTGAGCACTTACGTCAACAATCTGACAAAGTGACAGGTAAACCGAACTTGTCTTTGGCAGATTACATTCGTAATGACCGTGAACAACAGGACTACTTAGGCGGATTCACTGTATCGATTTTTGGTGCAGAAGAACTGGCAAATGAATACAAAGCTAAAGGTGATGACTACTCTGCAATTTTAGTGCAGTCATTGGCAGACCGTTTTGCTGAAGCTTTTGCCGAACACTTACATGAACGCATTCGTAAAGAGTTCTGGGGCTATAAAGCGGATGAACAGCTTAGCAATGAAGAACTGATTAAAGAGAAATATGTCGGTATTCGCCCTGCACCGGGCTACCCTGCTTGCCCAGAGCACTCTGAAAAAGCTGTGTTGTTTGACTGGTTAGGTTCTACCGACAAAATTGGTACTAAACTAACTGAACACTTTGCCATGATGCCACCATCTTCAGTAAGTGGTTTCTATTATTCTCACCCTCAAAGTGAATACTTTAACGTAGGTAAAATATCTCAAGACCAACTTGAAGATTATGCAAAACGTAAAGGTTGGACACTGGATGAAGCGAAACGTTGGTTAGCGCCGAATTTAGATGATTCGATTGCTTAAGTTTTTAAATCATCTTGATTAAAAATAGGGCGTGAAGGAATTTCCATCACGCCCTTTTCAATTTGAAAGTTTAATCTTTCTACTTCAAATGTGACTTAATCTTCTCTTTGACTGCTTCAGTTGAAATACCATATCGGTCATGCAAAGTGGGTAATGCGCCTGCATCTAAAAATGCATCTGGCAAACCAATCATGTCAAAACGAGGATGTTGACCATTTCTTAGAAGTAGTGAGCCAACAGCTTCTCCTACCCCACCAATGACTGAATGATTTTCGGCAGTTAAAACAGGGCGGCCACCTTTTGTGACTTCATCTAAAATAGTTTGTTCATCTAGAGGCTTAATGGTCGGTACATGTAGCACTGAAACCTCAATGCCCTCTTTTTCAAGCTCTTCGGCTGCCTCAAGCGCACGCATGGTCAATAAACCAGTCGAAATAATGAGTAAGTCTTTACCGGGTTTAATCACCTGTGCCTTACCCAATTTAAACTGGTAGTTGTATTTATCGAGCACTAATGGAACCTGACCACGCAATAAACGCATATATACCGGACCATTATGCGCGGCAATCTCAGGAATCGCCTGTTCGATTTCCAAGGCATCACATGGATCGATAATCATCAAGTTCGGCATAGCACGGAAAATTGCAATATCATCCGTTGCCTGATGACTTGGGCCGTAGCCTGTGGTTAATCCCGGAAGAGCTGCTACAATTTTGACATTCAGGTTATCTTCTGCAATTGCCATACAAATAAAGTCATAGGCACGGCGTGATGCAAACACAGCATAGGTCGTCGCAAAAGGAACAAATCCTTCACGAGCAAGTCCTGCTGCTGCGCTCATCAAAAGTTGTTCTGCCATGCCCATTTGGAAAAACTTGTCGGGGTTTTCTTTGGCAAAAATATGTAGGTCTGTATATTTTGATAAATCTGCTGACAAACCTACGATATCGTCACGCTCTTTTGCCAAGGCATTCAGTGCATGTCCAAATGGTGCGGGTTTGGTCGGTTGGCCCTCGGCAGCAATAGAAGCAATCATTGCCGAAGTGGTTAGTTTTTTCTTAGGGGGATTAGCTAACTGGTTCATGGTGTATTCCTTACTGTCCGTAGTGGGTCAAAATATTTAAAGCATCATCCCATTCATGTTCATCAACACGAATAAAGTGTGTTTTTTCGCGGCTTTCCAAGAACGACACGCCTTTACCCATTTTAGTGTCACAAATAATGACGCGTGGGCATGTACCTTTATGGTTTCGCGCTTGATCGAATGCTTCAAGCAGAGCTTCCATGTTGTTGCCATCTACACGTTGGGTGTACCAACCAAATGACTGCCAACGATCAACAATTGGCTCAAACGCTAAAATTTCGCTGGAGTGCCCATCTGCCTGCTGATTATTCACATCAATAATCGCAATTAAGTTATCTAGTTTCCAATGAGAAGCAGACATTACGGCTTCCCACGTTGAACCTTCATTTAGCTCCCCATCGGACAGTAAGTTATAGACAAAAGCATCTGATTTTTTCTGTTTCAGTCCTAGACATGCACCAACTGCAATTCCAAGACCATGACCCAATGAGCCACCTGTAATTTCCATACCGGGTGTATAGGAAGCCATGCCCGACATTGGTAACCGACTGTCATCGGCTCCGTAGGTTTCAAGCTCTTCAAGCGGAATAATTTTTGCTTCAATTAAGGCTGCATAGAGTGCAATTGCATAGTGCCCAATAGAAAGATAAAAACGGTCACGGCCTTCCCATTCAGGGTTTTCTGGCTGATATTTCATGGCATGGAAATAAGATACTGCCAGTAGATCAGCTGCCCCCAAAGCTTGTCCAACATAGCCTTGGCCTTGTACTTGCCCCATACGTAAAGCATGTTGGCGAATGTGGTAGGCACGTTGTTGCAACTCGGCAATTTGGCCTGCTTTATCAACATTTAACATTGTCATTTACTATTCCTTATTAACGATTGACCAGTTTTGCAGGAACACGCAGAACCAAACTGGCACCGAAAATTAATACTGCTGTGATTAAGAACATGCCGATTGCATTTGAACCTGTGTTGGTAGTGACCCAACCGATTAAATAAGGTGAGCAAAATCCTGCAAGATTGGCGAAGCTATTCACTGCTGCAATACCTGCCGCTGCGGAAACACCACCCAAAAAGTTGGTCGGTAACATCCAGAATAAAGAGGATGCCGTCAGCACACCTGAGGCTGCGATGCAAAGGCAAATTAAAGAGAGTGTTAGATTTGAAGCGAATAAAGTCGCAAATGTGAGTGCTATAGCGCCTGCACACATCGGAATAATTAAGTGCCAGCGGCGCTCTTGGAAATGGTCACCACTACGCCCTGCCAAAATCATGACTACAATGGCACACATATAAGGCAGGCTTGTGAGCAAACCGATATGCCAGTTATCACTAATGCCCGAGTTACGAATGAGAGTTGGTAGCCAAAATGTAATGGCGTATTGCCCCATCACGACACAAAAGTAAATACCTGCCAATAGCCATAAGCGTTTATCTGCGATGAACTCTTTGACGCTAGCATGACCTTCTTTGTGCTGGTTATCTTGAGCAAGCTCTTGCTTCACCAAGTTCTTTTCGTCTTGGGTTAACCAGTTGGCGTCTTGAACTGAATCTTTTAAAACAGCAAGTACAAGTAGGCCAACAAGTACAGTAGGAATGGCTTCAATTACAAACATCCACTGCCATCCAAACCAGCCATGTACACCGCTCATTCGGTCCATGATTAAGCCTGAAAGTGGTCCACCAATCATTCCCGAAATTGGAATCGCGATAAACCAAAGTACGGTCATGCGTGCACGGCGGTAAGATGGAAACCAATAAGTGAGGTAGAGCAACAAACCCGGAGCTAGTCCAGCTTCAGCAACACCAAGCAAAAAACGTAAGGTGTAAAATTGCCATTCGGTTTGAACAAAAGCAAAACAACCTGACAAAATGCCCCATGTAATCATGATTCGGGCAATCCAACGTCTTGCGCCTACCTTGTGAAGTACAATGTTACTTGGTACTTCACAGAGGAAATAACCAATAAAGAAAATCCCTGCGCCTAGACCATATACAGCTTCACTAAACTGTAAATCGCTCATCATTTGGAGCTTGGCAAAACCCACGTTTACTCGATCTAAATAGGCACAAAAATAACAAAGCATTAAAAATGGCATGAGCCGAAATGCAATTTTTCGATAGGCAGATTTACGAACCGCCGTATCTACTTCAGATGAAAATACTGTATCCATCATGCGAATCCCTTTACATTTGGCCACAGTATCCTCTTGTGACCATCATTCTATTTTTAGTTTTGAAATAGTGAGCGATTAATGAATCAGCATGCCACCATTTACATCGAGTGTGACACCAGTTAAGTAAGCTGACAGATCACTTGCCAAAAATAATGCTGCATTTGCAACATCTTGCGCTTTACCTAAGCGGCCGAGAGGAATACCTGCCAAAATGTCATGACGACGGTCATCATTCATTAAACCGCCAGTAATATCAGTCTGGATTAGACCTGGAGTAAGAGAATTTACACGAATCTGGTCACCACCAAACTCACGAGCCATCGCTTTTGCCAGACCTAACACGCCTGCTTTAGCAGCACTATAGTGTGGCCCGCCAAAAATACCACCGCCGCGTTGTGCTGAAACTGAAGATAGGCACACAATGCTTCCACCACCATTTGCTTTCATAGATGGAATAACAGCTTGCGACATAATCAGTGTTCCACGCAGGCTGACATCTAAAATACGGTCATAGTCATTGCGTTGAATATCAAGTGTTTTAACTGGCTGAGTAATACCCGCATTATTAATTAAAATATCAATCTTGCCATAGTGCTGTAGCGCTTGTTCAACAGCTACTTTGACCTGTTCTTCGTTCGCAACGTTTGCAGCAAGGCCTAAATGTCCTTCACCAAGTGCCTTTGCAGCGTTTTGGCTTTGAGCAAGATCTAAATCAACAATAATGACTTTAGCACCCTGTTGTGCAAAGATTTCTGCGGTTGCTCGCCCAATTCCACGTTCTGATGCTGCACCGGTAATTAATGCCACTTTTCCTTGTAGTAACATATTCAATCCTCTTTTACGCTTTATATCCTGAGTTCTGACTTAGAATCTCTTTTTTCACAAAGCCCAGCAATCATCTCGAATTCAACAAGACATGAAAAAAATTCATGCCTATGCTATTTTCAAATAAGTTTTAGGGATAAAAACGGATCATTTTATGGATAGTAGTGAAAACAATTTCAACCAGATGCCCTCAATTAAAACCTTACAGGCTTTTGAACAAACCGCCCGTTTCGGCAATGTTGCCAAGGCAGCCGAGCATTTGAATCTCACGCCTTCAGCAGTGAGTCATCAAATTGCTAAGCTTGAAGAAATGATTGGGCAGAGTTTATTTATTCGTGGTGCGCGTGGTGTGACGCTTACCCCTTCTGGTGAGCGCTATTTTCAAGATGTCACCACCATTTTGCATAACCTCATGTTAGCGACTGAAAAAGCTGCCGATAAAAGCCCTAAAGACAGTTTATATATTCACTCATCTCCAAGTTTTGGTTTGCTTTGGTTGCTCCCTCGCCTCGAGTCATTTAAAGAAAAGTTCCCCATGATTCAGGTCAACTTGTCATGTTCTTATGAAAATTTGCACTTTACTCGCGACAAGATCGACATTGATATTCGTCATGGTTTGCCCAACTGGACAGGGGTAGAAATCAGAACGATTCGTAATGAAAAGCTTGAAGTGCTTGCGTCTCCTAAGCTGCTGGAACGTAGTCCAGTAAATAAACCTCAAGATTTATTAAAGAAAGATCTGATTTTATCGCGCTCAACCTTAGTTACTTGGCCCCAATGGTTTGCCCATCAGGGTTTAAGCATTCCTGAGTTTCCCTATACTTTGAGTTTTGACCGCTCTTATATGTCACTTGAGGCAGCCACACACGGACTAGGATTTGTTTTAGAAAGTAATTTACTCACTCAAAATTACTTAGAATCTGAAAAGTTGGTTAGAGTTTTTGCAGATGAGTTATCGATTCCTATCTCTGCTCATCATTTGGTATATCCACGAACCCATCAATTTATTCCTAAAATTGAGCTGTTTTTAAACTGGATTCATGATGAGTTGGCAGGCTGAGAAATCATTTCTTAAATGATCTGAATTTGCTCAACTCTTAAGTGATGCATCATCTCTCGAACAAATACAAAGTAGGTAAAAACATAAAGCTGATTTGGAGCCATTTGATTTGTGTAGTAGCTCAAACGCTCAATAAAATCATTAAATCCATGCTCAAGCTCAATACGGCTGATTTGCTTTTTAGCACTAAAAAATAACTGACTGAGGTGTGTCATAGCAGCATCAGACGTAACAGCTACCCCACTTATATTTAAATTTCTGAGGGGCTTTGACTCGATGATTTCTTCAATAAAATAAATCATCTTTTCGATAGCAAGCTCATCAATCACGCCATGGCCGATACTTTTTGAATTAACAAAACCTAAGCCTTGCTCAAGGTGAATGTGTTGGCTGTCTACATCAAACGAGAGACTATTTAGACCAAGTGAAAATTTTAAAACCGATTCGGGATGATTCATAAAAATAGCTTACCGTTGAATTTTGCTCATAACATTAATTTCTTTATAAGCCTAAATTGAACCAATTTTTCCAATATTTAACATTAACTACTCGATTATTATTAACACTACATATAATAAAAAACTCTTTAAAAAGATGAAAAATCAATCTTATATTCATCCAGTCCAACTATTACAATATAGAGTATAAGCATGAAAAAATTAGTAATTTTAGGTGTTACGATTTATAGCGTTGCACAACTTGCAAATGCAGCAACGATAAATGTAAAGCCATATGGCACAACTCAAGATGGTCAAAAAGTTGATCTATACACCATGAGCAATAACAAAGGAGTCTCAGTTTCTTTTATTAGCTTCGGGGGTGTAATTACACAGATTTTGACTCCCGATGCCCAAGGTAAACAAAATAATATCGTTTTGGGTTTTGATGATCTAAAAGGCTATGAAGTCACTGATACTAAGGAAGGTATTCATTTTGGCGGATTAATTGGTCGTTATGCGAACCGTATTGGCAATGCTAAATTTAACTTAGATGGAAAAACGTATAACCTTGAAAAAAATAATGGCCCGAACTCATTACATAGCGGCAATCCCGGTTTTGATAAACGTATTTGGCAAGTTAAGCCCCTCGTTTCTAAAGGTGAAACCGTTAAAGCTTCTCTTAAGTTAACCAGCCCAAATGGTGATCAAGGATTTCCCGGAAAATTAGATGTAGAAGTGATCTACAGTCTTTCAGATCAAAATGAATTCCAGATTGAATATAAAGCCAAAACTGATCAACCGACAGTCGTCAATCTCACCAACCACAGTTATTTCAACTTATCAGGCGCTGGGAATAATCCTTATGGTGTACTAGATCATGTGGTACAACTCAATGCAGACCGTATATTGGTAACCGACCAAAACTCCTTACCCACAGGTGAAATTGCTTCAGTTGCAGGTACACCTTTTGATTTTCGGACACCTAAGACGATTGCGAAAGATATTCGAGCGAATAATCAGCA
The DNA here is from genome assembly GCF_001541635.1 of Acinetobacter sp. LMB-5. NCBI lineage: Bacteria > Pseudomonadati > Pseudomonadota > Gammaproteobacteria > Moraxellales > Moraxellaceae > Acinetobacter > Acinetobacter sp. LMB-5. The sequence goes on along the minus strand of NZ_LRDR01000005.1, from coordinate 115,704 downwards.
ATTGGCCTATGGATATGGCTATGACCAAACTTGGGTAATTAATCAAAAGTCTCAAGGGAAACTCAATCTTGCAGCTAGTGTGGTTGATCCAAAATCTAAACGGACCATGCAGGTTTTAACTACTGAACCAAGCATTCAAATGTATACAGCCAATCATTTATTAGGAAATATTGTTGGCGCAAATGGTGTGCTCTATCGACAAGCAGACGCACTAGCATTAGAAACACAGCATTTTCCAGACAGCCCGAATCAACCATCCTTCCCTTCTACACGTTTGAACCCAAATCAAACTTATAACAGTGTCACCGTATTTAAGTTTGGTGTTCAAAAATAGTCTTTTAATTAGAAATATATTTGACTAAAAAGACTCTCAGCTGAATATGGCTGAGAGTCTTTTTATTTATTTAACTTTTGTGTTGGGTAAAAATGCAGTTGCAAAACCAAGTAATGGTAACAATGAACATAAACCAAATACCCATTCAATGCCGTTAATATCAGCTAAATGTCCTAACCCTGCTGCGGCAATACCACTTACCCCAAACATAAGACCAAACATTAAACCTGCAATCATACCCACACGGCCCGGAACAGCTTCTTGTGCGTAAACCACCATCGCTGCAAAAGCTGATGACAACACTAAACCTGCAATAATTGAGAAAACCGTTGTCCAAAATAAGTTTGCATACGGCATCATTAATGCAAACGGTGCCATACCAACAAATGAAACCCAGATCACTGCTTTACGGCCAATTTTGTCACCAATTGGACCACCTGCAAATGTACCTAAAGCAACGGCTGCCAAAAAGGCAAATAAATGCAACTGAGCTGTTTGAATACTGATATGGAACTTTTGAATTAAGTAAAAGGTAAAGTAGTTACTAATGCTAGCAATGTAGGTAAATTTGGCAAACATCAACACACTAATTGTGCTCAAAGCAATAATCAGCTTACGGCCATGCAATTTAGTATGTACTTGAGTAGCACGTGCAACCACCTGACTTTTAGCATGGCTCACAGTCCAACGGCTTACACCAAATAAAACCCAAATCGCCAAAAGTGCAAATATCACCAAACCCACAACTGCATGCTGTCCAAACGGGACAATCAGTAAAGCTGCCAACAATGGACCAATGGCTGTCCCGGTGTTTCCGCCCACCTGAAAAGTCGACTGAGCTGTACCGAAGCGCCCGCCCGATGCCATTCGTGCCACACGTGAAGCTTCTGGATGAAATGTTGCAGACCCCACCCCAATCAACGCAGATGCACATAACAACACAGCAAAACTTGGTGAAAATGCTAACAAGATAATGCCGCAGAATGTGACAACCATTCCAAGTGGAAGAAGATATGGTTTTGGATGTTTATCAGTATAAAGTCCAATCCAAGGCTGTAGCAGTGAACCTGTAATCTGGTATACAAACGAGATTAGGCCAACCTCCGCAAAACTCAGCGAAAAGTTTGCCTTTAGCATTGGATAGATGGCTGGTAGCACTGCCTGAATTAAATCATTCAGTAAATGTGCGACTGCCACGGCGCCTACAATTTTAATAATCATTCCTTGAGGCTGATCATTTGCAACGGTATTGGCAATACCATCTTTCAATTGTATTGAAGACGTCATACCTGAAAAACTCCAATATTTTTAAATGAGAGGCTTATTGTAATTTGTCGCTTATAAAGTTATCTTCCAATAATCATCGTATAAGTGACAATTTTTAGGATAGTTTATGTCCGATTCTCTTATTCAGCCTGATTTGTCTGAACTTGTGATTGGGCTATCTTCTGAGCATTCTTACCGAGAAATCACGCCTACCCATACGCATACACGTGCGCAGTTTTTATATGCGTCCACTGGAAACATTCAAGTTTTTACACCGAATAATGTCTGGATTGTGCCGCCCATGTGCGCGTTATGGATTCCAGCACATGTAGAGCACAGCGTGATTTCACTGAGTCACGTTAAGTTAAATACGGCATTGGTTGAAGTAAATGCTGCTGCTCTAATGGGACAATATTGTTTTATTATTCGGGTAAGCAACCTGTTGCATGAGCTTTTGATTCGTTTAAATGAAATTGAACGAGAAGACACGCCAAATACAGCAACCTCTCAAGAACTTTCCCGTTCTTTACAAATTTTGATTTTTGAAGAAATCCATCGAGCCAATTTATTGCCTATCCAGATACCTTGGCCGAAAGACAAACGATTATTAAAAATTTGCCAAGAGTTATTACATACGCCTGACAGTTCAAAAGATTTAACAGATTGGGCTGATGATATTGGTGCGAGTTCTAGAACCCTAATGCGTATGTTCCAAAAAGAAACTGGACTGTCATATCGGGCATGGTTACAACAAATGCATATTGCACTTGCGTTAAGTAAAATCGCGAATGGTGAATCTATTGCTCAAATTTCAGAATCACTGGGGTATACAAACCCCAGCGCGTTCAGTGCAATGTTTAAGCGACATCTAGGAAAAACACCTCAGCAGTTTAGAAGTGCCGCGATGTCGCTATAAGTCTTTTTTTTTGCAGGGAGGTCATGCTTTTCGAGCAAATCATCGAAATCATGATAGACATGAAGCTCTCGATCTTTACCAGTTCTGGCATGATCTAGGCGCTGTTCAGGGTCGACTAAAACAAGAGTATGGCCATCATCAATCAGACGATCTACGCCTTCTAAAAACATACGTTTACCCACATCGTGGATAAGTGAAATCTGGGTTAAATCAATAACGATCGTGCTTTGGTCAGTTGTCTCGTCTTGTAAAATACGCAACAACATTTCAGCTTCGGTAAATTTCAATACACCCCGAAGTACATACACACTTAATGATGCATCTTTTCCTGTGCGGTAATGACTTTGTACAATGGTCTGGGCAGAAGGTGTACCTTCCATGAGATGTAATCCCATATCACGAGATAATCGTTCTAAAATATCGATACCTCGAACACTATGACCATGCTCATCTAGTCGAGGTGAAAAAGCAGCGATACTGACCTGCCCCGGTAGCACACCCAAGATACCGCCTGCTACACCACTTTTAGCAGGAATACCTACAGTTGAAAGCCAGTCACCCGCTGCATCGTACATACCACAGCTCATCATGACACTGAGAACTTGTCTAACTACAGATCGATTCAATAGGCGCTTTCCAGTTCTAGGATCGACCCCGCCATTAGCAAGTACACTGCCCATACGTACCAAGTCTTTAACTGTAACCATGATCGCACATTGACGAATGTAACCATTCACAATATCGACAGGGTCAGTTTCCAAAATCCCCACCGTACGCAACATATAACCGATCGAAAGATTACGGTAGGCTGTTTTGACTTCCGAATCATAAACAGACTCATCAAAACTTAATTCACGACCAGCAAGCTCGCTCATAAAACGGCGTAGAATTTCTGCGCTATGTAAACCATGCTTGACCTGAATCAAGGAATGTACAGTAATTGCGCCAGAGTTAATCATCGGATTTTTTGGACGACCATCTTTACCCAATGAAATTTCATTGAAGGCTTCACCAGAAGGCTCTACCCCTACTTTCGCAAGTACTGCATCAATGCCAAGCTGTTGTAAAACATAGGCATATACAAAAGGTTTAGAAATTGATTGTATGGTGAATTCAACATCATCATCACCGACCGAATAAATTTCACCATCTACCGTAGACATTGCTAAAGCTAATCGATTTGGGTTTGCATTTGCCAACTCAGGAATATAATCGGCGAGATGACCGCTGTTATCGATGTCACAGGCTTCTATAACATTTGCCAAATAATCTGGGAGAGGGGTTTGCATGGTCAGTAACCTTAAATGAGGAGATTTACAACATCGCGCAAAATTTCAGCACAACCTGCTGATAATATTAAAATTATATCTTTTGTAATGATTTAAATATCACGCTATAAGTATTGTAATTCCGATGACTTATCCTTTTCAAGCTCATTATAGGTTTTTCAAAACTTTAAACTAAAGATTAGCTTATTCTTTCTACAAACAATATCCCATTTAAATGATCGACTTCATGTTGAACGATACGAGCAGGAAAACCATGAAAAATTGTTTCCACCGTCTCGCCCTGAAGTGTTAAGTATTTCACCTTAACCATTTCGGCGCGTTCAACTTGTCCACGTTCGTCTGGCACACTTAAGCAGCCTTCTTCGCCTAAACAAACTTCGTTTGAGAACTCTAAAATCTCAGGATTCACCATGACCACTGCTTCCATTTCGGGTGCATCTGGATAGCGTGGGTTTGGTCGAGATGCCACAATAATGACACGTTTAGAGATATAAACTTGCGGTGCAGCAATCCCTACTCCATTACGTTCGAGCATTGTCGCATGCATAGCGTCAGCAAGCTGATAAAGCCAATTACTGTTTAACTCATTTGCCGAGACGGGAGCAGCAATTAGTTTTAAAATATCTTCGCCACGCTTCGCGACAGGTAAAACTACACTCATCCTTTGACTCTCTCATTAAACTGGCTATAACAAGTTTTATTGTGTCGCTGAACAAGCCAAAAGAAAAGCCATTCCTACATCTGTTTTTGTTTTATCTAAAGCGTTTTTTGTTTTAAAGCTTTTTGATCTGAGCAAGTCCAATCGACGTTGCTATATAGAACAAATTTCCTCCATTTACTTTTACTTCACTTTTCCATTAATATCCAAACTTCAATTACAACAATTAAGTAAAAAATGGATCAGGAATTAACTTTGCAGGATGCGAACTATCTTAATAAAGAAGATAAACGAACCCTCGCCCTTTCTTCATTGGGTGGAGCTTTAGAGTTTTATGATTTTGTGATTTATGTGTTTTACGCCAAAATCATTTCCGACCTCTTTTTCCCCAGCACACTTAGTCCGTTTTGGGCCATGCTTAATACTTACGGTATTTTTGCAGCAGGTTACTTTTTCAGACCTTTGGGCGGGGTTGTTATGGCCCATTTTGGTGATTTGGTTGGGCGTAAAAAACTATTTTCGCTTTCTATTTTGCTGATGGCACTGCCTACCCTATTTATCGGGATATTGCCTACCTTTGAAAATATCGGATATTTGGCACCGCTACTTTTATTACTCATGCGTGTGGTGCAAGGTATTGCAATCGGGGGGGAAATTCCAGCCGCGTGGACATTTGTGTCTGAACATGTACCTGAAAGAAAAATCGGACTGGCCAATGGTTTACTCACCGCTGGGCTGTCTTTAGGAATTTTACTAGGTGCACTGATGTCTTTATGGATTTCACTGAATTTTAGTGAAGGACAAATCCATGACTGGGCATGGCGTATTCCTTTCATTGCAGGTGGTATTTTTGGTCTCGTTGCACTTTATTTACGAACTTATTTAAAAGAAACACCTGTGTTTAAAGCCATGCAGGCCCGTAAAGAAATTTCTAAAGAAATGCCTGTAAAACAAGTCTTAAAAACGCATAAAACAGCCGTAGCGATTGGCATGTTATTTACGTGGTTTTTAACAGGTTGTGTGGTGGTGGTGATTTTAGCCATGCCAAATTTATTAACTGGTACGTTTGGTTTTGAGCGTGCTCAAACCTTTGAAATGCAAAGTGCTGCGATTGTTATGCAAATGCTTGGCTGTATTTTGGCAGGCTATTTTGCTGACCGTTTTGGCTGTGGCAAAGTCATGATGGTCGGTGCGCTTGCCGTGGCACTCACAGCAGCAGTTTTTTATAACAGTTTGGGGCACGCGGCACATTCAACCATTTTTGGTTTATATATGTTGTTGGGTCTATGCTCTGGTACTGTCGGTATGGTGTCGAGCAGTATGGTTAAAATGTTCCCCGCGCCTGTTCGCTTCTCGGGCATTTCATTTTCATATAATTTGTCATATGCAATTGTGGGTGGTATGACCCTGCCTTTAGTGCATTGGCTCAGTCAATATAGTGATATTGGTGCGATGTATTATATTTTCGCACTGACTATTTTGGCCTTTGTAACTGCCTTTATATTTTGGAATAAGTTTGAAAAAAACAGGTATTAAAAATTTTCACTTATTAAATAAAAAACCACGCCGATTGCGTGGTTTTTTAATGCTGCTTACTTTAGAAAGTAAAACCGATATTAAAATTAATACGGTATAGCCACTTATCACTATTTGGTGAAGTGGCAGAGGTATACCCTGTTGAATTGGTAGAGCCACCAATAATATTGGAGTTTTTACCCCACGTATAATCTGCCCAAACCATAAATGGTGAAGCAATAAACATCATCCCTGTGGTATTCATTTGCGAATCTGACCAATCATCACGTTTTTTATCGAGATAACTATAGTCATTATAAAACTTAATGGCTTTTAGCTTGCCCATATTGGTCACAGGCAATGTATAAGCAAGGTTTAAACTGACAATCGTACCTTCCGAAGCAATGAAATAAGCTGGCGTAAGACCATTCGCTCCCATCAAAGTCATATCACTATTTACACCATCCGGATTTTTAGCATCGTATTGATAATGAATGACAGAACTTTGTAAGTTAAAGCGCTTATAGTTGTTTTCGGTATGTAAACCGACTGCATAATATTTGCCGTCTTTATCGGTAATATCATTATGCAACTGGGCAATTGCACCTGATACACCAAACTCTTGTTTACCGAAATCAGTTTCTAACTTGCGAACAATGCGGGTATTCACCTGATTGCGTTTTTCATTTTGATAGGCTTTTTGAGATGGAAATGCATTTCCTGCCAAGTCATCATAAGTTGCACTTTCAGGGGAATAACGCAGGTTCGTCTCTAACATTTGCGGGTAATAACCGAGTTTTACATCCCAATCTTTGTTGTGATAATTCCAGTTAATCCCCGGCGCAATATTGTTGCCATAACCTAAAAAGAATGGGATGTGATAGGTCCAGCCATTTTGCGGATAAGGATAAATCGTAAAAGGTTTATAGACCAGACCTGCTTCAATGCTGTTATTGGCATCTAGGTTATAGCCGACATATGCTTTTTCAATGGACGTTTTCTGTTGGTCTTGAACCATATAACTGGCATTGATATAGGCATCATCAAATTTACCTTTGAGATCAACCCTGAAAATATCAAAATGGAGCTTACCAAAACCACGGTTTGGCCCTTCCCAATCTTCATAGCGTTGATTTAACCGAACCACCCCACCTAACTTTAATGAGTCGGTGCCATCATCACTTTTCCATTCAAGCAATGAATCTTTTGCAAATGCATTGACGCTTACCCCCAGCATAAGCGGTGCAATGAATGCCATGATCAATGAAGTCTTTTTCATCTCTACATCCTTGATTGAGTTCCAGCGTCCTGCTGGAACTTTATTTGTTTTACCTGTAAAACTTCGTTTTTATTGTTTTTTAGACAAAAAAATTTATCTAAAAAAGGATGGCTTAGCAGCTCCCATCGCATATGTACTAAACCATCCAAACTGGTTAATACAGTTTCTTTTGCGGTGGACCCGCGAAGTTTAATGGTCCAATCGAGTTCATATCGAGCTCAATTACGGTTGGCCCTTCAAAAGCAACAGCCTCTTGAATAACCGTTTTAAACTCATCTGCACTACCGACTTTCCAGCTTTTCACACCCATTGATTCACCAAGGAGCTTGTAGTCAGGTGTATGTAATTCATTGAAATACTGACGACCACCAAAGTAGTTATTTTGAATGCCACGCATTACGCCATAACCACCGTCATTCATAATCATTAAGACCATGTTGGTGTTTTCTTGCACCATGGTTGCAATTTCACCAATGCCAAGCATTAAGCCGCCATCGCCGACTAAACCAATTACCTTCTTGTCAGGGTTAGCAACCGAAGCACCAATTGCTGTTGCAAGACCTAAACCAATTGCACCCGCAAGTGAGTGGATGTTTTGGTTTGGTGCTTGTACCGGGAATAAACGGCTGCCCCATGTGCTACCCGACATAGTAATGTCACGTACAAAAATGCCGTCTTGAGGTAAAGCTGCACGCAAGTGATCACAAATTAAAGCGTACTGGTCGATTTGTTTACGCAGTGCATCAATTGCAGCTTGTTTAGCAGCTACTACAGCAGCATCGTAATCGGCATCGATTTTTGAAGTTCCTTGAAGCTGTTCTAACACACGTGTTAAGACATCTTTGGCATCGCCACAAATGAAGTTGCGGATTTTGTAATTACGTTGCTGAGCTACTGGGTTGGCATCTACCTGAATAATGTTTTCAGGAAATTCAACCGAATAAGTTTTTGTTTCATTACTACGTAAACGAGAACCCACTACCACCATCAGGTCGGCATCTTTTAATAACTGCTCAACACCCGCCGAGTTATGGAACGCACCTAAACTACTTGGATGATCATCTGCCAACACCCCACGAGCATGAGTCGATGAAACAACCGGAATACCTAAATCTGCAATTGCTTTAACTTCAGCAACACTATTTAAAGTTCCACCACCAATCCAGAAAATCGGACGTTTTGCTTTTTTGATTTCGCTTACAAGAAGATCAATTTCAGCTTGCTCTGCCTGTGGCAACTCAAGTGCTTTCACTGGCCCAAGATTAAGTGGCAAATCAATTTCTGCTGCTTGTACATCAATTGGTAACTCAACACTAACCGGTCCCATTGGAACTGTAGTTGCTACACGGATTGCTTCACGAATCACACCAACAGCATTGTCTGGGCTGGTAATACGGAACGCCGCTTTGCTCGATGCACGCAAGAATGTAAGTTGGTCTTTGGTTTCATGGATGAAGCTTGCATCACGGTCGAGATATTCACGCTCAACTTGACCCGTTAAATGCAATACAGGGCTACCCGCATTCATTGCTTCAATCAGTGAACCTACGGCATTACCTGCCCCAGCACCTGTACTGGTCAACGCTACACCTAGGCCTTTAAAGCGTGAGTGTGCATCTGCCATGGTGACTGCACCCGCTTCACCACGGGCTGCGACAAAGCGCATTTTTTCACGGCGCCCTACCGCATCGGCAATAGGTAAATTGTGGATGGAAATAACACCATAAATACTATCAACTTGGTGCGCTTCTAAAACTCTTGCGATTGCTTCGCCTACATTTACACGTTCAGTCATGTCTGTTCCTCAAAATTTATTTTCAGTCCTTGAATTTATTAATCGCACCAAGGGTTAGGCTGTTCATTCAGCCCCATATAAATACTCTTTTGTTGCATGTACGATAAAATGCCCAAACGGCCTTTTTCGCGTCCGATTCCACTGTCTTTAAAGCCACCAAACGGCGCACTAATCGAGAACTTTTTGTAGGTATTAATCCATACCGTTCCCACTTCTAATGCACGTGCAATGCGCCAAGCTTTGCGATAGCTTTCAGTCCAGATGCCTGCGGCAAGACCAAAACAACTGTCATTGGCTTGGGCTATTAAATCTTGCTCGTTGTCATATTTCATAACGACTAAAACAGGGCCAAAAATTTCTTCCTGACAGGTTTGAGCACTGTTATTTAAGCCCGTAATAATGGTCGGTAAGTAATAGCTTCCTTTGGCATAGTCACCAGTGGTAAGTGCCTCACCACCAATCAGAACTTGACCACCTTCGCTTTTAGCAAGCTGCACATAGCGGTCGACGGACTGTAAATGTTTGTCATTGACCAGTGGACCTAAATGCACACCCGCCTGTTCTGGATGCCCCACACGTAAACCTTTGGTAATTTCAACCAAACGCGTTAAAAACTGATCGTAAAGACTACTATGAATAAACAAGCGAGAACCTGCGATACACGCTTGGCCTGCCGAGCTAAAAATACCGTACGCCACACCTTTAGCCGCCAGCTCGACATCTGCATCCGGCAAAACGATGGTTGGTGACTTACCACCTAACTCAAGCGAAGTGGTAATCAGTTTATCTGCGGCAATGTGTGCCAAATGACGACCCGTGGTTGTTCCACCTGTAAAAGAAATTTTACGAACCAATGGGTGCTGAGCAATTGCGTCACCAATGATAGAACCACGCCCCACTAACACACTGAGTAAGCCTTTTGGTAAACCGGCTTCTTCAAAAATTTTGGCAAGCTCTAAAGCAATGAGTGAAGTTGCTTCTGCTGGTTTTAACACCACGGCATTTCCTGCTGCCAAAGCTGGAGCAAGCTTTTGAACTTCACTCGCAATTGGAGAGTTCCAAGGTGTGATTGCTGCCACAACACCCACAGGTTCATGCACGCTCACGGTCATAAAGCCTGGAGCACGTTGAGTGGTGAGCTCATCGTTCAGCGTTTCACAAGCTGCTGCAACATAGCGTGCAGTTGCTGCCGCACTCATCACCAAGCCACGGGTTTCGGTTAAAGGCTTACCATTATCGCGTGTTTGTAGTTTCGATAATTCATCTACACGCGCTTCAATAATGTCTGCAACCTTGTACAGAATACGTGCACGCTCATGCGGCAAGCTGTTTCTCCAGCTCGGCTGACGCCAAGCCTGATCTGCTTTTTCAATTGCTTCATTTACATCATCAAGCGTTGCCGTTGAAAGCTCTGCATTAACCGACTGATCTGCCGGAAACAGGCTTTGAATGACTGCACCACGGCCTAATCGCCATTCACCTGCAATATAAATTTCCTTTGCCATGATCAAATCCTTCTTAAATCTGTATTGCTTCTACACTGTTGCGACAAGCACGAATCACGCTAAGCGCAGCCAAAGTTGATGTTTTTGGGTTACTTGGCAGCGGCACACCCACCAGTTCAATGGTCATTTGTCCAAAGCCACCTTCTGCCACAATGGTGTGTTTGTTTTTGTTGATGGTTGGATCAACAGTTAACTCAACCATGGTTTCATCCATTCCAAGCCCTGCAAGTGCAATAGTTGCTGCAACATTGGCATTGGCTGGAAATTTGGTCGCAGCTTCACGGGCAGTTCCAGTAAAAAAGACCGTAGGTTCTGAAACATGGTCTAAATCGACCAATTGCTCTGCATAACTACCCTTCCAGCTTTTTGGACTTTTGCAGCCTTTGTAAGTGACCTTTTGCAAGCCACCTTCTTTAGCAGCAGAAATACCGTCAATGCCTGCGATAGCCCCTGCAAGTAAATGCAGATGGGCATCATTTTTTTCGGCAGTTTGTTTAAGCTGAATTAAAAATTCGCTATCAGCCAAAGTACCCACCGAAATCAGACCAATGGTCCAGCCTTTCGCTAAAACTTTTTGAGCATGTTCTTTCACTGCTGCTTGACCTGCCACTTCAATGACATAGTCTGGCGTACCATCACACTCCTCAATATCTGAAATCACCTGAATGTCAGAGGAGACTTGTGACTGCACTTTTTCAATACTGCGAGATGGCACGACAATCCATTTGAGTTGCAGATCTTGGGGTAAATGGGCATACACTTCTGCTGCCATTGCGCCAAAACCAATCATCATCAACTTTTTCATGACAGCACCTGATATTTATAAATGTTTGTTAAAACCACCTGAGACATCTATTGCCGAACCTGTGGTATAAGATGCCAATGGTGATGCCAAGAAAACTAAAGCACGTGCAGGCTCTTCTGGACGGCCTAAACGCTGCATGGGAATACCACGGTTTTTTGCGATATTGCCTGTCCACTCTTCCCATGACAGATTCAAATCTGAACGAGTTTCATAACGACGTTTCCACTGCGCAGACTCAACCATTCCAAGTAAAATCGAGTTCACACGAACGCCATATTGAGTAAACTCATGCGCCAATGAATGGGTTAAATTCAACAGCGCAGCGCGTGCAGATGAAGTCGCAATCATGTGCGGTTCCGGTTGCAATGCCAGTAACGAGTTCACATTGGTAATTGAGGCATTTGCCGACTGTTTTAAGTCGTCGAGAAAAGCCCGTACCGGATGTAAAACACTGAAATATTTCAGCTCAATTTCTTTCATCCAGTCTTCATCTTGTGTGTTTTCAAAATTTGAAACACGGCCTTGCCCAGCATTGTTAATGAGCATGTCCACATTGCCCAAATTGAGTTTGACCTCTTTGGCAAATTGCTGAACTTCTTCTTTTTTCAAAACATTACATGCTTTGGTAAAAATATGGGCATGTGGAAATTTTTCCAAAATATAGCGCTTAGAAGCATTTAAACGTTCTTCATCGCGACCACACCAAGCAACTTTTGCACCCTCTGCAACCAGTATTTCAACAGCAGCCAGCCCAATCCCAGATGAGCCACCGGTAACAACTGCAACTTTTCCTTCAACTTGGAAGCTCATAATCCTTAATCTCTCTTACGATTGTTCCTGAATCGTCAACATAATTTGGTTAAATGCTTGCGGTTGGTCGACATAACTTAAATGTCCGGCATCTTCTATGACGAAGCGCTGTTCCAACTGCAATTCCTGAGCAAGCTCTTGTATACCTAACGCAGGAGTGATTTGATCTTGCTGCCCTGCAATCACTGTGCATGGGACTTTTAAATCGGTTAAGTAATTACGTATTTCGTCATATGCCAGTAAGTACGATGCATGTGTGAAACCTTGTAAGGTCAACTGCTGCATCACCTCTGAAACTAAAGCTAAGGCTTGTGGCTCTTGTTTATAAATCAAATGAGGTCCACGGCTTTCGGCCATTCCTTTAGCACCGAGTTCTTTCAACATTTTTGGTCTTTTTTCAAAAACCTGAATTTGTGTTTGCTCATCGTAGCGTTGGTAGCCTTGAGCTAAGTTAGCAACAACCAAGTGTTCCACTCGCTCTGGGTAAAGTGCAGCAAATGCACTGGCCTGTAAGGCACCTAATGAGTGTCCGACCACAATCGCTTTTTCAATTTTTAAAACATCGAACAATGCTGCCAAACGCTTTGCGTAGTCAGTAGCATTGGGCTGATCAGTTAAAAGTTCATCTGATTTGCCATAGCCCGGTGCGTCCCAGGCAATGACATGAAAATGATGAGACAGCACTTCAAGTTGGTTTACCCATGAAGCAGAACCTGAACTAATGCCATGCAACAGCACAAGGTACTCGCCCTGACCGGCTTCCCGATAGGCTTGCTGCTGGCCTTGAACAGTAACGGTTTTCACCGGAAATTCTGCTAACTTTTCAATGAGTGTCATCATTTTCAATTCTTTCCTTCATTCACTTCATCAAACAATTAACGTTTGATTTGAGACAATGGATGCTCTGGTGGATAGTTCGGAATGGTTGGTTTACCTGTTCCCAACATCACACACATCAAGGCATCTTCTTGACCTGGGTTAAACAAACCACGGTAAATACCCGGTGGAATTGAAATCAGGTCACGCTCTTTTAAACGGGTTTCAAATTTTTCGCCGTTGTGTTCAATGAACAAATCAATTTCGCCGCGAAGCATAAAGAACACTTCTTCAACATCGTGGTGAATATGCAAAGGACCTTCACATTGGGGTGGCAGAACCATGGTTGAAAACGTGAAGTTTTCTGCTGGAACGGTATTACCGTCATTTGCAACACCTGTTGCACCCGTACCCATGTAACGCATTTGTGCACGGCGATATTTCGGGTCGTAATCTGCTTGGAACTTCAAAGCATCGAAGTCGTATTTACGTGTCTCAAAGCGAGCAATACGTGTGTTTAACCAATCTTCTAAAGAAGCACCCTCTGGTTGTGCCCACGATTCGAATTGTTGTGTAGTCATTTTTTAAACTCCTATACAGTGAATTAATAACGTTTTAAAAGAGGAACCAAGAACAACGACCCAATGACAGCGACAGCAGCCAAGAAGGTAATTCCCAAATTAAAACTGTGTGTTTGCATCACGATGTAACCGATAAGAACAGGCGCAATTGCACTTGCAAAATTGCCTAACCCGTTAAATATTCCACCCGCTGTCGCACCTACATTTGAGGTGGTTACTCGGGCCAGCAGAGCGAATACCGCAGCTACTCCAAAACCCCACGCCATCGCGCTTAAAGACATGGCAGCAATAATCAATAGTGGCTCAGTCATAATGACCATTACGTACATGAAGATGCCCGCGAGTAATAAACCGCTAAATACTTGAATCGCGCGGCGGCCTAACTTGTCAGATAAAAATGCACCGATAATTTCGCCAATTAACATGGCAATGAATGGAAAGCTTGAATACATCCCAAACTCTTTGAGATTGAATCCTTTGTCTTGCATAAGGTAAGAAGGAACCCAGCTATTTAAGCCCCATAAATAAGTCATCAACGCAATGTTAAAGAGACAAACCAACCAGAACGCGCTGTTGCTGAGCAGCAATTTAGTATTCGCAATGTGACCTTTGAAATTAGTGCGTTTACTCTCGCCCTCAATTTCAACAGTTTTCTTGAGTTGTAAGTTACGCAGACCAAAAACAATGCTGAAAATTGCAATCAGGGTTAGCGCAGCCATCACAAAAAAAGTGGTATGCCAGTCGTGGTGAGCTAAAACATTTGCAGTGATCGGGAACCCAAGGAATGCACCAATCGGTGTTCCAAGTAAGAACATGGTAGAAGCACGTGCCTGCTGACGGTCCGTATAAGTCTGCTTAACAATGGTGTATGCCAAGGCAAATAACGGGCCTTCTGCTAAACCAAGCAGTACACGTAAAACCAACATGCCTGAATAACTGGTGGTGAACCCCATACAGAACATGAGTACACCCCACGACGTTACGCTCCAGAACAGCATTTTCTTTGGGTTAAAGATGTCACCCAAAAAGCTTAGAAAGACCGATGAAAAACCATAAGCAAGTAAGAAACTTGTCATGAGCCATCCGAGCTTGGCCTTATCTTCAGCAATTCCCATTGCACTTTGAAAATGAGGATCTGAAAATAAAACCGCAATACTAATCTTGTCGAAAAACGCCAGTACCACACATACCATAAGGACAAAAGCAGGTACCCAATGCTTCAATCCACTTTTTTCTTCATTACTCATGTGTCATTCCTTCGATTTGGTAATGAGAACCAGATTTAATGTTTACGGTTTTAACTTCATGACATTAAATTCAGCATCTGCTAATAGTTTTGGATCTAAAACGGTGTTAGCTTGCATCCAACGTTTTGCCAGTTTGACCAGTTTAGAATCATTAATGGCAATCATGTTGAGCAAACGATTTTCATGGTCCAGATATAAATAGCTCACCTGATCTTCCCCACCTTGGCGAATGACTACTTCCTTCGTTTTTTCAGGTTGATACGTACCTAAAATCTGGATATTAAAGTGATATTGATCTGACCAAAGCCATGGAATATCGCTATATTCAGTTTCAATGCCGAGCATCGACTTTGCTGCTGCAATTGCCTGATTTTGTGCATTTGCCCAAGACTGAATGCAATAACCCAAGCCCGGATGAATCGCGACATCACCTGCGGCATAAATGTTTTGATCTGAAGTTTGCCCAAAACAATTCACTACAATGCCATCTTTTACATCGAGACCAGCATGTACACCTAACTCTTTGGCAATTTCAGCGCCTGCACCTACCACCACACAGTCAAATAACTGACTATTTTGTGGATGATTCACCACTTCAACTTTCTGATTCGGCGCTTCAACCAAATGAAGGCTCTTGCTGTCTAAATGAATTTTTGTACCTTGGGTTTCATGCATATTTTTTAAAAATGCAGAAACTTCCGGACTCACACTTCTTGCACATAAGCGGTCGCCATATTCAAAAATATGAACATCTTTACCTTGCTTACGTGCAGTTGCAGCAATTTCTAAACCAATCCAGCCACCGCCAATCACAGCGATATTTTTTGCATTCTTTAAAATTTCAGCCAAACGTTCACAGTCATGCACATTGCGTAAAGTCACAACATTTGGAATGAACTGCCATGTATTGACGGGTACACGCGCACGGCTTCCAGTTGCAATCAGCAATTTGTCATACGGCAAAACCTGACCACTTTCTAAATGAACCTGTTTTTGCTCACGATCGACTTTTGTCGCAATTTCCGGTTTATGCCATTGAACGTTAAACTCTTGAACCTGCTCAGGAGAGAACAGATTCAAACTTTCATACGTTGCTTCTTTTGAAAGTACTTGCTTAGACAGTGGCGGACGCTCATAAAACACTTGATCTTCATTTGAAACCACGTGAATTTCGCCCACATACCCATTTTGACGCAAGGTACTTACTGCCCAACCCGCTGCCTGTCCGGCACCTACAATTACGATCTTTTCCATAGCCATCTTCCTTGTAAAGCAATACCTGTTAAACAGGCTTCACCTGACGGCGGGTTGTGTCATCAAGACCACCCTCAATCGCCCATTCAGTGAAAAGCTCTAGACGATGTTCTTCTACACGTGGTTGCCATTCTTCTGTCAAATAATCATCGTTGGTGTAATATTCAAATGCACCACCTAATGGTGAGTTGACGTACCAGAAATACGCAGAAGAAATTGGGTGACGTCCCGGTCCAATAAAGGTTGACCACTCCGAACGATTCATATTTAAACCGCCCCCAACCACCTCATGGATATCGCGAACAACAAACGCAACGTGATTTAAGCCAGCAGGTTTATTTGGAACACTAAGCAAGAATAAATCATGGTGATAACCTTCACCGCGGCAACGTAAGAATGCACCGCGATTTTTGTAAGCATCAGATAAATGAAAACCTACTTTCTCGATATAGAAGTTTTCAGTTGTTGCCAAATCCGGTGTGAAG
This sequence comes from Acinetobacter sp. LMB-5, assembly GCF_001541635.1. Classification (NCBI taxonomy): domain Bacteria; kingdom Pseudomonadati; phylum Pseudomonadota; class Gammaproteobacteria; order Moraxellales; family Moraxellaceae; genus Acinetobacter; species Acinetobacter sp. LMB-5. The sequence continues at coordinate 99,149 of NZ_LRDR01000005.1, read as the reverse complement.
AACACCACGTGTCCAATCGCAACAGGTTGACCTTTTTCATAAACAGGACTTGCTGCATTAACACGTTGAATGTTGCCGTATTGGTTAATACCTTCCGTTTTAAGTTCAGGTACTTCTTTAACAAAACTTTGTTCAAAACGGATGGTCATGCCATTTGGGTCAAGACACTGAACTGTATTTTCAGTACGTTTAAAACCCTCTACATCGGCCAAACGAGCTGCCAAGTCATCAAGGTCTTGAGCACTATCAACGCCCCAAGTCACTTCACGTAAAGTTGAACCTTGTTCAATAGCAGTCGGCAAACGCTCATCATCACAATTAAATAGATAAATCTTGCTACCATTTTGAGTTTGGTAAAGATCAGTGCCTTCAATATCCGAAGTACTTTGGCTTAAACCAAAATCTGCCAAAAACTTGTTTGAAGCGGCTCTATCTTCAACTCCAAACTTTAAAATCTCGATCCCTGTAATCATTTGACTACTCCTTAGTTAAAGACAAAACCGCCATTGACCGGAATATTTTGACCTGTCACAAAAGAGGACAAATCCGACAGTAGATACAATGCTGTTCCATTTAAATCTTGTGGAAGTTGCTGACGTTGAATCGCTCTTCCGTTGACATATAAATCGTGACGTTCTTGAGGCACATACTCGGTTGCTTCAACCAGAGTAAGGCCCGGTGACAATGTATTGACACAGATATTAGATTGTCCCAACTCTCTTGCCATTGAACGCGTCATGGCAACAATTGCACCTTTACTTGCAACATAAGCCATCAGGTTTGGTGCACCCCAAAGTGCTGTATCGGAAGCAACATTAATGATCTTGCCGGCAGCCGATTGCTTTAAATGGGGAACGCATGCCTTACTGATGAGCCATGTGCCTTTCACATTAATATTCATGACCCGATCCCAAAGTTCAGGATCGTAATCAATCATATTTTTTCCACCGACATTGGTCGCCAGTGCCGCGCAATTCACAAGGCCATCTAGTCCCTGTAATACTTCAACGCTTTTTGCAACCGCATTTTCAATAGAGTCTGCATTGGCAAGGTCAACGGTGACAGCATGAACGTTTAACCCTTGTTGCTGTAACGCTTGGGCTTCTTGTTGCACCAAATCAGATAAAATATCTGCCATCACAACTTCAGCACCAGCCTCGGCAATCGCTTGAGCGAAATCTCGGCCTAAACCACGTGCAGCACCAGTCACTAAAACTTTTTTGCCTTGCAACAACGCTACATTAGCCATGAGCTTCTTCCTGCATCTCGATACGGTTTGATGCATTTAGTGCAGCAATTTTCTTTAATTGCTTCTCAGCTTCTTTTTTCATTAAACGGCGTAAACGTGCAAGACCAACATCGTGTTGATAGAGGAACTCTTTTTCACGCGCATTTGGTGCAAGGTTTTCTAAAATAATTCGGTCTTGTTCCAATACATCCCAATGCAACTGTTCTAAATGATTGCGATATAAGAAACGCCATACATTACGTTGCCAGCCACTCACCTTACGGCAGCGCCAGAAAAATACACGAGTATTATTGGCATCAATTGGCGTTGCATAACCTACAATCCAGAATTCGCCACCTGGGCCAAATTGTTTGCGGTATGGAATTGAAAGACGTAACCAGCTTGCACCTGTTGAACCATATTCAACCCAGTCAAAGTTCACACCTGTTTGACCTTCTTTTTCAAAAACAAAGCCATTATCGGTGGTACGGTGTTTCATCTCTGCAGTACGTTCACCATCTGCCATCGAGTGCGATGTCGCGTGTAAATAGGTCCCATGCATTGGGTCCATCACGTTATCAATCGCGTATTGATGGTTTACTTTCCAGTCTGCTTGGCAAAGGAACGCACTCCACTCTTCGCTTGCAAGTTGCTCTGGAAACTCAAGCGGTGCTGGTTGTTCATTTGCATCAATACCAAACCAGATGAAGATTGCGCCATGTTGCTCAATGACAGGATAGTTCTTTAAACATTTAGTTCCGGTCATTGGACATTCATGAACTGCTGGCACATCAGCAACAACACCATCAGCACGAACTTCAACACCGTGATACCAGCAAGCAACTCGGTCACCTAAGTTCCAACCGAGTGAAAGACGAGCACCGCGGTGTGGACAGCGATCTTCAAGCGCATGAACCTGACCTTCGGCATCACGCCAAACCACGATATTTTCGCCTAAACGGGTAATACCGACTGGATTAGCAGCGACTTCCCAACTTGCTAAAACCGGATGCCATTGGTCACGTAAACCAAGTTCTAAATATTCTTCAGCGCTTTGTGAAGTTGATACGATTGCGTTCATTTTATTCTTCCTTGAATCAATAACCTAAACGTTGCATTTCTTCTGTAAAGCTTGCAGAAGTCCATTCATCACCAGATTCACAGCGGAAACCCTGTTGATTAAGTGCAGAAACAACGTCATCTAACTCTGTTGCGCCCGCAGAAAATGCCTGAATCAAGTTTTTTACAAAATCCTGTTCATAGAGAGTTGGCTCTTTATAACGTGTCTGCCAAACCAACAATTCAGATTGACCTGGAATTTGAATATTGTTGATACCTGCTTCGGTTGCCGGCGTTGCATGAATCCAGCTTGCCAACTTTTCATTAAATGTCTTCATTGTTCTGCTTCCTTGTACATGTGAGGACTAGAGTTGAATTTGAATATCCTGTCCTTCAACACGAACTGGGTACGTACATAGGTTTCTACACCCTGGCCCACTTTTTAGCTCACCTGTTTGAATGTCAAAAATTGCTTCGTGCAATGGGCATTCAACAGTCTGATCTTCGATAAATCCTTCGGTTAATAAGGCATACGCATGAGGGCAAACATTTTCGATAGCAAAGTAATTTTCATCGACGAAAAATACGCCTATTTTTTTCCCTTCAATTTCGATGGCTTTCGGCTCATCTTCGCTAACGTCACCCTGCTGACAAACTGAGATCCAACTCATACCTTGCGTCCTCATTTTGTTTTATATACAAAACATAATTTGATTTTCAAAACACAAGCTAAGCATAATCCCCTTGATCATTTTTTGTCAAAGTAAAAATAAATATAAAATTCATTGTCTTATTAATTTTTAAATATTTTGTTACGTTTCAAGAAGGAAACAAAGTTTTAAATATAAAAATTGTTTTATGCATTTTTAACAATTACAATAGTTATAAAATAAAGCAGCATGCCCCAAATTGAATCATGTTTTATTTATAGGAAAATGACACGAATGAGCATAGCAATTGATGAAGATTCGCAAGAATCGGAAACAACAAAAAATGATGATCGATATTTAGTTCCCGGTCTTGTACGGGGTTTAGCTATCTTGCAAGCATTTAACCAACAAGCGCAAGAAATGACCATTACAGAAATTGCTGAAATTTTAGAAGTGAACCGTTCTAGTGCATTTCGTCTGATCTATACACTCGAATCTTGTGGCTATTTAAGAAAAGCATCTCAAAAAACTTACGCTCTCGATTCAAAAGTTATGGAACTTGGTTTTAACAGTTTATCTAAACTTTCATTACTCGATTTATCGACACCTTTAATGAAAGAACTACGTGACCAAACCAAACTCGCGGTACATCTTTCAATTTTAGAAGGCACTCATATTGTCTTTGTAAATAATATCCAGTCGATGGGAACCTTTACGAGCAACATTAGTTTAGGAACTCGCTGGCCTGCTCATGCAACCGTCATTGGTCAAATGCTTTTATCTGATTTACCTGAAACGGAAGTACGTCAGCGTTACCGCAATTTTAGCGATTGGGACAGTTTCTCTGAACTGACGCCAACCAATTTAAAAGCTTTATTGCAAAGACTCTCTTACGTAAAAACTCAAAAAACCATGGTGAGCTGGGGTCATTACAATCATGATATGGCAGCCTGTGCGGCACCTATTTTTAAACAGTCAAACGGGAAAATGGTCGCTGTTATCTCTGTGAGTTGTCCAATTACAACTTACGATGAAAGAATATTTAAAGAAGATATCGCAAGCCTAGTCGTTGAAACAGCGAATAAAATTTCCAAATTTATTTATTAAAAAAAAGCGACGTGAAGTCGCTTTTTTTTAGATTTTATTTCATAAATTAAAAATTACTTTTTAAAACGTTCTCATTCATATCTTTAAAGATAATTGTCGAATCATTTTCTTTAATATCAAATTTTAAATACTGCCGTTTAAACTGGATTACCGCATAAAACTCTTCAGCACCATCATCTAAACCTGTCGCAGAAATCTGGCTGCCTTGCGGAAAACCGTTGAGCCATGCAGCGTTATAAAAATCAGATACAGAATTAAATTCACAATATTCTTTTGGCTTGGCCATTATTTTTGCAGCCATTTGATCAAACTGTTGTTGTTTATATATGACTAAATTCAGGATCATGGCTATTCTTAAAGGTTAATCATTAACAGTCATCAATAGAGTACGTATAGTAATGTAGTTTTCCATTACGGAAATGAAAGTGTAAGCCATCATTACTACCTTCCCAAGGAAATATAGAGTAAGTATGATTTTCAGATATAACTATTTGCTTACCAAAAAACTTTTTAAACTCATTCTCGGTAGTTAAATGATTAAATAATCGAGAACCATACTTTAGACCATTTTGCTGGCTGACATATACCTTATCTAAAGATCCCGTAGAGAGTATCACTCCATCTTCATATACCCATTGATCTGGAAAATAACCACCATTGCATTCATCAGCTTCACCTTTAATAACCTGCTTTGGCTTTTTCAGATTATTTAAAGGAATATCAAAACTGTTTAATACCTTACCATGCCATAAAGGTTTAATATTTACTTGCGCATAAGAGGGAGTTGCTACTAAAAAACCAATACAAAATAAAAATATATGAGTTAAATTTTTCATAAAAATCCAGAAATTAATGATTTAAAAGTTTTGTGCCTTAGTCTTATTAATGATCAAACCTTTTTGTTTGTCTTTCATAATGATTAAAGGAAATCCAACTTTCTTAGTTTTGGTATTATCCAAATATTTTTTCTTCTGTAAATAAATCTGTTTGTCTTTAATAAAGCTATCTATGGAAGTTTCATCATCCGTATAATAACTAATATCTTGTGTATAAATATTTGACCAGTCCGCTACCCAAAAAATAATGAAATTTCCACCACGCTCCTGATAATTGTCTATTGCGAAGGTTTCCGAATCAATTTTGTGTATAGTCTGGCCAGCTATTGCGGATATATCCCGACTTTGCGCTTTAAAATAATAGGTTTTATTTTTATCTAAATTGATAGCAAATACATTATAGCCTAGTGCATCAGCTATATCAGGCTTAAAACAAGAATAGCTTTGTATTTTTACCTGTGCCGTCTGTATAACTAATTTATTATTTTCAGCAGGTTCATCTTTCTGACACGAATCAGGTAATTTACTGAGCTGCTTTAAAGGAACAGCGTTAACCTGAGCATTTGCATAACCAGAACAAAGAAATAAACAAAATAAAAGTTTTTTTAAAGTATGAGTCATCAAATAATTTCCAAACAGGATTATTGTTTTAATATTTTCTCATACATTAAATAGTCTTTTTCAGGTCTATATGATCAACCTGCTTTCTTTTCACCTTTTCCCATTGATACCAACCATAAGCTGCCATTAATACAAAAGCAGCATATAAGGCTGAAGTTAAAAATAGATCTTTATAAATAAACATTCCCACATAAATAATGTCGACAAAGACCCAAAGTATCCATGTCGCAATATGCTTTCGACTGGTCCAGTAAGTTGCAAGCAAACTAAATGCTGCAAGTTGCGAGTCGAGCATCGGCACCGCTGCATCGGTAAAGTTTTTAAGTATTAAACCAAAAAGCAAACCACCTACCGCGGCAATAATCATTTGAAAAATTGCAACTTTAGGAGCTATCGGTTCTATACGAATGTCATGATCTTGCTGCTTTCCTTTGAGCCAATAGTAAAAACCATAAAAATTTACAGCCATAAAAAAGAACTGCAAAATCGTTTCGCCATATAGCTTAAATTCGTAAAACAAATAGGCATATAAAACAAAGGCAAAGAAATTAAACAGCCAACACCACATATTACGGATTACCGTTAATCCGACTCCAATCAGGCTAATCAAGACTGCAAAGATTTCTAGAGGTGACATAAGAGAAGCTGCTTATTGAGATCAATTTGACGAGGTATTATGAGAAAAATATAAAGCGAAGCAAACTGCTAATTTAAATAAATGATGGAAATTAAGGTTGTCTGAGGTCTTACTCTTTTCTAATGCTGTCGATTTATTTCAGTAGATATATAAAAGAAATACTGAGCGAGTCGCGAACAAATTATATTTGCTAGTTTTTAAACGATTGTTTAAAACATGATTAAAGACAAATAAAGAGCATGACAATATGTCAAATCAAGAAGGAAAAGTCAGCCGTGAAACTCGCGGACATATTTTTTTAATTGGTCTAGATCGGGCAGCAAAACGTAATGCTTTTGATAGTCACATGATCAAAGACTTATCACTAGCACTCACTGAATATGAAAATAATGATGCCCTGCGCTGCGCGGTTATTTTTGCTCATGGCGATCATTTTACAGCTGGTTTAGACCTAGTTGAGTTACAACCTAAACTCGCTACAGGTGTTTTTGATTTTAGTGAAAATGAAATTAACCCTTGGGGCACAATCGGCCAAAAGCTCAGTAAACCTTTGATAGTAGCGGTACAAGGTTATTGTTACACCGCTGGTATAGAACTATTTCTTAACGCAGATATTACGATTGCGAGTGAAAATACACAATTTGCTCAAATGGAAGTTCAACGTGGCATCTTACCTTTTGGCGGAGCTACTGCACGTTTTACTCAAGCCGCAGGCTGGGCCAAAGCCATGCGTTATTTACTCACTGGTGACTCTTTCGATGCAAAAGCAGCATTTGACATGAACCTGATTACCGAAATATGCCCAGAAGGCTCTCAGCTCAGCCGTGCCATAGAACTTGCTGAACATGTTGCGCAAGCTGCTCCTCTTGCTGTAAAAGCGACTCTCGCCTCTGCGCGTGAAGCTATTAACGAAGGTTACGGGGTTGCCTTTAAGCAACTGCAAACTCATCTTCAACCATTGCTCACAACAGAAGATGTTCAAGAAGGTGTTTTTGCCATGTTACAAAAAAGACCGCCTGTTTTTAAAGGTAAATAATACCTGCTCAAGCACTGCGCTCTACAGTTTAAAACTTATGGGTGTTCCGAAATTAGCGTAAAAAAAAAGCCCACACGATGCGGGCTTTTTTTATTAATTGGCTTTATTCAACTCTAACGATTTTACCTAATTCATCATGGTGAACGACTGTAATTTTCTGACTACGTCCCTGCTCAATTTCATGTTCAGGTAAATCAAAATAGCGCGCATAATCCTCTGTCTGTTTTGCTTTAAGCGCATTACCACCAACACGATGCTCAGGCAGCACATGACTCCACAACAATAAGCAAATTGCACAAGCAATTAACGCAGTAATGCCATGTTCAATGCCTAAACCAAAGGCACTAAATAAACGGTGAACCAAATGTGTTTTTTGGAGCTCAGCCAAAACCCAGATTAGTACAAATGGACGCCACAGCAACAACCAAACCGCCCACATCATGGCTGTGCTTGTTGTAGAAGCATAGCGCTTATGCCATGGTAATTGACGGCGTAAATCAATAATCAACGAATTTGTCTTCATTTCTCTCTTTACCTAACGAAGTGCTGTGGTTTTCCCCAGACATCAATACAGCACGATCTTTAAAATCTCATGACTCTTGCATTTCATCCACGAATGCCCCGATCCGGGCTCACCCAACGCGCACGTTTCTCATCTCCACGTTTTAAAACTTTTGGAAATGCCACAATAGTTGCCGAGATGGTGATTAGCCAAAAGACCAATGGATACCAGATCATCCAGAAATAGTTTTTTCCTAGATGTGGTTCATAACGACTATCCATCCATTTGCTTAAAGCAAACTGAATGAGACAGGTTGCCCCCAATAAAATACCGCTACCATACGGTAAAAATGGAGAGCTCACAACGGCTAAAGCAGGGACCGGTAAAATAAAATGTACCAACCATAATAAAGCCATCGCCAGCATTAAATATGACCAAACTAAGGTTAAGCAAAGCTCAAACATTAAAGGCCATAAAAAATTTAATTTTGGCTTGGTGAAGACATCAATATTTTTAATTAATACCTGTGCCCCACCCATAGCCCAACGTAAACGTTGTTTCCACAAACCGTTTAAAGTTTCAGGCATTAAAATCCAGACTAAGGCATTGGGTTCAAAACGAATGTCCCAACCTGCACGCTGCAATTTCCAAGTAATATCGATATCTTCAGTCAACATATTGGGCGACCAATAATCGACTTGGTGAACAGCGCTCTTACGAAAAGCGGTAATTACCCCCGATACGGTAAATAAGCGTCCAAAGGTACGTTGTGCACGTTTAATCATGCCGACAATCGAAGAAAACTCACCGACCTGAATACGCCCTAATAAAGTTGAGCGAGTACGGATACGCGGGTTACCCGTCACAGCTGCAACTGTTGGATTTTCCTGAAAATGACGAATCATCCACTTTGCTGCATGAGGATCAAGTAAAGCATCGCCATCAATACCAATTAAAAACTCGGCATCGGTCATTAAGCTTCCGGCTTGCAACCCCATTGCTTTACCTTGGTTTTGCGCCAAATGAACAACACGTAGTTTTTCATGTTGTGCTGCTAAACGGTCGAGTACCTCACCAGTATTGTCCGAGCTACCATCATTAATCGCAATGACTTCAAAATGAGGATAGTCCAGTTTTAATGCATGGCTAATGGTTTCTTCTGCATTATCCCCTTCATTAAAACAAGGAATTAACACAGCGACTTTTGGATAACTCTCTAATGGAGCTGGTTGATCGTAAGGCGGGGCCTGACGTTCTTTCCAATAGAAAATAATCGCGCCAATCATCCATAAATACGACATGAATAATGGATAATAGAAAACGAATTTTAAGGCATGCGACCATATTGCAGCAAAGATTGTCATGTTTTAGCCTCAACTACGGCACAAGACGAGATGATTTTTCAGCAAATGCTTTATGCATAGTGTCCACATCCGGATGATCTTTAATTGGGTCATCTGGGTAATATCCGACATGCATTACACCTTGCTGATAAAGAGAATGAATTGTTGCGGCCATTTCAGTTGAAGGTACCTTTTCGTTTTTACGCCAGTCGGTTGCCTGTAACTCAAAAACAGTTTTCTTAATACCATTTGGATATTGTTTCACGCGATCAACCATATCTTTATAGAACTGATCAGCATTATCGACCTGTTCCATATAAGGCATTGCCATAATAGCCGTAAAGTCATAGCGTTTTAACGACTCTTCAAGCGATTGTGAATACCAGTTTTCTGCATATGGTTTTAAAGCAACTTGCGCATATAAGTTACGTGCGGTGAGCAAGAAGGGTTCATATTGTCGCACGTCATCAACGAGTTGCATTGCAAAATCATCTAGATATTTTGTCTTATATGCCGTCCATTTTTGCAAATCTTGATCGTTATCGCGAATTTTTGCCAAATCTGTAGGTAAACCTTGTTTCGCATAAGCTTTTAAGGCATCTGGGCTTGCATCTTCATAGTCAGATAAGGTGACGTCGTCATGGAATAAAATTCCGTTAAATGAAGATGACTTAGCCAAATCTTGATAAATCTCACGAATAGTTTGGCGTGCGTCTGCTGAGAACGGACTTAAACGGATATAACCCATGTTGAGGTGTTCACCTGTTTTTGCTTGCTCCGTCACAACCAAATCTTTAGAAACTGGATCAGTTTTTGGTAGTTCCCATGCCAATAAAGGCATCCATGCATAAATACGACTTACAGGCGTACGCGTTTGAATTTGCCATGCTACACGGTTAAACAAGTCGGCACGCATTGGAATATGGCGGTTTGGGAAATACACCATATCAGCAGAGCCATTCGCATCTGGATCTGAAAATGCTTGTAAATAGACAGTATTTACACCCATCGCATTAATTCGGTCTAACAAGTGACCTAAATTACGTTCTTGCTGTTTCGGGTCTGGATCATAAATATAGTCCAGATCGATATGCATAATTTTTTGCGGACGGTTGTTATCTGTTAAATTCAATTCACGATTTTTAATTTCTTGAGCCAAATCATCAGTCGTCATATCGCCTTCTACCAAAATACGGCTCATATTTTGGAGAGATTGTTTTGCGTGGTCTGCCCCATCATCAAGTGTAATGGTAATTGGCATACCCAGCTTTTTAGCAATTTGAACTGTTTGCATATTATAGCGACCATAAGGCCATACCATAATACGTGGTGAACGTAAGCCGTGTGCTTTGAGTAGTTCGTTATTTTTCTTTAAATCGTTATAAATACGTGACTGATATTGTGCATCGTTCTCGTAGGTTTGAGTTTTAACATCATAAAAACGAGTAGTTGCAGCAGGTTCAGAGTTGCCTTGGGGGTTGCCTGTAATACCGCGGTGTAAATGATAGCTATGGTTGGCGATTTCAACAAAGCCACTATCTTGCATTTCTTTCAGCTCAGGCCAGCTTAAGATTTTATCGCGTGGAATTTCTTCTCCTGAAAAATCGACTTTCTGCCCTGCTTTTGGCTCTAACCATGAACCTACTACAGCGAGTACTACGGGGATTTTTTTAGCTTTAATAACAGGATAAGCATTTTGATAAAAAGATTGATAACCATCGTCTACAGTTAATAGAACAGGTTTTGTAGGCAGTTGAAATTTACCTTGATGAGCACGGATCAACTGATCAACCGTAATAAAATGGAATCCGTTTTTTTGCAGCCATTCAACATGCTGTGTAAATTGTTGAGTCGTCACTGCATATTGAGGAATTAACGCATTTTTAGTATCGGTAATTTCATGATAACCAATCACCGTAAGTGTTGACGCGTCCAGTTTAGGTGGTTTGGCTAATGCCATGCCTGACAAGCCTGCCAAAGCTAAGCCAAGTGATATGTTCAACAAAGGAGATGCAAAGCGGATAATCATGAAATAGCGTCTCAATAACAATATAGATTATTTATGCGAAGTTTGATTTTAAGACGCAAATTTTTGGAATTTGGTCTTAATGTCAGCCTGCCCATAAATGAACAGTTTCTCAGTCAGCATTTATAATCAAATAATCTGAAAATAATCTTAAATATTTAACAAGCTAAAATATAAATTAATAATGTATTTATATTTAAAGCTCATATAAACAAGAAAGCCCCCTAAAGGGCTTTAAATTTCACTAGTCACGAGTTTTGACATCGAATAATTCAATTTCAAAAATTAAATTAGAATTCGCTGGAATAATCTTACCCATTTTACGCTCACCATAAGCTAAATGAGCAGGCACGATTAATTTACGCTTGCCGCCAACTTTCATTCCCATAATGCCTTGGTCCCAACCTTTAATTACACGGCCTGTTCCAATCACACATTCAAAATAATTACCGCGATCAATTGAAGAATCAAATTTTGTGCCGTCTTCTAACCAACCTGTATAGTGAGTTGTAATCAAAGCACCTTTAACCGCTTCTTTGCCTTCACCTACTTTTAAATCGATAATTTCTAATTCATTTGACATGGTTTACCCCTTAATCTGAATCTTTAAAATCGCAATTGGTACTTAGTGTACCAACTGAATCTGTAGAATTTGTTGCGCTTTTCTATGTTACTGTAACTGTGTCCACACAACACTTGCCTGACCCTTTTCACCTAAAAGCGTCCACTCGTTGTCCATGACATTTAATTGAAGCTGCATCGTACGTTCACAAAGTTGTTCAAGCTCTGCTGTACTTTGAGGGGCAATTTGCCACACTTGAATATTACTTAACGTTTTAATTTTACTGTTTCGTTTCCACCAGTCTTCGACTTGTGTGCCATACACAACAAGCGCAACTGTTTTACATCGCGCACTGGCTTTTTTGACTTTATCTTCAGACGGTAAGCCAACTTCAATCCATGTTTCTAACTGACCCGTTAAATCTTTTTGCCATAATGCTGGCTCGTCAGTTTCAAAAAGGTCTTTAGTAAACTCAAGCTCATCACTTGCGAAACGGGCAAAAGCCATCAAACGAACCATTAAGCGTTCTAAAGTTTCCGAAGGATGCAAGGCAAGCGTCAGTTGATAATCACCATAAATATGGTCATCCATATTGGCAATATTCAAGTCTGCCTTATAAATTGTTGCTTTAAGCGCCATGATTAATATGTCCAAAAATTTGGCGCTAAGGATACTCGATTTTAGGTAAAAAATTATAAAAAAACTGAACAATGCAAGGCATAGTCATGTGAAATTTGCATATTCTTCCAAAACGCTCAGCTTATTTTATAGTTGGCCGGCTTTTTGCTTTAGAGAGAGATATTTTCCTCTTGCTAAAATTGATGACTTATGTGGCTAAAGCTCAAGCGTAGTTTATTTTTACAGGTTCTGTGTGCTCTCTTTCTTGGAGTTGCAGTTGGAATCGGCTTTCATGATTTTTCCCTTTCTCTAAAGCCATTAGGTGATGGTTTTATTTCTTTAATTAAGATGCTTATTGCACCAATTGTATTTTGTGTTGTTGTACTGGGAATCTATGGTGCAAACGACATTAAAAAAATGGGCAAAGTCGGTGCAAAAACTATTCTCTATTTTGAAGTGGTCACCAGTATTGCCTTAATTTTAGGCATTATTGTGGCCTATGTATTTAAACCGGGCGTCGGTATGAATATCGATATTAGTCATTTAGATGCAAAAGATTTAAGTACCTATACCGAACGTGCCCACGAGATGCATACAGGTTCGGAATTTCTACTCAATATTATTCCGAAGACCTTCACTGCTGCTTTTGCAAACGGCGATATTTTACAGGTTTTATTGATCGCTATTTTATTTGGTGTTTCCCTACTTTTAATTCCAAAACATTTAGCAGAGCTGGTACGTCAAGCGCTTGAAGCTTTTTCGGAAGTCTTCTTTAAAATTATGGGACTTATTATTCGTTTAGCTCCAATTGGTGTATTCGGTTCAGTGGCCTATACCACTGCTAAATTTGGTTTAGATTCACTCTTACAATTGGGTTATTTGGTTTTACTGTTTTATGCAACCTGCATTTTATTTGTCGTTATTGTTTTAGGTTCGATTTTAAAACTTGCTGGTTTCAACATTTTCAAATTTGTGGGTTATTTTAAAGATGAACTCGCTATTGTTTTAGGTACAGCTTCTTCTGACTCTGTTCTTCCTCAAATTATGAAAAAGCTCAAAAATTTGGGAATCAAAGATTCAACTGTCGGTTTGGTTATTCCAACGGGTTATTCATTTAATTTGGATGGGTTTTCAATTTACTTAACTTTAGGGGTGATCTTTATTGCGCAAGCCTGCAATATTAATTTATCTATGCATGACTTACTGGCTATTTTGCTGGTTTCGCTCATTACATCTAAAGGCGCTCACGGTATTCCCGGGTCGGCTTTAGTTATTCTTGCAGCCACACTTTCAGTGATACCAAGTCTCCCTGCAATTGGCTTAGTGCTGCTACTTTCAGTCGACTGGTTTATTGGAATTATTCGTGCCTGTACCAACTTAATTGGTAACTGTGTCGCGACCGTAGTGATTGCTCACTGGGAAAAAGATATTGACCATGCGCAAGCTAAAGCTGTGTTAGATCGCAAACCTTAATCCCACTCTTCAGAGAACATTGAATTACTTTTGGTTTAATGTTCTCTACTCTTCAAGCTGACAGGCAAGTAATGCTGTTTCAAAAGCCAACCAATTATGGTGATGTTCGCTAATGATTTCAATACGGTTATCAATGCCCTCTTCACCAGACTTATAATTAAACTGATCAGGATTAAAGTTAAAAACTTTCCACCCTTGATCTGTGTTAAAAATTCCCTTAATTCGAAGCCAGTCTTGCTGCGCACATAATAAATCTAGCAAATTATAAAAATCGAATTTCCAGCGTTTAGGCAACTTCCAACCAGCCACAATATAACCTTGCGCTGACTCGACATAATGATAAGGTAATTGCTGAATTTCTCTTACGACTTCGGTTTCAGTCATTTGCTTTTGAAGTTTAAGTAAAGGTTGTATAGATCGCTCGGTTAAACGAGCAGCCACATCAATTTTATTTAAGGCTAACTGACCATGTTCAATTTTAATCCACTCTTGGTGATAAGGTTGGTATTCGTCTTTTAATAGTTCAAGCGCCTGATCATCTTCAAAAGTCATCACATCGATATGTGACACCACCACAATTTGAGCAGCTTTTAACTGATCTTCATAAAGGTTTTGTTTAACCCAATTGGTATCATGCAAACGACTACCATCTACCACAGTAATCAGTGCTCGCATGGCTAAACTACTTTGCCAATGAGGCTCAGTCAGTTGGTCAAATAACTGAGAAGGATGCCCAAGTCCAGTCGGCTCAATAAACAGCCTGTCTGGCTTTTGTTCACTCAAAAGACGTGCTAAAGCAATATGCATCGGCAATTGACTGCTACAACATAGACAGCCCCCTAATAGTTCTTTGACTGCATATCCTGCATCTTGAGGTAAGAGTTGTTGGTCTACTCCAATTTGTCCAAACTCATTCATTAATACAGCCCAAACCTCATCTTTAGGTTTTTGGCTTAATAAATGCTGTAATAATGTGGTTTTTCCTGCCCCTAAAAAACCAGAAATAATATGGGTGGGAACAGTTTTTGGGGCTATCAGTTTCACAAGCAGCTCAAATCAACAAGGTTTAAAAAACTAAGAAAGATATATCACTGTTTAAGTAGCATGAAAATGATTTTTAACTTTGAAGATATACTTTTCAATTATCAGGCCAAAATAGTTAATATGTGACATACATCTCATTTAAAATCTATATTAACTCTGAATAATTATAATTCAAACGGAATATTCTATTTAGGCGCATTCACAATTCATGCCAGAGTGTTAGGTTTACGTAACACAGTTGGCTTTTTTTTACTCGATAAGAAATATTTTTTCACATTTTAAGGTGTATTTAAGCCCTTTTATTTTACAGATTGCTCACATAAATGACCCGTATATTTCATATTGTTAAGATAGCCGTAATAGATTGTTAAGTTAATTGATGTAATACCAAGCTCGGCTTAGCATGTGTCCTAGCTTAGTCATTCAGCCATACAGGTTTCAGGTATGTATGAACGATTAGGTTTAATTTATTTTTAAATGAAATTTAAGGATGCCATAAAATGAAATTAGCTAAAACTTTACTCGCTACTACACTTGCTTTAACTGCTGCTTCAACTTTTGCTGCTTCTAAGCACGACCAAGCACATAACACTGCTGGTGAAGAAAAAGTTGTTGTTTCAACTCAAGAACAAGCAAACACTGCAAATGCTGCATCTGATGCTGTGGGTTCTGCTTCTGAAGCTGCTCCTGCAACTCGTTAATTCTCTCAGCATTCTCCTCCAAGCTCAGAGATAATTTTACTGAAATGAAAAATGGACGCTGAATTTTGGTAAAGAAAAAAAGGATCGAACCATGCTGCGGTTCGATCCTTTTTTAATTCAATCTTTTTTAAGAAGTTTTCTTATACATGCTACAAGATGGGTTGTGGTTTTCTTGCAGACGTAAAACTTTACGATGCTCAGCAGCTTCAAAGCGGCAACGCTTCCACTCTGTATTGAGATTTAATTGAGGTACTTCACATGGCTTGCCCTGTTCATTAACAGCAACCATCGTGAAATAACAACTATTGGTATGGCGCACTGTCCGCTTCTGGATATTTTGGGCTTCGACACGAATTCCGACTTCCATTGAAGTACGACCTACATGGTTCACACTTGCCAAGAAGGTCACCAGCTCACCTACATAAATAGGTTCTTTAAAATTTACTTTATCTACAGATAAAGTCACCACGTAGCCACCCGAATAACGACTTGCGCAAGCATAAGCGACCTGGTCTAGTAGTTTTAGAATCGTACCACCATGAACATTACCTGAAAAATTTGCCATATCAGGCGTCATCAAAACTGACATCGTCAATTCAGACTGATCATCAGTTGCTGTGGTCATTTCATCTAATGTAGGCATAGCTCAACTCTGTCTTAAAACAAGCTCAGTCAACATTATGGTTGATAATTCACAAAAAAAACATGCTTAAATCCACAACATAGCATCGTATTTTTTAATATCTTTGATTGTTTTTTAAAATTTAATTTTTTAAGGCACTATTTTTAAAGTTATTTTTTAAAGCTGTTCTATTTATCTTAGAATTTTTTAGAAGATGCTATGCCATTTTATTCCATGTTCAATGGCATAGCAGGTTCTTATGAGTGATTTGCTAAACTTTATTAATGACGCCTGTCACACCATTAATGATCATATCAATGGCGATCGTACCAATTAATAAAGCGGATAAACGTCCGACAATATCAAAATAGCGGTCGATATGCTTGGCATGTTTATAGCGTAAATGATCATGTGAAAATTTCATCAAAATCAAAATACTGCAAGTTAAAAACAAGGTAAAAGCAATCACTAGGGCTGCTTCACCAATTGACATTTCAATCCCTGTGACTACCGCAGCGCTAATAGTCCCTGGGCCGATCATAAACGGCATGGCAATGGTGCCAGCCAGATGTTCTGGAGCACCACGCATTTCTCCAATGGTGTCGGCACCCTGAAATACATAGCGGTAGCCAATCACCAAAAAGATAAGACCTCCAAAAATCTGAAAGGCTTCAAAACGTACATTCAGATATTTACTAAAAATTGTTTCGCCGCCCCATGCAAATAGCATGAACACGACAAAAGCAATCAAACTTCCCTGAATCAATGCTTTATTAAACACCTTGGCTTCTGAATGGCGGATCAGGCCAATCATATAAATGCTCATTAAAAATGGATTGAGCAACGAGAAAAATAAAGCAAAAGAATGTAGATAAGGAGAAGCCATGCATTTTCCTCTTAAGCTTGTGGATCTGGGAACAATGGACGATTCCCGGGGCTAATACGATTAATATGTAAGAATGTCATATGTCTTTCATATTTATCTAAAATATCGTTAATGACCTGTTCTTTACTGTAACCGACCAGATCATTATCTTGTGAGCCATCATAAAGATAGGTTTCAAGTCGGAAATAGAACTGCTTGCCTCGTTTTACACGCTGGCTAAAGTTAGGCGCGCTATAACGTACAGGCCAGATCTGATAAACAAAGTTTTGCTCTTCTTCCAAATGGATAGTCAGATCTAGATGGTAAAGCGTATCTTCATCTTCAAGCGGGGTTTGCTGCACGTCCACATTCATGCCCTGCTTAATCAACTCATCAGCAACAGCCTGAACAGCTGGCAAACACACCGTATCTAGCATGCGCTGTGTTTCAGTGGTTCCCGGATGATGCATGACTCGAGTTAAACGCTGTTTCCAGTTCAGAATATCCACGTTCCCTACCACTGGCGCTGCATTCATACTGAGACTAGCATGCCTGTAATCTTCAAGTCTGAGGGACTTATAAAGCCCAGCCATCACAAGGAACATCACAAAACTAAACGGCAAACCCATAATAATAGTTGCATTTTGCAAGGCGGTAATACCGTTGGTCATGAGCATGGCTAATGTGAGTAAACCAATCGCCACTGCCCAAAACACGCTTAACCAACGTGGAGCATCATTATCAATATTAGTAAGTTTAGTCGTGAAGTTACCTAAAACCAGCGCTCCCGAATCGGCAGAAGTCACGTAAAACAAAAGCCCTGTTACGGTGGCAATTGAAGCGATAAAGGTAAAGCCCGGATATTGCGCTAACAGGTCATAAAAACCATGAGCCGGATTTGCTAACACCGTCGCTGCTAAGGTTTGGTTGCCTTCAAAAATAACGCTGTGCAGTGCACTATTACCAAAAATAGATAACCACGTGAGTGTAAATAGAAGTGGAATAATTAAGGTACCGCATACAAACTCACGAATGGTACGCCCTCTTGAGATACGTGCCAAAAAGAGTCCTACAAATGGAGACCAAGCAATCCACCACGCCCAGAAGAAGAAAGTCCAACTACTCATCCATTCTTTAGGCTGCTCAAAAGCAAAACTTTGTAATGCTAAAGCAGGGAAACGAGTTAAATAGTCACCAATATTTTGGACCAGGGCATTAAGTAAAAACTCGGTATTTCCCAAGAATAAAATAAACAGCAATAACCCGACCGAAACATAAATATTGATTTCAGATAAAATCCGCAGGCCTTTATTGACCCCGGATGTCACCGAAATAACGCTAATACCGACCGCAACAGCAATCAGGATAAATTGCATCCAGATATTTTCTGGTAACCCCAATAACACATGTAGGCCATAATTCAGCTGTACTACTCCAATCCCGCAGGTCGTCGCAATACCAAAAATTGTCCCGATCACGGCAGCTGTATCAACACTATGCCCAATTGCCCCATTAATTCTTTGTCCAAAGATTGGATAAAGTGCAGAACGAATGGTAAGCGGCAAATTATAACGATAGCTGAAATATCCCAATGACATACCAATCAAGGCATACATACACCAGCCAGTTAAACCGTAGTGAAACAATGTCCAAACCATACTTTGGCGTGCTGTTTCATAGGTTTGCCCTGCTCCGACCGGAGGTTGCATGTAATGAGATAGTGGTTCAGCGACCGAGAAGAACATGAGGTCGATACCAATACCCGCCGAGAACAGCATGGCAGACCAACTGAGTAAACTAAACTCAGGCTTTGAATGCTTAGGTCCTAATTTGATACTGCCATATCTTGAGCAAGCAATAAAAATCACGAAGGCCATATAGAGTGTTGCGGCCAGCAGATAATACCAACCAAAGGTTGAAGTTACCCACTGAAGCACGGCATTCATGACTCGATTTGCAAAATCGTTGAATAAAAACGTGACGAGAGAAAAAATTAAAATAAGTACAGCTGAAAAATAAAAAACCACACGGTTGAGCGGGTCTTTTTTAGATTTAGATAATGTTAAATCATCAACTGCTCTTGGATTATCTGTTGCCATACAATCCTCAAGGAATAAAATAAAAACAAAATATTTAATTTCGTCTTTTCACTCTTATTTAAAACAATGAAAAGACGACTTTAAACGCAAAAAAATAATATATAGATGTGATCGATTGAGGTTATAAAACCTCGGTCACTTTATTCTGGTCACAATTCGATGGGACTGAAATGTCTTTTGAAACAGCTAACTGTTTTTTCACTAATTGAGGGTCAAAATCATCTTGCTTTAACGCTTTGGCTAAACCAAACATATAAAGCAAAATAATGACTGAAAATGGTAAACCACATAACACCACAGCACTTTGCATGGAGTTAAAACTACCGGCTAGAAGCAAGCCAATACTTACAATGGTAATTACCACAGACCAAAAGACGCGTAACCAGATCGGTGAATCACTATCATTGGTGCCCCCTTTTGAGGACAAATTAGCGATCATTAGTGTACCAGAGCCAACTGGTGTCAAAAATAAAACGAAACAAATTACAACAACAATACCAGCAACGTAAGGATTAAACGGCAGATATTCGAGTAATTTAAATAAAGATAATGCTGGATCAGTTAAGACCATATCACCTAATACTTTCTGTTTTTGCTGCAAGATAAAATAAATTGCAGTGTTTCCAAAAACCGAAATCCAAGCCAGTGTAAAGCCGAGTGGAATCAGGCATACACCTAATACTACTTCACGAATGGTACGTCCTTTTGAAATGCGGGCAATAAACATACCGACAAAAGGCGCCCATGCAATCCACCAAGCCCAATAAAATACAGTCCACGAACCCAACCAGCCACTGGCTTTTTGATTGTACAAATACATATCAAAACTTTTACCAATAAAATTATTGAGATAATCGCCCGTATTTTGTACCAGACCATTTAATAAATGGTTTGTCGGACCCGTTAAAAATACAAATAAAAGTAAGGCATATAGCAGACGTAAATTAATACGCGACAACCATGCCAAGCCTTTTTCAATACCCACCACTGTCGTAATCGTAGCAACGAACATCATGATGAGCACGGCAGTAATTAAGGTCGCAGAGTTATCCGGAATTTGCGGCAGTAAGTAACAAATGCCCGATACCAGCACCAACGCTCCGATTCCCAAGTTGGTGACCAAAGAAATGATCGTCGCTAAAATTCCAAAGCCATCGACAAAATCACCCACCAAGCCATGCACTCGCTCTCCAAAAATTGGGTAAAGCGCCGAGCGAAGTGCTAATGGCAAGTTTTGTCTGAAAGCAAAGTAACCTAAAGTAACTCCGAGCAATGCATAGAGCACCCAGCCATGAATCCCCCAATGCAAAAAGCTATAAGTCATCGCATTACGGGCTGCCTGAATCGTTCCTGCCTCACCTTCTGGCGGTCTTAAAAAATGGTCAACAGGTTCGGCCACACCATAATAAAGTAGCGCAATACCAATCCCTGCCGAAAACAGCATTGAAGTCCAAGCCAAATAACTAAACTCTGGTTTGTCGTCATCTTTTCCCAAAGGAATCTGCCCTACTTTTGAAAAAGCGAGCCAACCAACAAAACCCAGACACAGCACAATAACCAGCATGTAATACCACCCAAAAAAGTGATTTACTTGCTCTTGTACATAGGTCAGCCAAAACTGACTTTTTTCTGGAAACAGCACAAAAAGTAGGCCAAAAATACCGATACTGATTGCTGAACTCCAAAATACGAAACGATTTAACCGAATATGGTCTGAAGAATATCCATCACTTTTCAACACCATCTTATTGCTCCTTGCAATCGGTGTATTTTTCTCAAAATAACGTGATAAGTAATGTACTTATGCGCATCATCCTATCCTTAAGAACCTTTGATTTCACCTCTTTATTTTTAGAAGCTTGTTCAAAAATTCATTGATTTTTATATATCATACTTGTTATTGATTGAACGTTCAATCAATAACAAGTATGATAAAAAAGTGCTATGATGCTCTGCAAGTTAACATGTTGAATTTTAAGCACCCCTCAAAGTGCTGATGTGGACAACCATGACAAAACGCAGAGTAAAACCAGAACATGTGCGACGTGAAGAAATCATGAACGCTGCACTCGACGTAATTTATGAAGTGGGGTTATCTAATACCACCATTGCACAAATTGCAAAAAAAGCCGAGCTGTCGACCGGCATTGTCAGCCATTATTTTGGCGACAAACAAGGGTTGATAAATACCTGCATGCAAGAAATGTTAAATGTTCTGCGTCGTAAAACCGAACAGTACAGAGCAGAAGCAGATTCGCATCCAGAGAGCCAGATTAAGGCCATTATCGACTCTAACTTTGACATTAGTCAGGTCAATGAAAAAGCAATGCGGGTCTGGTTGGACTTTTGGTCAGCAAGTATGCATGTACCAGACTTAAGCCGCTTACAAAAGATTAATGATCAACGCCTGTACTCCAACTTGAAATTTTATTTTCTTAAGTTAATGGATGAACAACAGGCCAGTGTTGCCGCTAGAGGTTTGGCAGCATTGATTGATGGATTATGGTTACGAGGCAGTTTAAGCCGTCATAACGAATTTGACAGCAACCTTGCTCGTTCCATTGCTTACGATTATGTACAAACGCAATTGCAATTTGCGAACAAGCCTTTGCAGGAGAGACAAAATGAGTGATGTACAAGTTCATCAATTGTATATCCATGGACGCTACGTTAAAGCAACCAGTGGTAAAACATTTAATAGTATTAACCCTGCCAACGGCGAGACAATCGCGACTCTTCAGCAAGCTTCTGAACAAGATATTGAAGCTGCTGTACAAAGTGCCCAACAAGGACAAAAAATCTGGGCTGCCATGACTGCCATGGAGCGTTCACGTATTTTACGTCGTGCTGTCGACATTCTTCGTGAACGTAATGATGAGCTTGCCCGTCTTGAAACACTCGACACAGGTAAAGCTTTTAGCGAAACATCTACAGTCGATATTGTGACTGGCGCAGATGTACTCGAATACTACGCAGGACTTGCAACAGCCATTCAAGGTGAACAAGTTCCACTTCGCGAATCAAGTTTCTTTTATACACGCCGTGAACCGTTAGGTGTAGTTGCTGGTATTGGTGCCTGGAACTATCCAATTCAAATTGCTTTATGGAAATCTGCCCCTGCCCTTGCTGCGGGTAATGCCATGATTTTCAAACCAAGTGAAACCACTCCACTCACTGCATTTAAACTTGCAGAAATCTATACAGAAGCAGGCGTTCCAGACGGCGTATTTAACGTGGTGCAAGGTGCTGGTCGTGAAATCGGTCAGTGGCTGACTGAACATCCTGTGATTGAAAAAATCTCATTTACTGGTGGTGTGGAAACTGGCAAAAAAGTCATGGCAAGTGCTGCTGGCTCTACGCTAAAAGAAGTGACTATGGAACTCGGTGGTAAATCTCCACTGATTATTTGTGAAGATGCCGACCTGAACCGTGCAGCAGATATTGCAGTCATGGCGAACTTCTTTAGCTCAGGTCAGGTATGTACCAACGGTACGCGTGTATTTGTTCCAAAATCACTTCTAGCCGACTTTGAAAAAGCGGTTGTAGAACGTGTAAAACGTATTCGCATTGGCGACCCAATGGCTGAAGACACCAACTTCGGTCCACTCACTAGCTTCCCTCACATGGAAAAAGTGTTGTCTTTCATTGAGTCAGGCAAACAACAAGGCGCTAAAGTGTTAATTGGCGGTGGCCGCGCAACAGAAGGCGAACTTGCAAAAGGCGCTTATGTACTACCGACGGTATTTAGCGACTGCACTGACCAGATGGCTATTGTTCAAGAAGAGATTTTTGGACCTGTCATGAGCATTTTAAGCTATGAAACCGAAGAAGAAGTCATCCGTCGTGCCAACGATACCACCTTTGGTTTAGCTGCCGGCGTGGTTACTCAAGACATCAGCCGTGCTCATCGCATTATTCACCAAATTGAAGCAGGTATTTGCTGGATTAACACTTGGGGCGAATCGCCTGCCGAGATGCCAGTCGGTGGCTATAAACAATCTGGTGTGGGCCGCGAAAATGGCTTGACCACGCTTGGGCACTATACCCGTATCAAATCTATTCAAGTTGAACTTGGCGATTATCAAAGCATTTTTTAATGCCTCCATCGCTTTAAACACTTCAACCTAAATCACATATGCCGAGCAGTCTTTATAGATTGCTCAGGCAAACTGTTAGTAAAAAAAGGATAGTTATGAATATTAAAGAATATGATTACATTATTATTGGCGCAGGATCTGCCGGAAATGTACTCGCTGCGCGTCTTACTGAAGACAAAGATACCACCGTTTTATTATTAGAAGCGGGTGGACCAGATTATCGCTTGGATTTCCGTACACAAATGCCGGCAGCTTTGGCCTACCCTCTTCAAGGCCGTCGCTATAACTGGGCTTATTTAACCGATCCTGAGCCACACATGAATAACCGCCGTATGGAATGTGGTCGTGGTAAAGGTTTAGGTGGTTCATCTTTAATTAACGGCATGTGCTATATCCGCGGTAATGCAATGGATTTAGAACAATGGGCAACACATAAAGGCCTTGAAAACTGGTCTTATGCCGACTGTTTGCCATACTACAAAAAAGCCGAAACCCGTGACATTGGTGAAAATGACTACCATGGCGGCAATGGTCCTGTGTCCGTTGCTACTCCTAAAAATGGCAACAATGTGTTGTTCCATGCCATGGTTGAAGCTGGTGTACAAGCCGGTTACCCGCGTACTGATGACTTAAATGGTTACCAGCAAGAAGGCTTTGGTCCAATGGACCGTACAGTTACCCCAAAAGGTCGCCGTTCAAGCACTGCACGTGGTTATTTGGATATGGCAAAAGGTCGTCCAAACCTGACCATTCTGACTCACGCTACAACCAATAAAATCTTGTTTAATCAAAAGCAAGCCATTGGTGTTGAATACATTATTGGTGCTGACCAAAACAACTTGCAACGTGCCTTGGTTAAACGCGAAGTCTTACTATGCGCAGGCGCAATTGCGTCACCACAAATTTTACAACGTTCAGGTGTGGGTCAAAGTACCTTCTTAAAATCAATGGACATTGATGTGGTTCATGATTTGCCGGGCGTAGGTGAAAACCTGCAAGACCATCTAGAAATGTACTTACAATATAAATGTAAGCAACCTGTTTCTTTATACCCTGCCTTGAAATGGTATAACCAACCTGCAATTGGTGCCGAGTGGTTATTTAACGGTACAGGTATTGGTGCAAGTAACCAGTTTGAAGCAGGCGGATTTATCCGTAGTTCGGATGAATTTACATGGCCAAATATCCAGTATCATTTCTTGCCAGTTGCTATTAACTACAACGGTAGTAATGCAGTGAAAGAACATGGTTTCCAGGCTCATGTAGGTTCAATGCGTTCACCTTCACGCGGCCGTATCAAACTTAAATCGAAAGATCCATTTGAGCATCCAAGTATCTTGTTTAACTACATGTCGACTGAACAAGACTGGCGCGAGTTCCGCGATGCAATTCGTATTACTCGTGAAATCATGCAGCAACCTGCACTTGACCCATATCGTGGTGAAGAAATTAGTCCGGGCAAACATTTGCAAACCGATGCAGAGCTTGATGACTTTGTTCGTAACCATGCAGAAACAGCTTACCATCCATCTTGTAGCTGCAAGATGGGTGAAGATGAAATGGCTGTTGTAGATGGTCAAGGTCGCATCCACGGTATGCGTGGTTTACGTGTTGTCGATGCCTCTATCATGCCGCTCATTATTACCGGTAACTTAAATGCAACTACCATTATGATTGCCGAGAAAATTGCAGACCAAATTCGTGGACGTGAAGCGTTACCACGTTCAACTGCACCATTCTATGTAGCATCATAAAATCTGAAAGGGCATATTTCTTATGCAGAGATATGCCCTTAATTTAATCTTTATATAACCAATATTAATAAGAACAATGTATGACAGAAAATGAGCGCTTACGAGCAGCTTATTTACATAAATATGATATGAAATAAAAATTAATCGATTTTTATAGGCAAATATTCTTCAAATGATTTAACTTTAATCAAATTAAAATTATTAATTTGATTTCAAATATTTAAATAAAAATATTTGGCTTAAATTATCTTTTCAAAGCTCAATTTGATTAAATATAAATCATATTTATGATTTTGATGAACCCCATTTATTATAAAAATTGTCTTGTCAATGCAAAATTAGTCTAAAATATAGAGTGTTTGCGATAATCCCAAGTAATTTTTATTTTTTTCGAAGTTCTCTAATTTTGAGAATTTACTTTCGCATTTATATCCGTTTTGTCTGGATACGCTGTCTAGGTTTCCTCACACCTTAAGTGACTCAAATAACTTATTTTAAGGTCCCCCTTACATGAAAAAGTTTTTGAAATACCTTCTGGTATTAATCATTCTTATTCTAATTGCAGGTATTGCATTCTTGTTTAGACCAACAACGTCAAAACAAGTTGAAACTGCAAAAGATGAGCCAGTTGTTGATGCTGTTCTTGTTGGCGGCGGCATCATGAGTGCCACTCTCGGTACTTATTTCACTGAGCTTGAACCAAACTGGCAAATTCGTATGTACGAACGTCTTGACCAAGTTGCTCAAGAAAGTTCAAACGGCTTTAACAATGCCGGAACAGGCCACTCTGGCTTTATGGAAATGAACTATACCGAAGAGAAAAACGGTAAGATGGAAATTGCCAAAGCTGAAAAAGTTGCTTCTCAATTTGAAGTTGCTAAACAGTTCTGGTCATATCAGGTAAAACAAGGCGTTTTAGCTGAACCAAAATCATTCATTAATCCAGTTCCACACATTGCTTTCGTTTGGGGCGATAACGTTCAATTCTTAGAAAAACGTTATGCTGCCATGATCCAAAGCCCGTTGTTCAAAGGTATGAAATTTACTGAAGACCCAGCTGTGATTAAACAATGGGCACCTTTAGTGATGAATGACCGAGACCCTAGTCAAAAAGTTGCAGCAACCCGTATGGATGTTGGCTCTGACGTGAACTATGGTTCAATCACTAAACAATTAGTAAGTCATTTAAATCAAAACCCGAATTTCAAATTACAGACATCAACTGAAGTGACTGGCATCAGCCAAAATGATGACAAAACTTGGACTGTGTCTTTCAAAAATTTGAAAACTGGTAAAGTAGATCACGTTAAAACACGTTTTGTATTTATCGGCGCAGGTGGTGCAGCAGTTAAATTATTGCAACTTACCGGTTTACCTGAAGCTAAACAATATGCTGGCTTCCCTGTTGGTGGTGAGTTCTTAATTACTGACAACCCAAAAATTACTGCTGAACACACAGCGAAAGTATATGGCCGTGCTGAACTTGGTGCGCCTCCAATGTCTGTACCACATATTGATACACGTTATATCGACGGTAAAAAATATGTATTGTTTGGCCCATTTGCAACGTATTCAAACAAGTTCCTGAAAAATGGTTCTCAGCTTGATTTACTTGCATCAACCAACAAAAACAACGTTTTACCAATGACGACTGTTGGCTTGGAAAACCTTGATCTTGTTAAATACTTGGTGAGCCAAGTCATGATGTCAGATGAAGACCGTCTAAATGAACTTCGTAAGTACTACCCAGATGCGAAAGCTGAAGACTGGCGTTTAAGCCAAGGTGGTCAACGTGTTCAGATCATCAAGAAAGAGCCAGGTAAACCAGCAACGCTTCAATTCGGTACAGAAATCTTTGCGTCTAAAGATGGTGCTGTAACTGCATTGTTAGGTGCGTCTCCGGGTGCTTCGACTTCTCCATACATCATGCTTAACTTACTTGAAAAAGCTTTCCCTCAGCAAACTGAAGGTAAGTGGAATCAGAAGCTTCATGAAATTGTAGTGTCTTATAAGCAAGACTTAAGCAAAGACCCTGTGTTACTCGACAAAGTTCGTCAATACACAAGTTCTACGCTTGGCTTGAACTACACATCTCCGTTCAAAGCTGCAAACGATGAAACTGCTGCTGCCCCAGTTGCAAAAGCAAACTAAGTTTGACGATGTATAAGTAAAATATCAAAAGGATGAATTTCGATTCGTCCTTTTGTTTTTTAAGACCTCAGTTGAGATATTTAGATTCACTATGAAGCCTTTAAACTCATCACCTCGCCTCTTGTCATTTGGTTTTAAGCTCGTGCTTGTTTTACTGCTGGCTTATCTTTTGGTAAGCGGTTTTTATATGTGGATGATTGGCGGCACAGCAATTTACATCAGCTCAGCGGTGTTACTTGTCATAACTGCCTTCTCTTTTAAGCTCGGTAAATATCAAAAGCTATGTTCTGTTTTAAATCTGCTGATGGGTGCAGTAGCGTTATATTTTAGTACTGCTCATTTATTTTTCTCCCCTGTTCAATTCTTTATATTTTTACCTGCCTTATTTTTTGTACTGTTAGCTTTTGCTCGCCTAGAAAAAGTTCGTCGCTTATCTAAAGTTTTAATATTCATCAGTTTATTAATTTGGTCAGGCATACACATTATGCAGCTTGAACAGCTTAAAGCGTATTATCAAACTCAGCACACTGGTGAAAGTTGGCAACAATATGGCGCGTTATAAGATTATTTTTTAGTCTATATTTTCAAATAAATACGTAATCTTTTTCACATGAAGTTCATCAGTAAAACTGAACATCGTCTACAGAAATCCTTTTAAGAAAAAATATTCATAACAATCTAATTTATTTAGAAATATATCGAGCATATTCGCGATTGAATACGATCCATCTACACGCTAGATTAGCTAAATTATTTTTCTCCCTTTATGTTGTAATTTATGAAAATTTTAGATGGCGGTTTAGGCCGTGAATTGGCCCGTCGTGGCGCTCCGTTTCGTCAACCAGAGTGGTCTGCTCTCGCACTCATTGAAGCTCCTGAAACAGTAAAAGAAGTACATCTCGATTTTATTAACGCTGGTTCAGAAGTCATTACGACTAACAACTATGCTGTTGTGCCATTTCATATTGGACAAGAACGCTTTGAAACTGACGGCGTGCGTTTAATTAAAGTTGCGATTGAACAAGCAAAAAATGCAGTTAAAGAAAGCGGCAAAAATGTCAAAATTGCAGGCTGCTTACCACCGTTATTTGGTTCTTACCGTGCCGACTTGTTCCAACCTGAACAGGCTAAAAACCTTGCAGAACCCATCATTAATACCTTGGCACCGGAAGTTGATTTTTGGTTAGCAGAAACCCAATCATGCTTAAAAGAAGTTGAAACAGTACATGCGTTATTACCACAAGATGGTAAGGACTATTGGGTGTCATTTACGTTGCAAGATGAGATTAAACAAGAACAAGCACTCCTTCGTTCAGGCGAAAATATGCAACAAGTGGCTGATTTCATCAAACAATCAAATGCCAAAGCAGTATTGTTTAACTGCTGCCAACCTGAAGTGATCTTGCAAGCAATTAATGAAATTAAAGGACTCATTCCAGAGTCGGTGCAGATTGGTGCTTATGCCAACGCGTTCCCACCGCAAGATGAAAGCGCTACTGCCAACGATGGTCTCGATGAAATTCGTAAAGACTTAGATGCTCCAGCTTATCTAGGTTTTGCTAAACAATGGCAGCAAGCAGGTGCAAGTTTAGTGGGTGGTTGCTGTGGTATCGGGCCAGAACACATTGCTGAACTTTCTCAATTTTTTAAAGAATAAATGCCATGTCTGCTGCCAAAATCGGATTATTGTCTCTTACAGCGCTGGTCTTTAGTTCTATGGTGGGGTCAGGCGTATTTAGTCTTCCCCAAAATATGGCTCAAGTTGCCAACGGCTCTGCCCTTCTTGTTGCATGGCTCATTACTGGGGTCGGCATTATTTTCTTGGCCCTCTCATTGTTGCATTTAACGCGTCAACGACCAGACCTTGACGGCGGTATTTATAACTATGCACGCGAAGGCTTTGGGGACCTGATCGGGTTTTGCTCGGCGTGGGGCTATTGGTTGTGTACTACCATTGGTATTGTGGGTTATGTGGTGATTGCCTTTTCAGGCGTCGGCATGTTTACCGACAGCAAAGACCATATTATTTTTGGTGAAGGTAATACACTCTATTCACTGATTGGCTCAAGCATTTTTGTATGGCTGGTACACTGGTTAGTGAGTCGAGGCATTAAAGAAGCGGCGATTGTGAATTTACTGGCAACCATTGCCAAAATTATTCCAATGGTGGTTTTCATCTTCTTTACCTTCATTGCCTTTAAGTTTGATCTATTCAAACTCAACTTACATGACTTTTCTTTGCAAGTTCCACTTTGGCAGCAAGTGAAAGACCTGATGTTGATTACCCTTTGGGTATTTACCGGTATTGAAGGTGCTGTAGTTTTATCATCGCGTGCAAAAAAACGTCATGATATTGGTAAAGCAACTATTTTAGGTGTTTTGCTAGCATTAAGTTTTTACGTGATGGTGACAGTATTGGCTTATGGGGTGGCGAGTCGTGAAGCCCTTGCAGGCATGCATAACCCATCTATGGCGACCATTTTACAGCAACTGATTGGCTTGCCGGGTACCATCATTATTACCATCGGGTTGATTATTTCAGTTGCATCCTCTTACTTAAGTTGGACCTTATTTGCCACTGAAATTCCATTTTTAGCTGCAAAAAATGGTGCTTTCCCGAAATTATTTTTAAAGAATAACCAAAATAATGTACCCATTTCATCACTTTGGTTGACGACACTGGTCGTACAAGGTTCTTTAATCGCCGTGTATTTTTTCAATAAAAACTACACTCAGCTTTTATTGATTTCATCGGTCATGATTTTGCTGCCTTATTTTCTGGTGTCAGCTTTTTACCTTAAAGAATCCATTCGCCATAAACGCATGCCGCATATTGCGATTGCAAGTGTCGCTTCAATCTATGCGCTTTGGTTACTCTATGCAGCAGGTTTAGACTTACTGCTGTTGTCTGGTGTCTTGTATTTGGTCGGCTTGATTATTTTTTCAATCAGCTACTTTGAGCATAAAAAATCGCTCAAACAAAATCAGCTAAATTAATTATTTCAACCACTGTTGACCCAGTTCAGCAGTGGTTTTCTAAGAATAAAACTCTCTACTTTGAAAGCTGCGACTGCTTTAAATGCAATCGTAAAATACGGCGTAATTCTAAAATTGCCTCAGGGCTAGTTTGAATCGAATGTCCACCTTTAATAATTAGTTCTGACTGTTCACCACCCAAGTGTGAACTTTGATAAGGCACAATTCCATCACTGCTTTTTAACTTATCAGTTGTCCCGTTAATATTGCCCATAATCGAGTGATAGACCACTTGTGGCGATGGTTGAATGGCTTGAGTCAACTGCATAAAGTTAGAAGAGCGACTTAAATTACTCGCCCCATTTTCAATTAAGCCTTTTCTGAGTTTTGTATTTTTCTCATCTCGCATTTCAACCGCAATAAAAAAATCAGCGGGCAAACGAATAATACGGCGGGCAATTTGGGTAAACCATCGGTCAGCGTAGTCTGTACCATGATGCGGTGCCGAAACAAACACAACTCGATTAAAATATGGCAAAGCTTTGAACTGAAAACGCTCTTGAATTACTGGATTTTCTTTTAAACGGTTTAGCTGTGCTTCATTCATTTTTTGCATGGCTTGCTCTGAAACATCGGCATTGCTCACCAGTAAACGGCTAATCACTCCACCCATGCTATGCCCGACCAGCACTGCATCGTGTGCAGCATAACTGTCTTTGGCAATGTTTTGAAAAGCCTGATTCAGCAAAGAATAAATCTGAAAACGACTTTCAAAAATTGGCATATTGGTTGAATAAAACACCTGCCAAACCTGATAATTTTTCCTTAATTCAGCATCGCCCATAATGTCATTGGTTAGGCTCACCCACGCCTCTGGGCTACTTGCTAAACCATGAACAAACACAATAATTTTCTTATTCGGGTTAAAAGGTTCCAGCATATATAAATGCGGCATGATTAAATTGGCTTCTTTATTAATTAAAGACCAATAACCTGCCGCACCTAAATTATATTTCGACAACCAAAGCCCATAAGGAGCCGAATAGTTTGCAGTCAGTGGATAGTCCACACCTTCAATTTTTACACGGTCTTGTCGATATGGATCGAACATCGCAATTTCTAACTCTGCCCCAGCAATCACCTGATCGGCTGTGGCTTTTTGTTTTGGGTATGCAATAGCAGTGGCTGGAAAGAAGCGTGGTAAATGAATATTAGGGTTGGCTTGGTGAGCATAAAAATTATCTGGGTCTAAAATGAAGCCGTGATTCACATCATTTTCTTTACGCCCAACAATAAACTCTGCCCCCAAACCATCCTTACGGTTGACGGTATTAAAACCGGAAAAGTTCATGTTATAGCTGGAGCGAAAAGTATCGACTTCAATTTTTTGTACATCTAACGCGTGGTCAAAATTGACATGGTACTCATGCCCATCTGCTTTCAGCAATGGCGGAAAACGATGCGTATTTAAATGATTAAAATACGTGGTCATAAGCTTTGACAAGGCCACGTTATAAAAAATACGTACCTGATTTTGGCGATGGTCAAATACCCGATCAAACGGTGACTCTTCAGAATCAAATAAATAGACATAACTATAGCGTAAGCTTTTATCGAACAGCGCTAACTCTTGCTCAACGCAACTGTTACTTTTATTAATGACGTTACACTGGCTACTACGCCCGACATCTAAAGCTTTTGCCAGGTAAATTTCACTCAGCGCGGCATAGCGTTCTTCTCGGCTACTATTTTCGGACAGGCTCTGAATTTTCTTTAAACAATCATCAAAATTTTGTAGGCAAGTTTTTTCATCTTCTTTGACCAAATACAGTAAGTTTTGGGTTTGATGACTTAAGGTGCCGTCGGTTAGAATACTTTCATTCTTACTTTTTAAAGCATTGCTTAAATTACTTTCTTTTAAATGAATGACCTGACAGCCACTGAGCAAAGCCATTATTGTTATGATTGAATAATGGTAAGACTTTGTCATTCTGCCTTCCTTAATCGAATGTATTCCCCATCTGGTCATTATGCCTGTAAAGCAGTGAACGAACAATTTCGACTCCGCTTTCATTTTCCTTTATTACGAAAAAAAGCCTGAACTCATTTTAATTCAGGCTAATTTGTTATTTTTTCGAATTAAGCTTGGTTGAACTTTTGCTGTGAAGCTAAATATGAAAAATACAAAATTGGTAAGATAAACGGCGCTACACTCCAGAAATCAAAATAGACATAAAGTATCGCCCCTAAGAAAGCACCAATCACAAAGCCAATTACAATACTGGCACTTTTAAGCAAACTTGCCCGATTAGCCGCATTATTATTTTTAAGCAAGTTAGCAATATCAATCCCAAGCTGGGTAGTGTTGCCTGTCATCATAGTACTTGGGCTAATATTTTTAATGAGGGTTTTGCTTGATGTATTACGAATAGCCAAAGCAATTAAACCTAGCCCACCCGTTACTACAACTGTTAGTGCATCAGGATCTTTAAATGGCTCAAAGTAAAGCCCTGCCACCATAAAGGCACATAGAAAAATAGCTTCAAATAAAAATAAATAAGACAGTGTCTTGTGCTTGACCTGACTGCGGTCAATCAACAGTTTGGTAATGACAACAGTCAAAATAAATAGTGGAATAGCCGCAAGCTTAATCCATAAACCCGAGCCACCTTTAACCCATGCTGCCCCTGCCAACACTAAGTTTCCCGTCACATGCGCGGTGAAAAAGCCAAACAATGCAATAAAGCCAATAGTATCAATTGCCCCACCCACCATGGTGAGTAAAACAGGATCTCGACATATTGCCCATGTACTTTCTATGTCTTTTTTAATTGGGGTATCTGTCATTACACTTCCTATCAAATACTGGTTTTTTAATTAGAAATTTTTTGTCAGAAATTTAATATAAACTTCCGTCTTTATAACAACAGATCTTTATGTAAAAACCTAGCTATTCATTTTAAGACAGATTGTATTTACACAAGATACAATGTAATTAGCTTTTTTATTTTTAAAGCTAAGGTATTTTAAATGCATCTCTAAGATGCATTTAAAAAGCTATCTGTCTGTTGAGCTTGTTCATAAGCATCAATAAACTGCGTTTGCGATATCTCTTGTTTAGGAATAATACAAATTGCTTTATTGAATTAAG
The DNA here is from genome assembly GCF_001541635.1 of Acinetobacter sp. LMB-5. Lineage (NCBI taxonomy): Bacteria > Pseudomonadati > Pseudomonadota > Gammaproteobacteria > Moraxellales > Moraxellaceae > Acinetobacter > Acinetobacter sp. LMB-5. The sequence goes on along the minus strand of NZ_LRDR01000005.1, from coordinate 65,991 downwards.
TAGGTCGAACGATTCCTCTAGAGATAAAATAATTAGGTGCTTTACCATCATTGAGAATTGCTTGGAAGTCACTGGCTTCAGCAATAAAGCCACCGACTGAATCACAAACATAGTTTTCAAAATAGTAAATCACTTCTTTTGGTAAAGTACTTTTGCGATCTCTGCCTTTTATCACATCATACGGTCTTGCACCTTCTGGTACATAAACATTTAGGGCCTGACGAATATTTTCAAACAAGCCATCATTGAGTTTTGTTATAGCAGTGATTTTTTCTTTTCGGCCGATTCGCTCTCTCGTTTTACGATGAATAAAACGAGCATATCCACCTTCGCGTATCCATTGATGATATAACGCTATTTGGCTCTGCATTTGCTGTTCAAAAGAGGTTCCTCCTTTGACATATCCCATAAAATTATTTAAATCTTGTTGCCATTTGGAATCAAAAGCATAAAATCTTGTAAAAACTATTTTACGTTGCTTGGAAGCACTTAATTCATTCAGGGTAAAAAATTTTAATCCATAAGCACAGGCACGGTTATACATAGCATGTAAAGTAATACGAGACAAACCTAAAATACGTGCCTGTTCCATAGGCATATAACCTCCCCCGACATTAGAATGTACACCAGGGTAAACCTTTTGGTCATGAATAAGCCCTTTTACAGTATTTGCCGTAGGTTTACCTGTGGGAGTTAAAGGAAAAGACTGCCGCATTTCAAGAGACGCGACCAAGTGCATACTATGCTCTATATAGTCTTCAATACGTGTTCTATATAACTCAGGATTTTTATTTTGCCCAGCATTACCAATTGACTCTACTGTGTCAAAAATACCTAAAAAATTTGCTTTTAATGGTTTACCTCTATAAAACAATTTTTTGCTACTGCCTGCGCCTTGGGTAGTCACATTCGGGGCATGCTGTAACCAGTTCATAAAAATACGAGCTTCTGTTGCACCACGTGAGAACCCAAAAGCAGAAATATTGATTTCAGTAATTCCTTTTTGTTTATAAATATCATCCAAATAAGCAACTAACTCAAAAATAGCTTTCTGTAAACGTTGTTGTATGCCTAATGCAACACCTAACCCCAAAGCTCCTTGTACACCTTTACCACTCTCGCTATAACCATGTTTACGCCACTCAGCATCGGTAATATCAATTTTTTTACCCTGTAAACCTCGTGCAGCAGCAGTTATTTTTGCTGAGTCCACTACTGAGTATTTATCAAACCTGAACTGTGTACCTAAACCTTCATAATAAAATTTTTGAATTCCATTTAATGGAGCCTGTTTATGAGCTTCAAAAAGAGCGACTACATTGCTTTGGTTTAAAGTTGCCGCATCAACATCTTTATTATTTCCTGTACCATCAAAAAAGAAACTGACCCAAACCGGCACATGACAGGTTTTACAGGGGCTTTCTGTAGCCTTACCATCTTTTGCTAAAACTTTGGCAGCTATAAGCATATCTCTCACGGAACGGGTTTCATTTTGTATTGCTTGAGTCATAACTGTTGTCTTGATATTTATAAAATTTCAATCGGGATACTCTATTCGAGCTGCTTCATTTTCCGAGATAGTGCTCCACATTTCAGGAGAGTCCAATACAATCTTTTTAGCCTTTTCACCCAAAGCTTTATCAAATAAATCTTTACGTGGACTTGGCCAACGCATTGAAACCTCTATTACCCCCGTATTATTTGGAAAATAATGTAAAACCGCAAAAGAACGGGGAGTATCTTTGAGGTTTTCTACAGGAACTTTAATATGGTACTGCTTATAACCATCACCCCGATCTGTATAAAAGCTTACGTCGGCAGTATTACTGTTTGCCACTAAATGAACACAACAAGCTGATCCTGAACCACCTACACTACCTAATCGTTCTGCTCCATCAGCAATAGTACTTCCTTTACCATTGACCTGAATTTCGCCAAGCCCCTCCGTACTATAGTTATAAACCATAAATGTTAAATCGACCGTTTCGGCCTGACAGGCAACCATTAGCGGCAATATTGCTGCCGACAGTATTAATTTCAAAATATTCTTCATTATTTCATTCCAATTTGTCGTATTTAATCTGGATACTCTATTCGGGCTGCTACATTTTCAGGAATCGTATTCCACATTGTTGGAGAATCTAACTGAATATTTTTTGCTTTATTCCCTAGTGCTTTATCAAATAAATCCTTACGGAAACTTGGTCTACGCATTGAGACCTCAATTACCCCTGTATTATTTGGGAAATAATGTAAAACTGCATATGATTGGGGAGTGTCTTTGAGGTTTTCTACGAGAACTTTAATATGGTACTGCTTATAGCCATCGCCTTGATCAGTATAAAAGCTTACATCGGCAGTATCACTGTTTGCTATTAAATGAACACAACAAGCTGTTCCAGCCTCTCCTACACTGCCTAATCGTTCTGCTCCATCAGCAATCGTACTTCCCTTACCGTTGACCTGAATTTCGCCAAGCCCCTCCGTACTATAGTTATAAACTAAGAAAGTTAAGTCGACCGTTTCCGCCTGACAGGCAACCATGAACGGAAGTATTGCTGCACAACATAATATTTTTAGAGGTTTTATCAATGTATGATCTCTGTAATAAATATATTTAGACTTGAACTTCTTGATATCTTTTATACCAATCGTCCAGCTCTTCTAAATCAATTTCATCAGTCGTTTTTTGAAAACTCATTGCTGTCATTTGAGTTTTATTTAAAGCTTTTTTAAAAGGCCCTTCGGCAAGAAAGAACTCACCAAATTTGTGATATAAAGTACTAAATAAAATTTCATCTTCAAAACTGATCAACTGTTGTTTTTTAGCCTCTTTAAGCAAGTTTATTGCTATTTCATAGAGCTGATAAAAAGGTAACTCTTTTAAATTTTCATCATATTCTTTTAATAGAGGCATTAGTCGCATTGGTTTAAGATTAATATTAATCTCTTTAAACTCATCCTCTGAAAAACTTAATGTCGTAAGAATGGAGCGATTGGTTGGAACATTATCTAAACGATGAAAAGTATTATCAATATTTTGCCAAATCCAATAGTTAATTTTAAATGATAAGATTTTTCTCCATTTCAACTCATTCAATACACTTACCGTTGCATGAAAAGCAAAGTTGTCTTGAAATCGAAATAAAGCACTTTTTCCATTAGGTTGCTTAATTTCCATAAGTTCATCAAGATGTTCTTTAATTTGTTCAATTTCAAAATAAGAAGTGAAGAAATTCAGCCCACCTTGGTCTCTAATGTTTTTAATTAGCTCAATATTCTTAATGCATTCTTCATGAGTAAAAGAATAAAGTAGTGCTCCATTTTCTTGTAGATTTTCAGAAAAATCTGAGTAGAGGTTTATTTTCTGCCCACCATCAAATGGAAAATCCTTACAAAAGCTATCCACACCTGAAAAAGAACTACTATCGATTAAAAAATAATAAAAGCTTTCATCAACCTCTTCTGTAGGTGCAAATATATTTTCCAAAAAATCTGGCGATTGAGTAAAAATTTCCATGACTATCCCTCAAAACCAACGAAGGCTTCATGTGATTCACTCGCGTTCTTCATACAACTCGCCGTTTTTTCTTTAAATGACCACGTTAGTTTTGGTAAGTCAGCCTTTGCACCACTCAAAAAGACATGCTGACCTGCTTTAACTTCAAATTTTCCAGAGGTGGTAATAAATACACCACTTCCATTAATTTTGATTTGGGATTCTTTAGCAGTTAAAGTAATTTCTTCTGGCGAAGTAAGTTCAATATTGGATTTAACAGACAAAATTTTAACAACCTCATTCGCAATCATTTCAATTGATTTTTCATGAGTTTGTATTTCTAACTTTCCTTTGGCACTAATAATTTGCATAAGGTCTTCATAAGAAAAAAGACTTAGTTTCTTTTGACTTGCTAAAACCGTATTTTGATCACTCATCAAATTAATATTTTCTTTAGCTGAAATATGAGTATTTAACTGACTTTGAAGAAGAATATTTTTAGATGAGTTTAAGGTAATATCTGCTGGACTCGTTAGAATAATAATCGCTTCTTTTAACGTTTGAACTTCAGCCTCTTTACCTGCTGCCTCTAAAGCCTCAATACTTTTTGTCAATGTCGCTAAAGCATCTAGTGCCATGACTTTATGTTCTTTTACATTATCTTCTAGAACTGTATTCCATCCTTTATGTGTTTTTAAATCAGCAATCGTCTGCTCTAGATTAAGCGCATCATGAGCTGCATTTTTTTGTTTATATGTTGAAATCAGTAAACCGTCACCTGCGCGTACAGCTCCCCATTGATCAGTTCTAAGTTCAAAGCCTTCTCCCCGACCTTCGCTTGTAGCGCTGTCTTTAGGATGACTTAAGTTACCTAGATTTAACTGACTCGCCCCATGACTACTGTGGAGTTGAGTACTAATTTGCCCAGTCGTATCATCAAAACGAAGTTGGTTAAATCCAGACCCACCTACCTCTTTAGAGCGAATACCACTTAACTTTTTGGTATCGGGTAGCTGACCTTTAATATCAAATTTTGTGGGTGACCGTTGCCCTTCATGAATTCGGCCTGTAACAAATGGACGATCAATATTTCCATCAAAAAAGTCAATTACAACGATTTCACCCACTCGTGGCAAAAAGCGAGCACCGTATCCTTCCCCTGCCCATGGAGTTAATACATCTACCCAAGCCGAGTCAGTATCATTGTCATTACTTCCTGCACCTCCATCATGTTGATGATCATCGGTACGGGTAAATAAAAAACGAACCTTGATACGCCCCCATTCATCTACATGAATTTCCTCTCCATCTAAACCCACTACTTTGGCTCGTTGCACATGGGCCGAGGGGCGATGTATTAATGGCTCAAACTCTGGAACAATATCAATATAGCGGCGTACAACCATGAGTTCATTGCCTTGTCGTTCTTGCGCTCGATCATGACTGACTTGCCAATAGCTCAAACTTAATAGTTGCTCAACTTGATCACGTATATCTTTAGGCAGGTTATTCTGGTTATAAAACCGCTTACTTAAAATCAAAAATTCTTTATCAGAAATTTCATGATTTCTTTCAAGTTCAGGGTGTTCATTTAACTGAAACCAATAGCCAACTTGAGCATCCCGTACACTACTTTGAGCAATAAAATATTTTGCCTGTAAAGCTTGATATTGATTTAATTGTTTATTGAGTTTTTCAATCTGACTATTACTTGAAGTAGTTGCCTGATCTTCTCCGTTTAAGTCCGTAATCCAAGCAGGTGCAATTGTCCATGCCTGTTCAAGACTTAAACTTTCATTATCACGTTGTGAACTATGCTGATGTGCGCTTAAAACACTGCCACTTGCATCTTCTTGACTTAAGTTATCTGATTGCCAACGTTGAAGATGGATTGCCGTGGGTTGCAACTGTCTTTGTGCAATAAAACTGGTAATACTGTCATTTTGTTCAGTTGCATCACTTCTATGATAGCGAATAGCTCGGCGCTCTAAGACTTTATACTCATGATTATGATCAATAAGGCGTAGTTTTTGAGGCCCAATCGTCTGGCTATTGCTCAAGACCATAGTCTCTGATTCATCAATTAACCAGTTGATCCCTTCTTCCCGCATGAGACGGGTTAAATACGCATAATCACTTTCATTCGACTGCATAGAAAAAGGTCGAATATCATAACTCTTGGTTAAGCCACTGCTATCTAATTGTAAACTCGCAGCAAATAAAGGACTTTTGTGTTGCCATTCTTTAAAAATAAGCTCAATTATTTCTACAGCACTTTTGTTCATAAACACCCGACTATTACGTCGTTTGTGCCATAAACTGGTTGCATCTTGCATAGTCAGTTTATATAGGCAAAGTGCGCCATCACTTTGTCCTTGACTCGCCCCTGTAATAATTCCTGTCGTTCTAAATAATGTGCCCGAATCTGTTACTTGTTCTACTGCAACCTGACAACCTATAAACTTCTTTAAAGGAATATAAGGATTTGTTGATAAACAAATAAGTTCAGCAGAAAGCCCTTCATTTATGGAATGAAAACCATCAACACGTTGTAAAAAAACCTGATTATTTATTTCAGGATTGGCAAGATAAATATGCAGTGCCCGTTTTTGTGAAGCAAAACCAATTTTGTCTAAGAAATCAAAGATATTATTTAACACTGTTATTTTAACCACAAATGATCCATTTTATTTTAACAAATAGATCCAACACACTCAAACAAAGAAGCTTATAGATTTTTAATAAACTTAAATATAATCAACAAAATAAATAGAATAATATTTTTGTATTTAAAAGTTATTTTAAAATAATTTTCTTGTCTTATTTATAATTATGATGTGTAAGATATATTATTTTTACTTAATAATATTTATGTATTTCTAAAACCTACATGACGTATTCAGTTAGACATTTTAATGTCAAATCAATTTGACCTCTAAAACCGTTCTAACTATGATGAAGCCTCTGGTTGATATCAACTGGTTTTGAACCTGAAAAAGTTATGCCAAGATATGGATAATGAAAAACAACAATCAAGAGTAGATATATGTCACTTTATAATTTTTCAGTTTTTCTAGGTGGATTATTATTTGTATCGATTGCCTCTGCTGGCTATAAAAGTAATGCACACCGTGATTTTTACTCAAAATGCATCGCAGCTGGCCATAGCCGTGCAAGCTGTACATGCATTTATCATCGTTTAGAACGCCAATACTCTCCTAAGCTCATGCATAAACTTGGAAGTTTGAGTTTACAAAGCCCTGAGATACCGCGTGATTTTATAAAATCCATGAGGCGTACTATGCAACAGTGCCAGTCATAAAGTTATGGGTTGATTAAAGCAAATCAGCCAAATTCCTAATTTCTTCCATCACTGCCTTACACGCAGGCGTTAAATAGCCGTGCTTAGAAATAGACAAAGAAATATAACGCTTGAGTGCGGGGTTAATAATTTTTGCAGCTTGAATTGAGGTGTATTGGCTAGCCTTCTTTAACGCTTGTGGCCCCAGCATGGTATACATGCGAGACTCGGAAACCAAATGGGTTTGCAAACTAATCGAGTCAGCTTCAAACACAATATTTAGTTCTACCCCATTTTCATAGGCCATGTGGTCTAAAAAATTGCGCCAGTTACTTGGCCTGCAAAACGTGACTAGCGGTAACTCACTTACTTCTTTAAATTCGACTTCTTTTGCCTGAGTAAGCGCATCACCTTCGCAGCCGACCAAATAGGTATCGGCTTCGGTAAGGTAAACATCGCCCTGTTTAGGCGTTGGGTTAAACCGATAGAGTATAGCTAAATCGACGCTGCCATCTTCAAGCCATTTTTCTAAATGCACGCCTTGCCCTTCACGTACCGACAGTTTAATTAAGGGATATTTCTCTTGAAGGACTTTATAGAGAGTCGATAACAACGGATGTGCCGTAGACGGCAAACTTGCAATGCGAACCGTACCAATCGGGGTGTCGGTCGAATGCAAAATTTCATTATTCAGTTGGTCGGTTACGTTCAGCCATGAACGAATTTTAGGAAGTAAATGCTGACCTAAATCGGTGAGTTCGACGCCGCGGCCAGTTCGGTTAAACAAACGACCACCACATTGCGCTTCAAGCTCGTTCATTTGCCGACTAATTTGCGGTTGGTTGGTGTTATGCAGCATCGCGACTTTGCTTAAGCTACCGAGTTCCACCGCGTCTAAAAATATTTTCCATAATTCATAATTCATCGATTCGTCCTAAATCGTAAATAGGCAGCATTTTGAGCCATACATTTTCAGTATAACTGAAATTCAAGAATTGGTAATTCCTACATAGCTCACCTATTTCTATACTCCAATCATGTTCTCTACAACACGATTTAAGTCAGATTAAGAACCAGAGAATATTTAATTACACTGTATAGGAAGTACGATTATGAGTTTAGATTTACGTGGATTAACCCCAGCACCTGTGACTCCTTTTACCCGTGACGGACAAGTAGACCATGATGCAATTCAACGTTTAGGTTCATGGTTAGGCAGTATTGATGGTGTGAAAGGCTTGGTTGTTCTTGGGCATGCAGGTGAAGGAACATTCTTGTCGCAAAAAGAACAAATGCAAGTCATCGAAAGCTTTGTTAAATCGGTAAATGACAAAATTCCGGTAATCGCAGGGATTACACTCGAAGGTACTTCGGTTGCAGCTGAAGAAGCAAAACGTGCAGTGAGCGCAGGCGCTTCGGCAGGTTTGATTTACCCTTCACACGGCTGGTTGCGTTTTGGCTATCAAAAAGGCGCACCACAAGACCGCTATAAAGCAATTTATGAAGAAAGTGGTTTGCCATCTATTTTATTCCAATATCCAGATGCAACGAAGGCCACTTACGACCTAGAGACTCTACTCGACATTTCTGCACAGCCAGGTGTATTTGCCATGAAAAATGGTGTGCGTAATATGCGCCGCTGGGATGTTGAAATTCCAATTATTCGCCGTGAACGTCCAGACTTACAGGTGTTGACATGCCACGATGAATATTTGCTTCACACCATGTTTGATGTAGACGGCGCATTGGTTGGCTACGGCAATATTGCCCCTGAACTGCTAATTGAAATGATTAAAGCAGGTAAAGCTAAAGATTACGCTAAAGCTCGTGCGATTCACGACCAATTATTACCAGTGACTCGCAATGTCTATCATCGCGGTTCACACATGGAAGGCACCGTCGCGCTTAAACATGCATTGGTTGCTCGCGGAATTTTGGACCATGCCACTGTGCGTTCGCCTCTGCTTCCACTTGCAGATGGTGCTGAGCAAGAAATTCATGATGCGATGCGTCAAGCCGGAATTGGCAAGGTCGATTTAACCCAAGCCGTTGCTTAAATTCTATTCGGGCTAGCATGTACGCTAGCCTTTTTTTCCTGTACGCTGCCTGAGGCCAAACATCGGGCATGTCTCTTAAAAACAATAATAAAAAGCATGCAAACTGTGGTGAACAGGTAGTGCGAAATAGAACAAAAAAACTACGAGGAATGTAGTAATAAGGAGATAGAAGATGACAAATCTAGCGGATGTAGAACAAATTAGTCATCATCAAAAAAATGCGGAAATTATTGCAAGACTTGAACGGCTACCCGTCACTGGTCGGTTGCAATTTATGCGTATTACCATTGGTATAGCGACCTTTTTTGACGCTTATACTGTTCTAGCAATTGCCTTTGCTTTACCCCAACTCATTACCGAATGGCACCTCACGCCTGCCTACGTCGGTGCGATCATTGCCGCGGGCTATGTCGGGCAACTGGTTGGTGCGATCTTTTTGGGTTCTCTTGCCGAAAAAGTCGGTCGTTTAAAAGTACTGTCTTTTACTATTTTACTGTTTGTGGCAATGGACATTTCCTGTCTGTTTGCATGGAGCGGAATGTCGCTGTTAATTTTCCGTTTCTTACAAGGTGTTGGAACAGGTGGCGAAGTGCCTGTTGCGAGTGCCTACATTAACGAGTTTATTGGTGCAGAAAAGCGCGGTAAGTTTTTCTTGCTCTATGAGGTTTTATTCCCACTTGGTCTTATGTTTGCAGGCATGGCGGCATTTTTTCTGATGCCAATTTACGGCTGGAAAGTCATGTTTATTGTAGGCCTAATTCCATCTTTACTGGTCATTCCTTTACGGTTTTTCTTGCCTGAGTCACCACGTTGGCTTGCTTCGAAAGGCCGTTTTAAAGAAGCAGATCAAGTTGTTAAAAGCTTTGAAGATGGTGCCATCAAAAGTGGTAAAACTTTGCCTGAACCTGTGGTTAAAGAAATTAACCCACAAGGCATGGCAAAAACCGACTGGCGCGAGTTGTTCCGTGGCATCTACCGCAAACGTACCTTTACCCTGTGGGGCATGTGGTTTTGCGTGTATATGGTGAACAATGCCATGGTGACTTGGCTGCCATCTCTCTACAAACAACACTTTGGTCTGTCGCTTCAAACCAGTTTAGGTTATGGCTGGATTACTTCGGGTGTGGGTGTGATTGCTTCTATTATCTGTGCGTTAATGATTGATAAAGTCGGCCGCCGTCCTTGGTACAGTGCAGCGTTTTTCTTGGCAATTATTCCACTCATGAGCCTCTCGGTTTTAGGCGCAAAATCGGCGATGGAAGTTGTAATTTTCGCAACGATTAGCTATGCCATTTTGCAGACGATTTCATTCTCTTTATACCTTTACGCTGCCGAACTTTACCCTACTCGCCTACGTGCGATGGGCATTGGTTTTAGTACCGCTTGGTTACGTGCCGGCTCTGCAATTGGCCCTGTTATGGTGGGTCTGGTTGTTGGTGGTTACGGCATTCAATATGTGTTCAGTGTGCTGGCGGTTGTGGCACTCATTGGTGGCCTAGTGACCTTCTTGTTTGCCATTGAAACCAAAGGCCAAGTGCTCGAAAAACTCTCTCCTTAATTCATCCAGTTCATAAAAAGTTTGCCTAACCCAGCGTTAGGCAAAGGGCTTATTCATACTTAAAAAAGGAATTTAAAATGAATAAATATTTGCTATGGGGCTGTATTGGCTTAGGCAGTGTGAGCAATGCGTATGCAGAACTTCCTCAAGAATTTGGCAAGTTAGAATTAAAACTTAACACCCGTTACTGGAACGATGAAGGCACTGCCCACCCCACGCTTGCCAACCCTTCACCTTCGTCGAGTGAATATGAACAAAGTGCCTTAGGGCTTGAGTTAAATTATCAGTCACCTTACTTGTGGGACTGGCTTGGGGTAGATGGCTCACTCTATGCAGTCACCAAGTTATTTGACTCTGGCAAGCCGAGCGCTCAGCTTTTAGAAGTCGAAAATAATGGCAAGCTTGAGCAAAACTTTGCAACTTTAGGACAGCTCTACATCAAAGCAAAACTGGGCGATAAAGGCGAAATTAAATTAGGCCGTCAGTTGCAAGACTCACTGTTGCTTAAAAGCACCAATAACCGCGCAGTGCCCGATACTTTTTCGGGTGCGAGTGGACAGTTTCAATTGAATGATCAGCTACAGACTTACATGGCTTACTATGACCGCTGGAAACCGCGCAGCATGGACTCATTTGAAAAACTGGTGACTGAAAATGACGAGCGCATTGATTATGTCGGTTTGCTGGGTGCCAAGTATCAGTACAAAAACTGGAGCATGAATATCGAATATTTAAATAGCAAAGATTATTTAAAAAAGTACGGGGCGATTGCTCAATATAAACTGCCCTTGCATGGCTTGGTGTGGACATTTAACACAGGTGCTTTTTTCTCGCGTGACGATGGCAAGCTGTTTAAATGCAGTGCCGAGTCCGAGCTGGACTGTACCAAAGGCCAAGACATTAACAACCGTGGGAATGGTTATTTTGTAGATGTAAATGTGGCCAAGAATAATCTCGAAGGTGGCATTGCCGTTTCAAAGTTTGATGGTTTTTGGATAGAAGATAACTTTGCCGTGCACTCGGCCCGCAACTCGGTTTTAACGCAAGACCACGGCACCAACCCGTTTCCGACCTCTGCGACCATTGGCCCTGACTTTACCAATAACGATGAAACCGCCGTTGCCCTTCGCTTGAAATATAACTGGAAAGACTACGTGAAAGGTTTAAAAACCGAAGCGAAGTATATTTATGGCTTTGGCGCTCACCAAAGTAACATTAGCAGTGATATTGATGGTAAAGAGCGTTACTTTGACTTTACAGTAAGTTATGCCTTGCCATGGGTGAAAAACTTAGATGTGCGTTATTCATTTTTGCATTATGAGTCAAAGTTCGAAAATGCAAACCTAGGTGAAAAAATAAATGGTATGTCTCGTAAAGATTGGGACCAGCACCGTGTATTTATTAATTACAGTTATACATTTTAAGTTCAAGCTAAGCTCAACGCTTAGCTTTAAAACAGCCTTTCAGCTTATGGAATTAAGCTCTATACTCTTTTTTTGCATTCAAAAAATGATTTATAGGCAAATCCCTTACTAACAGCATATTTATCTATAGAGTTTTCATGAATGGGTTCATCATAGGCCTTATTTATTAAATCCATTTTATATTTTGAGTACTCAGGATATCTATAAAGATTCTGCTCATTTGAGTCTAACTGCATTGTTTTACTCACTCCAGCTTGACGTGCTTTCATAATATTTTCAGCCATCTCAAAACCAGCTTTACACAATAAATCTTTTTTTTCGATCTGGTATTTTTCTTCCTGCATTTGAAGTAGATCATCTTTAGTAGGAATTACATTGTTTGGTCCAAGATCTCTAAAAGATCTAGTAGAACTCCAGTTAATACGACTAAAAGCTACATCACTTGGGTCTCTACTGTTCTTTAATGCATCGATAAGATATTGGTCGCGGTTACCTAAGATATAAGTGTTTAAATCATTATCTAATAAAATAACTAAGATATTTTTATTAGAACTGTCATAGGCAACATAACTTTTAAGATTTTGTCCTACAAATTTTTGATTCTTTTGCCAAAAATAGGTCGTTATAACATTTTCCTGTAAATTTCTCTTTGTTAGACAAGCGCTCATATCAAAATCCCCAGGTTTTAAAACGCCAAAGGGATGTAACCTTGCAATAAGGCCAATCGTTAAGTCCTTATCTAACTTAAGCAAACTAAAACCATTGACCTCACATTCTTCAAATTGTTTATCTTTTAATTTATAGATGTCATTAATTGAAGTTAAATTTTTAGCATGTAATGTAGTACAAAACGCTATTACCCCACATAAAAGTAATCTTTTCATATCATCAAGTCCTGTAATTTCGAAATAGAATACTCATTTTTATAGAAAAAATACATGGTAAGCCTCTTAAAGGCTAAGACCAGCACCGTGTATTTATTAATTACCGTTATACATTTTAAGCACAGGCTAAACGTTTAGTTTAGCTTTATTATTTTTATTAATTTTTGGCTTTATAGATATTAACTTTTGAGTTTAATTAAAATATAAATTTATATTTAAAATTTTTATAATATTTTATTTAAATTGAATTGACCTATTAAAAACTTATGATTATTATGGTCCCGCTGGCCTACATTGCCAGTCGGTTTTGACAGACCGCTATACATACAGCGCATCAGATTTGCTCCTTCTGAGGGGGAGATCTGTGTGTAAAAACCACCGTCCCCCTCACGTTGCGGTAGGGCGGAAGGGGGACACCTTCGGGTGTGCTGGTTCTGTATGTCCGGTCTGTCAACCCTCTTTCGTTCTACCACCCTAATCAATTGACGGTGATTTTTGGTGGTAGAGCTCCATACATTTTAAGGAGTTGACCATGCCACGATATAAACTTATCCCCTCTCCCTTATAACCTTTTTATTTATTTAAAATTTAGGTTTTCTATTATCTAAATTTTCAAATTTATAAATTATTTTTATTTTAAAATTTAAGTCATTTTATTTTATTGCTTTTATAGGCGGGTTAACTATTGCCTTTAAAAATGATTTTAAAACTTAAAATATAGCGGTTTATTTTTTCTCATTGAGATATCCCCAAATCATCACGAGAATAATATGAAATTTTATAAAACTATTTTAGTTTTAGGCCTCGTTGTCGGCGATTACAGCGTTTCGGGTTGTGACCTACGCACGCAGCAGGAGTTTGAAAAAATTTGCCTGTCGGGTGGGCATACCCAAGCCAGTTGCGACTGTATTTACCAACGGCTTGAACAAGTGTATTCGCCTCAGCTCATGCAACGTCTAGAACATGTCAGTTTGCAAAGTCCTGCTCTCCCACAGGACTTTGCCCCTACTTTTTTTAGTGTAATGCGGCGGTGCGATAAAAATGACATGGGCTAAGCATTTGGCTTAGCTCCCTTATCTCTGTGCCGCAATGGTGGATGACTTTAAATCAGCGCAAAAAATTAAAGTTCTGTTGTGGCACGGGGGCCTTAGGGGGAACGTGATCGTTCTAAATAAATTAAGATTAAAAAATTACAGTGAACTCATATTTCCATAAGCTATAGATTTTTAATAAATTATATTTCATTATTCACTCTACATTTAACAACTACTAATTATTCAAATGTTTAAAACTGAAAATTATTATCACGTAGAGTTTTGGGGAAATCAGGGAATAACTCAAACCTGTCTAATGAGTCTTTGTAATTTAATTCAAACTCATTCAGATTTAACCTATGCTTTGCTTCTTACCAATGAGCAGACTCATGCCTTTATTATTAAAGACGAAAATGAGAGCTTTTATGTAATACGCTCAGGTTTTACCTCAGGATATATGGGTGAAGGCCCTAGAGGCTTAGCAACAGCACTAACATTATTAAAAAGACATCAAATAGAAACTGAAGAAATATTGGTAAGTTCAAAAATTTTAAGAAAGACAAACAATTCAACTTTAAATGACTCAGAAATTGAACTTCTATTTAAACAAGAAATCATCCGTCCAATCAGACTACACGATTATATCTATCCATTTACAAAAGAAGTTTCAGAAACTCTTAAGCGTAAACGCTACTATCCTCTGGAACTACCTTATTCAATTTTAGATAATAGAATTTTTGACCTTGCTCTACTTTTTAAGCACGATCCTGACTCTGCTCTTCTAAAAGCTTACAAACGTCTAGAAGATATACTTCGAACAAGAACAGGACTCAATGAGCATAGTAATACTTTAATGTCTAAAGCTTTCAATATTCCGAGCTCGTCCCTTACATGGAATGTTCCAAATAATGGCGAAAATATTGGTCGAGCAAATATATTCATTGGTACTTATCAAGCTTTTAGAAATGCACGAGCACACCGAGAATCAAATGGAAACTATACCCAAATTTTTAGAGAGTTTCTTTTAATTAACGAATTGTACTTATTAGAAGCTGAAGCAATTGAAAGATCCACTCTTGAAGAGCCCATATCTAATTAAATAAAAAAGAGCTCAGCAGAGCTCTTACTTACTTTATTGTAATGCGCAGTATATTATTAGTTTTAGTACTTACTAAATTCACCTATAAAGTTCTACTACTTATTCTTAATACAGTATAAATAATAGAACTCAGATAAAAACAAGTCTATTATCAAAAAAGAAACATTGCTAAGTACCCTATTATAATTATCGATTTATTTATTATCACCACACTAACTCAGATTACTTTTAGAATCACAATATAAGTAGTATCAATAAAACTTAATTTAATTAGTTTTTTCTGTTAATTAAATCCATGTTATAAATTTAATTAATAATAAATCCTGAATTTATATAATTGTCCCAACTTTTAACAAAATCATCCCCCCTATCAGAATGGCTAGCCATTAGCTCCGCCTTCAAATTTTTCTTAAATTCTTTTGTTTGTTCGCTAAGTTGTTCATCCGTATATTCCAAATAATAATATTTAATTAAATAAGTCAATCCTGAATCATTATAACTTATATTGTTTTCATAGTATTGATTGGAAAATTTAACTAAATTTTCATAATCATAATTATTTTGCCTGAATGAAGAACGATTCTTAGAATACTGACTCAATAGGGTAATAAATATATCTAAAAATTCTTTTTCAGTCATTCGACTAGGATGCATAGATTTTTGTTCCATTGCTAAGTAGATAAAAGCCATCGTCCTAGATGCAACATAATAAAAATTATTCATTAGTGCCATTTTTTGTAAAACTCTAATCAAATCTCGTGAGTTAAGATTAAAAATTTCTGATAATAATAAAATATCTGTATTATTTAATTTTAAATTAAATTTTTGTGTGTAATTTTTAATAACTTCAATATAGCTACCACTTTCTCGTTTTGGAAATTTGATATTTAAATCAATAAATTTCTCTAGATAACTATTCGCGGACTTAAACCCATAAAAACTATTAATTGATTCTCCTAATTGAGCCTTATTCGTTGAAAGTACAAAAACAATATTAGGTATATCAAAAAAATGCTTAATTCTTTCAATTAATTTTATAGAAAACTCAGGTTTACATCGATCTAGCTCATCTACAATAAAGATTAATGGGGTTTCTAAGTCTTTAACCAAGTTACCTAATGCTTCTTTAAAGTATTTCAATTCATTTTTATTAGTATTGTAATTATCAACCAACTCCGTTAGGTGCTCTTTTAAACCATCTTCTAATAGCTCTCCTGCTTTTTCTCCCGCTTCACCAGTAGCTTCTTTAACTGCTGTAAAAGTTTCCTGAACACTTTTACTAAAGTATCCCGCCCCCATCAATGTCATAGCTAGTGACCAAATAAGCATTGGTAAATTTGGAAGAACCGCATGATAAGCATTAATAAATTGATCTTTAAATTTCGTAACAACTGCTTTATCAGCTTCAACAACATTAAGGATTTCCATAGATAAAATTAGAAATGGATCTTCAACAAAATCATGTGCAAAAGCATCAATATAAATAACTTTATAATTATTCTTTTCTAAATTAGCTTTCCAATTTTTTACGAACCATGTTTTGCCTGCTCCCCATTCTGCATCTAAAGCAATTGTAGCTCCGCATTGCAAATTTGAAACGAAGTGAGTTAATTTTTCACTGAGTTGCTTACGCCCCCATAAATCGCCTTTGAACGGCTCAATAATTGCTTCTTCGCGATCTTTGATAAATTTAATATGTTGATTCATATTTATAATTAGCTTAATAAAAAAATTAAATTACATTTTTCACTAAAAAAAATCAATTATTCAAAAAAAATACTTATAGATTAGTTATTTTACGTTTCTAGAATTTTTCACACCTTTCAAAACCAATAAAATTTAGATTTTCACTCTTGTTTTATAAAAGTATATTTGCATCAAAATTATACCCATAAAAAAGCCGCTCACGATAAATATATGACTTATTTAAAATATTTTGATGGGATAGCAACAATTGGCCTGAAAACATATCTTTTTCAATAATAAAAATTAATTTTCAGGAATACAAATTGGGATACAAAAGTCTTTTTATTACTCTCTAATGCCCCAGCTAATGTTATACATAAAAGAAGTATAAATAGACTTTATTTTTTACTTAATTTTCAGGTAACTATTGAAGAATAAACTTTAAAATTATAAATTTATTAAATAATTAAAGATGAGTGATAATCTATGAGTATTCCTGACCAAAGTCATATTAATCATATAAGAGATTTATTATGGGATACTAGTTGTGGTGGTGCATCAGTGATGATAGGGGCAGGTTTCAGTTTAAATGCTACCCCTATTAGTCCATCCGCAAAGAAGTTCCCTCTTTGGTCTCAAGTAGCTAAAAACTTATGCTCTAAACTCTATCCTCCTTCAGAACAAACTAGATTAAAGCAAGCTTTATCAGAGGCGTCAGGCACAAGTGGTTTCTTAAGATTAGCTCAAGAATATGAAATTGCTTTCGGAAGAGGAAGTCTTCATAACTTCATTCAAGAATCTGTACCAGACTTAGAGCATCAACCATCCGAACTCCATTATCAATTATTAGAGCTACCATGGAGAGAAGTTTTAACAACAAATTGGGATACGCTACTTGAGAGAACACAATTAGAAATACCAGAAAGATCTTATAGTATTGTTCGTACAGTAGATGAATTATCTTGTACCCCTTCTCCCCGCATAATAAAGTTACATGGAACTGTACCTTCACATATACCATTCATTTTTACAGAAGAAGACTATAGAACATACCCTAAAAAATTTGCTCCATTTGTTAATACCGTTCAGCAAATTATGATGGAATCAACAGTACTATTATTAGGGTTTTCTGGAGATGATCCTAACTTCCTACAATGGTCAGGTTGGGTCCGTGATAATTTAGGTGATTCAGCCCCTAAAATTTATTTAGCAGGTTGGTTAGGCCTTTCTCCACATAGAAGAAGGATGTTAGAAAATAATAATGTTGTGCCAATAGACATAGCTAATCATCCCAAAGCTCATGAATGGCCAGAACATTTACGTCATCAATATGCTACAGAATGGATTATTAAAACTTTACAATATGGACAATCATATAAGAGTAAATATTGGCCATCTACTCATAACTATACTGATTCTGTTATAAATGATTATTTATATCCTATCGAAAAAAATATACAAAATACGCCTAAAAGTGATTCTAGAATAGGTCTTTCGGATCCTATACCTTTAGAAAAATTTCGTGAAATTCTAGAGATATGGGAACACAATAGAAGTATATATCCAGACTGGATTGTACTACCAATTGAGAAGCATCCTATTTTAGATTTATCAATACAATATTGGGAAAATGAGTTTTTATTTAAATATGATGATCTTTCTGATGATGAGAAATTTAAATTTTTAACCGAAATCATATGGCTCTATCAAATCAAATTAGTGCCTCTTCCTCATGATATTGATAAAAAATGGTGTACTTTTGTAAAAAAATTCAACTTCAAAGAAAAAACAATTAATGGTGTTTCAAAAACTAGTGAATGGAGCAAAATACAGTTAGGGTATATTAATAACTCGTTGTACTCTTTAACTAGCAGTCGTCTAGCACTAGACGATGAAGGTTTCAATAATAAGCTCTTAGATATCAATTTATTTGAAAGCTATTCAATAGAAATAAAAAATTACTTAATTCATGAAAGATGTCAATGGCAATTAATTAATCTAGATTTTATAAATCTCGAAAAAAATTTAGAAATTTGGAATGTAGAAAACAGTGACCCTATATGGATGTTTAGAAAAGCATCTCTTCTTCTTGAACTTAACTTAACCTATTATGCTAGAAACTTAATTATCAAAGGCTTTACTATTTTAAAGAAAAATCCTGATAAATCTAATAAATATACTAATTCTTCCCGTGAAGGATGGGCCCTCTTAAGTATCCCAGCATTAAACTTTAATAATCAGGAAGTATATGATTTATTAAAAATAAAAAAGTTCAACCTCTCTGAGAGACAAGATCAATTAGCATTATCTTATTGTAATACAAACGATCAAATTTCAAAATTTATTAATAACTTAAACAAAAGAAGAGAAGATAATGAAAAAATATCTAACCCCAACTTTGACTTATATAAAAAGAGAGGAGAAACTTTAAGAATTAATAATTATAAATATCAATCAATTTGTAGTGCATATCAGTGCATTCTTTTAACTGAAGTAGCAGGACTTCCTCTTAGATTAAATAACTTTAAAGTAGGTATAGATTTAATTGGATCAGTTATTAGCAATTATGAACTTATAAATCTTAAGCTTGCAATGCGTTTAGTAATAAGACTTCAACCTATCGATGATGACAAGTTAATAAATAATATTTACTCAAGAGTAAGTATAGCTTGTCTAGAAAAAGATGAACTAGATAATTTAATTAATCAGGTTAATAATTTATTAAATTATGCTATTCAAAAGTATAATCAAACACCAGATTTATTTTGGATAAGTTATATTAGAAGCTGTTTAGAAATTCTTTCTCGTTTAGTAATTAGATTACGTAATAGAGAACTTGATGACCATCTAGATCAATGTATAGCTTTAATAAATAATATAAATTTATTTAAACATCGATGGTTAAAAAAACCTCTATATAACTATTTAAAAAGATGTTGGGAAGCTAGTTCACAAGAAATTAGGTCAGAAAGAATTTATTCTCTATTAGAACTTCCGATAGATAGTCAAAGTGATCTATTATTCAACTTATATAATATTATTTATGATAACAAAACAACCATCATATTAAAACCCAATAAAATACATAAAGATAGAATTCAAAAAATAATTAATATAATAGTTTCTGGTTTAAAACAAACAGGAAGACCTAGATGGGAGGCTTGTCTTCGCTATATTTTGATTTCAGAAATTCTTACTAAAAATCAAAAATCTCTTATTTCTGAATATTTATGGAAAAATGATGTCTTAACAGATGAACACTTTCCTTTAGATACGAATATTTTTGATTACAATTATATTGTTTCACCATTAATAGATAAAAATTTAGCAATAGATATATTTAAAAAACGTTATTTTAAAATTTTTGAAAACCAAAAAGAAATCACTAATTTTATTTTTGAAATTTCCAATTCCATAGAAGTTTTAGAAACTACTGATGAGGATCAAGAAATATTTAATATAAATTTGTTAAGTTGGATAGATATTGTTATTAAAACTCTAGATGAATATGATCCAAATGAAATTATGTATCAATTCTATGATCCAACTAAAGAATTTCAAGATATCTTTATTTCTTTAAGGTATATATTAATGAATATTCGTCCTTCAAAAAAATTAATAAAGAAAATCTTTACTAATATGTACACTTTAAGCAATTCTGGAATCTACTGCTATCATTTAATTGGTTTTTTATTAAAAGATCCTGAAATTCCAAAAAATGAGCTGCATAGTTTTATAAGAAAAGGGCTAATTTCTGATAATGAAGAACAAGCCAAATATGCTATGTATGGTTTATATCTATGGATAGAGATGTCATTTAAAAATATAGTAAATGATATTGAATTCCCAGTTGAAGATTTAATAAGAGAAATTGGGCTTGCTATATCTACTCGTCGTAGAAATAATCTTCCACAAGCATTACTAGCAGCTACCTCTATATTTAAAAATGGCTCTCAAGATCAACAAAGTATAATATCTAAATACGTTCTTGAAGGATTAGAATACTTACTCATAGAAACAAACTATAAAGCAAAACAGAAAGATCCCGAGCATGTCCCTATCATTAGGTTAAATTGTTATAGATTAGCTTATACTATTTCAAAAACAATTTTTTCAGAATCTATTATCATCAAACAATGGTTAGAAGAAGGTAAAAAAGACCCTCTACCCGAGGTAAGTAATATTAGTTTTTAATAATATTATGATCTAGTAATCTAACCAAAGAAAAATTACTAGATCATTTTTCCTAATAACCACAATCAGCTGGTGTCACTTCAACACTAAAAAGAAATGAACCATCAAAAGCATAATTGTAATATATAGCATGTGAACCAGACTTAGCTGCTATTTGTCCTTGTCAAACTGAGCAGACATTGTTCAAAGCTAATTGTTTTAACTCTAAAGAATAACTCTCAAATTCATTAGTATATGTAGGAATATTTAATAATGTTCCATAGTACCCATATATATAATCATTTACGACCTCTACTTTGTTTAAAGGTTATAGACCATTTGTCCTTGGCAATCCCTCATTCATTATAGATTTATATTTAAGTATATAAAAGCAAGAAAAAAGGCTTAAACCATTACAGTTTAAGCCTTTCAGTCTCATACACTATTATCTAACAGCATATAAGTTTAAATATTTGGTGGAGATGGCGGGAGTTGAACCCGCGTCCGCCAGCACTACGCTCGAGAATACTACATGCTTAGATATCGTCTATTGTTTTAACACCAAGTGACCCGACGAACAGGGTACAAGGTGCGATCCTCTAAGTTTGGTATAAAGCCCCGAGGCTTGACTCTATACGGACTTGTGTGCGTGCGCTACGGTCGGGTTCCTAAACCACAAGTATTCTAGGAAGCGGACAAACTGCCCTTAGGCAGCTAGAGCGTAAGTTTCGTCGTTTGCGACTATTAAAATGCAAATTTTATTTACGAGAGAAAATGCGCTCTCGGCATGCATCTATGAGTTTCATCACCGGCGTCGAAGCCAATAACATCCCCATGAATGTCTGAACATCATAGCATAACTAAAATAAAATGTTGTGCAATTTATCAACAGTCTGCCACTGATGAACATATTTACATAATGGAGAGCCTTTTGTTTTTTTCAAGGGCCATATAAAAAAAGCTGCCAAAAATGACAGCTTTTTTTAAAGTGTGGTCTATAAGGCTCCATTGCCTAACACGATCCCTTCACGGCGTGGGTCTACCCCACCTGCGTATTTACTTTGATTATTTATATTTACTTTCATAATCGTTGAAATACCACTGGTTTGCGCAGTGTTCGATATGCCATGCCCTTTTGCTTTTAAGCCTTCAATCAGGTCAACTAAGGAAAGTTGTACATTCGAGCTATCAATATTGGTGTTTTTGCTATTGGTTGCGCCAAAGTTTACAAGCGAAGTGGCCTGCTGTGCATTTAAGTTCCAGTCCAATGCACCCACCAATGTTTTAACTACATATTGAATGATCGTACCTCCACCTGGTGAACCTGTTGCCATATAAAACTCATCTGGCGTGATGCCTTTAAACACTAAAGTTGGTGCCATAGTACTACGTGGGCGTTTGCCGCTTTCTACACGGTTGGCAACCAGTGCCCCAGTGCTGTCATAAGGGTTTGCGCTAAAGTCAGTTAACTGATTTGACAGCAAGAAACCATCCACCATATGGAATGAACCCATGCTCGATTCAACAGTCGATGTCATTGAAACCACATTGCCATAGGCATCTACAATCGTAAACTGAGTCGTGCCATGTTCAACAGTCGTGTCGACACCCGAAGCTGGATTGAAATTACCTGCTGGTGCAACGCCCATACTTTGGTTCGGGTTAATCAGTGCGGCACGTTGTTTCAGGTAATTTTTATCAATAAAACTTGATATACCCTGTGCTGGTAAAGCGACAAAGTCGGTGTCTGCCACATATTTGTCACGGTCGGCGTAGGCCAAACGCTCTGCTTCAGACACTAAATGCACACCCATAACATCGGGCACACCACCTTCATTTTCAGGGTTTTTAGGTGGATAAAGCGACATATCAAAGTTTTCTAAAATACCCAAAGTTTGTGCCACTGCAATCCCTCCCGAAGATGGAGGTGGCATGGTACATACATAGTAACGGTCACGATACGTCGTACAAATCGGATTGCGTTTTTTAACCTGATAGTTCGATAAATCCTGCAAGGTCATTAAGCTTGGGGTAATTGGAGTTTTTGCTGGGTCATCCCCAAATGGTTGTGCAGCTTTTTCCACAATCGCTTGGGCAATTGGACCAGTGTGCAACGCATTTGCGCCTTGCGCGGCAAGGGCTTCTAGGGTTTTTACATAAGCCTTATTGGTCATGGTCTCACCGACTTTACGTGGTGAACCATCTGAATGAAAATAGGTTGCCATTGCATTTGCATCAAGCGCTAAGCTGTTTGCATTACTTGCAATGGCATCTGCCAAACGCCCCGGTATACGGAAACCGTTATCAGCCAAACCAATCGCTTCACCAAAAAGCTGTTTCCATTCAAGCTTGCCATGCTCTTTTTGTGCTTGTTCAAGCAAACGCATCACACCTGGCACACCAATCGAACGGCCACTACGGCGTGCACTTGGTACAGGCGGAGGTGAATTTGGGTCATATATATCTTGGCGAATTAAATAATATTCGTTGGCTGCCGCTGGAGCAGTTTCACGGCCATCATAAGCAGTGACTTGTTTGGTTTTAGCATCGTAATACATCATAAAACCACTACCGGCAATGGTACTCGACTGTGGCTCGACCAAACCAAGTACGGCTTGTACCGCAACGGCTGCATCGACTGCGCTACCGCCTGCTTTTAACACATCACAACCTGCTTTTACCGCAAGTGGCGTGTTTGCCACCACCATATATTTATCTGCGTATTTAACCGTGTTACCGAGTCTATAACCCGATGCACCCTCAGGCGCTGCTGGGTCACCATTTTGGTTTGAACCGACCACCACGCTTGAACCATCTTGGGCCAGTTTGCTACAACTGGTGGGGTCGTTATCTACAATTAAATTGGGCGGGGTTGTATTTGAATCATCCTTGGGCTGATCTGACGAGGAGTCATCTCCACATCCTTGTAATAAACCGACTGCTAATAAACTACTGAACAAAAATGAATATCTTTTATTCACGTGATAACTCCAATATATACGCCTGCCTATCCATGCAATTGCCATGCAAGCTTCTTTGTTTTCAGGTCTTCAGTTTTTTTAATCTTTGATAAAAATAAAGTTTTAATAATATTAAATGATTAAGGGTGTTTATTTTGTGCCCTATTTGATGTCTCCTTGCTTGTTATCACACTCTTTTATAACTGATTTGCCCAATTCTGGCATGCTTTATTTCTTTAAATACAGGCTAAATCTGCTATTTGTAAACACACTCATTTTGTAGTTGGCCTAAAAAAAGCACCCCCGAAGAGATGCTTTTTGATGTTTAGTGAGAAGGCATACCACTGACCTGTTTGGGTTTTGGGCACAGCCAAATCACCAGCCCCGCAAAGACAAACACGATCGCAAACAGTAAAAACACATGGTTTGCCGACATGGTAATGGCTTCTTTATCGACAAGGTTTGAAATAATTCCAAGCGTCGAGTCAGCCGTAAAACCATTTTGCAAAAGTGTGTTTTGTACTTCAGTTGTATGAAGGTTTGAAACCATTTCACTGCGTGCAACTTTGGCGTGGTCGTCCCATACGGTGACTGCAATTGAAGCACCAATCGCCCCTGCCATGGTTCTTAAAAAGTTCATGAGGCCCGCAGCAGATGCAATTTCTTGCTGGAGTACCGAACCCAGTGCAATGTTTGACAGTGGAATAAAGAAGAACGGTACAGCAAAACCTTGCAGGATTTGTGGCCAAGCCAACGCCATAAAGTCGGCGTCTGTCGTCCAGAATGCCCGCATTAAGGTCACAGCACCCAGCAAAATCAAACCGAAACTTGCCAGTGCGCGCGGGTCATGTTTGGTCGAAAGCTTTGCCACAATTGGTGACATGGTCAAACTACCAAAGCCCATGGTTGCAGTTAAATAGCCGGCCCAAGTCGCGGTGTAGGAAAGGTTCATTTGCAGCCACTGGGGAATCAGTACAATACTGCCAAAGAACGCGCCAAAGCCAAGCGACAAAGCCAGCACCGATATGGCAAAGCCCCTATGCCTAAAGACTTTGACATCCACGACGGGATGTTTGTCGGTGAGTTCCCATATGAGGAACACCACAAAGCCAATGGCGGCAGTTAAAGCTAAAACGATAATGCTGGTGCTATTAAACCAGTCGCGTTCGTGCCCCAAATCGAGCATGAGCTGTAGCGCACCAATCCAGAGAATTAACAAACCTAAACCGACCGTGTCGATTCTTAAAGAAATCGTTTCTGTTTCGGCTGGTTTAAGCAAACGGATTGCCGCTAAAACACAAATAATCCCGACTGGTATGTTAATAAAGAAAATCCAGTGCCAAGACAGGTTATCACTAATCAGACCACCCAAAATTGGCCCTAAAATTGGCCCAACGACGGTAGTCATGGCCCATAGACCCATCGCCTGTGCATGCTTTTCTTGAGGGAAAATACGCATCAGCAAGGTTTGACTGAGTGGCATAAGTGGGCCACCGCATAGACCTTGGCCAATACGGAAAAACACCAGCATGCCTAATGAGTTTGCTAGGCCGCACAAGAAAGAAAAAATGGTAAAACCAATCAGGCCAAAAATAAAAACCCGAACAGTTCCAAAGCGACCTGCAAGCCAACCTGTTAAAGGTACACAAATCGCTTCTGCAACAGCATATGACGTAACAACCCATGTTCCTTGTGTACTTGAAACAGCAAGATTACCGGTAATGTGCGGTACAGATACGTTGGCAATGGTCGTATCGAGCACGACCATAAAGTTCGACAAGGCAATAACAAACGCTGCCAGTATTAAACGGCCACCGCTTAGTTCGGCAAAAGGTGTTTGCGTTTTCATAAGCGTTTACTTCGCAGATAAGTCGACTTTTGCTTCCATCGACAAGCCAACACGCAGTGGGTGTTCAGCAAGTTCTTTCGGGTCAAGTGCAATACGAACCGGTAAGCGTTGAACCACTTTAATCCAGTTGCCTGTTGCGTTTTGAGCCGGAATTAAGGCAAAGGCAGAGCCTGTACCACCAGAGAAGCCCATCACTTTGCCGTGATATTCGACGTCATCGCCATATAAATCTGAAGTAAGCGTGACCACCTGACCCGGACGGACTTTTTTCAACTGACTTTCTTTAAAGTTAGCATCTACATATAAATCATTGAGCGGCACAATCATCATCATGCTCGTACCCGGCGCAACACGTTGACCCACTTGAATATTACGGCGTGTAATCACACCATCAACTGGTGCACGAATCACGGTACGTTCCAAGTCAAGCAGAGCTTGTTCTACATGCGCTTGTGCAACTTGTACATCCGGAGTCGAGGTTTCGCTTACACCCTGAATTAAGGCTTCGTTTGCAGCTAAGGTGCTTTCAGCAGCTTTACGGCTTGAAGACGCTTGCGCTAAACCAGCTTTGGCAAGCTCTAGCCCTGCTTTAGCTGTTTCAACTGCACTTTGTGCTTTAGTGAGCTCTTCTTTAGACACTGCACCAGAGGCAGCAAGCTGTGCACGGCGGTTTAACTCTAAAGCAGCTTTGTCATAATCTGCCTGTGCTTGAGCAACCTGTGCTTTGGCACTGTTAATTTCGTCAGCACGCACCACCACTTGAGAGTTTAAAGAACTACTGTTTGCCGCAGTTTGTTTATATTGGCGTTTTGCTTTGGCAAGTTCTGCCTCAGCTTGAGCCAATGCAATTTTGGCATCACGGTCATCAATACGAACCAGCACGTCACCACGATGTACAGTTTGGGTATCTTTTACGACAACCTGAGCGACCTGTCCGCTCACCATTGAAGTAATTTGCGCGGTTTCTGCACCAACATAGGCATTATCCGTACTCACGGAATTATTTAAAAATAATGCCCAGATTGCATACAAAATAGCGGCGATCAATAAAATCAGCGCAAAAAAACCAAGAAATTTTTTGCGCTTGTTTTGATTGTTTTCATCCGAGGCAGATGTTGTTGGCACTGTTTCTTGTACATTGCTTTGTGCATCAGTCATGGTATGTTCCTAAAGATGAGTTGGCTTTGCCATCAATCTCGCACTACACCTTGTTATAGAGTTTTTCTTTTTCTATAAACAAGACATACCGCATTGTCAAAGGAGCTAATTTTAACGCTAAAACCTCATAATATGAGAATAAAATTTTATAACTCATGCGTTCGTTCTAATTAAATTAATGTTTATCTCAAAGTTTTTATGAAAATTTTAGCTTTTCAAACACTAAAAAAAGCGCACTTGGCGCTTTTAAATGATTCAATTCATTGCTTAATAGGCATATGAAGCAATACCCGCAGCAATGGCTTTATCTTCATCATTGACCATGGTCATGCGCATGGTGCAGCCTTTACGACCTAAACGTAATACTTCAGCACGTGCAATAAAATATTTACCACGCCCTGGTGCTAAATAATCTACACGCATATCGACTGTTGCCAAACGCGACACTTGCTTAATGGTTTCAGTTAAAGTTTCTGGGGTTGAACGGCGATAGAGGTGTTCCATAGCCACAATTCCGCCAATACTATCGAGCAAAGTTGCAGCAACGCCACCATGCAAAATCTGAAATGCCAAATTGCCAATCAGGTTGGGTTGCATCTCGATATAGCCTTCAATGTGCCCGTCCACCACACGCATAATCATTCCACTATGCTTAAAAAAAGGAGAGCTATTAAACGCCTTACATAATTGGTTGAGAACCACAGTTAGGTCAGTTTTTGCACCTAAATGAATGTTCCCAGTCCAATTTTTCTTTTCTTCACTCATATGTTGCCTAAATTTAAAAGCATGATAAACACCCATAATTTTGTACAAATCCAGCATTATGGGGCTACAATACAGCAGTCGGTTGACAGTAATGGAATATCCGCCAACCTATCCTAGTGTAATACCGAACATCGAGATTGTTATGACTTATACGTTCAATCGTCCTGCATTTCCAGCCACTCGCATGCGCCGTATCCGTAAAAATGACCAGTTGCGTGCGATGGTCAGCGAAACACAGCTCACTACCAATCACTTGATTTATCCAGTATTTGTATTACCGGGAAAAAATCAAACCCAAGATATTCCAAGTATGCCAAACATTCAGCGTTTGTCGGCAGATTTGTTACTGAAAAAAGCTGAAAGACTTCTGGAATTGGGCGTATCAAAACTGGCTCTTTTTCCAGTTACCCCGCAAGAAGATAAAAGCCTCACCGCAGAAGCTGCATGGCGTGAAGATGGTTTAGTACAAACCACCTGTCGTTTGCTAAAAAAAGAATTACCAGAAATGGTGTTAATCACTGATGGTGCCCTCGATCCATATACCACTCATGGTCAAGACGGCATTATTGATGAAACAGGCTATGTGCTCAATGATGAGACTGTAGAATGCTTGATTAAACAAGCCTTAAGTCACGCAGAAGCAGGTGCCGAAGTGATTGCTCCAAGTGATATGATGGATGGCCGTATTGGCGCGATTCGTCAGGCTTTAGAAGCCAATGGTCACATCTACACCAACATCATGGCCTACTCTGCGAAATATGCGTCTAGCTTCTATGGTCCATTCCGTGATGCTGTTGGCTCTGCATCCAACCTAAAAGGTGGTAATAAATATAACTACCAGATGGACTTTGCCAACCGTGCCGAAGCATTACATGAAATCGCGCTTGATATTCAAGAAGGCGCCGACATGGTGATTGTAAAACCGGGCATGCCATATCTGGATGTGGTACGTGAAGTGAAAGATACCTTTGGTGTTCCGACATTCATTTACCAAGTGAGTGGCGAATACGCAATGTTAGCTGGCGCAATTCAAAATGGTTGGTTATCAGATTCAGTCATTTTAGAATCACTGATGTGCTGCCGCCGCGCTGGTGCAGACGGAATCTGGACTTACTTTGCAGAAACCGCTGCTGAAAAACTCAAGGAAATGAACTAAGTTCGCAGAGAAAGGATAACACTGCATGCATATTGCAATCATTGGCGCGGGCATAAGTGGATTAATGTCTGCGCTGGAGTTGGTTGAACAAGGCTGTACGATCAGCATTTTTGATCAACAACAAGCGGGACAAGCAGCCTCTTGGGCTGGTGGAGGTATTCTCTCTCCGATGTACCCGTGGCGCTATGTGCATGCAGTGAACCAACTCGCTCAATTCGGCAAAGCCTCTTATCAAGCATGGAACCAAAAGCTCTACCCTGTTACAGGCATTGATTTTGAAATTCATGACACAGGCATGCTGATTTTTGATGAAGAAGATTTTGACGTTGGACTTTCCTACGCCGAGCAGCATCAAGAACCGATGCAGCGCTGTGAATATTTACAGCGAGATGCCCTAGAGCAAGTAAATCCACATATTTCCGATCAGTTTCAAGAAGCGATTTATTTTCCTGAACTGTCTAATATTCGCAATCCGCGTGTATTACAGTCCCTGATTAGCTATTTAAAACAACATCCAAATGTTGAGTTTTTTGAGCACTCTGCTGTTAAAAAACTGATTCAACATGGCGACGTTATACAAGCCATACAAACCGAAGATGGTCTCAAACACACAGCAGATCATTTTGTAATAACTTCGGGGGCTTGGAGTCATTACTGGAACTCACAATTACAACTCGAAATTCCAGTCGAACCTGTGCAAGGCCAAATGTTATTATTTAAAACCCCAGCTCACTGGCTACCGACCATGTGTATGAATCGAGTGATGTATTTGATTCCACGTATGGACGGTCATATTGTGTGTGGATCAAGCATGGCACATCGTGGTTTTGACACCTCTACCGATGAAACGACTCAGCACAATATTTTAGAAGCATGTTTAGAAATGGTGCCTGAACTGGCCGATTTCCCGATCGTACATCGCTGGGCAGGCCTCAGACCAAGTTCACCAAACGGTGTTCCATACATTGGCAAAATGCCTGAAATGGATAACCTGTGGGCAAACTTTGGGCACTTTAGAAATGGTTTGTGTATGGGCGCAGGTTCTGCGCAATTGCTCCGTCAGCTTATGCTGGGTCAACCGACATTAGTAGATGCCAAAGCCTATTCACCGGAGCGTTTGCAAAATAAAATCTTAGCCTGACGCCAATATATTCTCTAAAGCCATTTTTAATTGCGGATAGGCGAACTCAAATCCTTCTGCTTGTAAGGCGGCGGGTTTGACGTATTGCCCATTTAAGATCAACTGCGACTGTTCGCCCAACAAACAGCGAAAAACAGTGCTAGGCGCTGACAAAAGTGGTTTCTTATTTAAAACCTCAGCAGCTTGTTCAACAAAAGCTTTTTGAGTCACATTTTCTGGTGCCACGACATTGTGAATTTGAGCAGATTGAGGATGTTGAAATATAAACTCAATTGCGTTTAATACGTCTTCAATATGTACCCAAACCACAGGCTGACGACCGTGACCAATTTGCCCCACTAAATTGAGTCGAATAGGAAGCAACATTTTAGGCAAGATACCACCGCCCTGCCCAAACACTACACCTAAACGAATAATTTTGGTATTTTGCTGAGAATCTACTAACGCTGCTCGCTCCCACTCCTGGCAAAGCTCGGACATAAAAATAGGCTGTGGCGGGCTTTGTTCTGTGCACACTTCTGTCCACTTTTCTTGATCATCTATTCCGTAATAACCAATTGCAGAACCAGAGACCATCACTTCTGGAAAAATTTGAGATTGCTTGAGCCATGCATACAATTTTCGGGTCGTATTCACACGGCTTTCAATCAATTGTTTTTTACGTGACTCGGTCCAGCGTTTCTCGCCAATATTTGCACCTGCCAAATTCACCACATAATCAATTTGCCGTGTCGAAATATCTTCAAACTTTTGCACCCACTGCAAGGCAGGATGGTCAGATGTCTTTCCAGCCTGCCGTGTCACTGCAATCACGTTATAATTTTTTTGTAGCAGGAACTTAATTAAGTGCGTTCCGATAAAACCGCTGGCACCTGTAATTAATACATTCTTATTCATATTTCCTCCTAAGCTGAGGATTCAAGTTTTATTTAATTGTATAAGACTCATTTATATTTAATCGTATGAGTTTTCGTAGTGATCTATTGCACGTTAAACATTTTGTCAGCCATTCGCTGTGCTTGTTTGCCATAAAACCAGTAGGTAATTAAATAAAGTGGAATAGCTAACATTAAAAGCATAATCACCATAATGCTTAAAAACTGAGGTTGTTTGAGGTAAAGCATAAAGTTTTGCAAAATCTCAGGGTCTTTTCTGGCAAATAAAAATAGGCCAAATAAAACACCACATAAGTTATAGCCCCAAAAAATCAGGGTAAAACCTAAAGTAAATTTCTTTTTTTCTGGTACAGTCGGTGCACGGCGTTCTTTCTTTAAAAATTTAAATAAGACAAAAATCATTGCGCCTAAATATGGAACGGCTGTTAAAATACCACCTACACTCGCTGGTAATAGTGCTGCAACCACACCTACAATTAATGTGAGCACAATGCATAAACCAAAAAACCAGAGAAAGTAAGAACGTAATTTGGTCATATTTTTGCCTAATTTATGGGTTCAAAAAATAATTATAAATTTTTTTCGATTTTTTTTCATTTTTCTGTCAACCAATCCTGATCTCTTGACGTTATATAGGGTAACAAGGTCGCAGCAACCGAATACTTCCTTTGCACGGCATCCGCAAAATTGTTTCGGTGACCTTTCATTACGACTCTTTCCTTCCTTCGGATTAGGTTTTGTTAGCAGCCGAAACCCTTGATGAAGTTTTTGACCGACGATTCTCTCATCACTCGAATCGTCGGTTTTTATTTTCTAGCACTTTCATTTATTTTACGCTCACCGTACACAATAGTACTTTCGTGCCTATAAAGGCTATGCTTATACTTTTTACACCATAAAAATATGATTTAAATAATATGAACACTATTGCCTATTTTGAAATCCAGTCTTCAAACCCTGCCCGCGATGCGCAGTTTTACCAAGCTGTGTTTGGTTGGCAATTTAAATTAGATCCAAACTTACCAATTGAATATTACCGCATAGAGACACCTTCAATTATGGGTGGACTATTAAAACGCCCTGCTCAAACACCTCCAATAGAATATGGCACCAATGCATTTACCTGTTCGGTTCAGGTCGAAAACTTTGATGACATAGCTGCAAAAATTTTAGCGCAAGGTGGTATTGTCGCAATGGATAAATTTGCTATTCCGGGCCGCGCTTGGCATGGTTACTTTGTCGATTTAGACCACAACGTTTTTGGTATTTTTCAAGTCGATGAAAATGCAGCTTAAAGATTTTATTTAACCACTTTAATTATTTTTTAATGTATAGCCACCGCCTTTTTAACGGTGGCTATTTCATATTAATTATTCGGCAAAGCTAAAGCTTGCTTCACATGTAATTGGGAAATTCATCGAATTGGCAATCATGCATTCATGATGCGCTTCTTCATGTAGTTTTGCAGCAAGTTCTTGATCGGCACCTTTTTCCAAAACAATCTCTGGTCTTAAAATAATTTGGGTAAAGTGACCACGTTTAACTGGATCTGCATCTTCCATAAAGCCAAGTGCTTTGTCGACATAACTCAGCACATGAATATGATTGACTGCACACAGATGTAAATACCAAAGCTTATGACAAGCTGAAGCTGATGCCACCAATAAATCTTCAGGGTTCCATCTGGTCACATCGCCTAAATAGGCAGGATCTGATGAACCTTGAATTGTGGCCTTTTGCGGATGCTGAATACTAAAATCGCGTTTATAAGAATGATAAGATGAAGTGCCTGTACCCGTATTGCCTTCCCACTGTATTTTTACTTCGTATTCATGAATGGTCATTTTTTTCTCAAAGTTCATGGTTTGCCCTGATAGTAACAAAGCAGCGTTTAAAGTGAAAAATTTAATTCAAGTTTTAGTGGGGCTTAAATAACGAGCACTTTAAAATGTCTTGATAAAATCTCTCGCCAATTTATGCTAACGTATCTGTGTTTATTTTGGCTTGATGTCTGTTTCTATGTCCGTACATTTTCTACATACTTCTGACTGGCATTTGGGGCAGTTTTTTTATAATCATTCACGCCACTACGAACACCAACAATTTTTAAGCTGGTTACTCACTCAAATTCAAGAAAAACAGCCGCATGCTCTGCTTATTGCTGGCGATATTTTTGATGTCATTAACCCGGGTTCTCAAGCACAAAAACAACTCTACCAATTTTTAGCAGATGCACATCGCATTGCACCGCACATGCAAACACTCATGATTGCGGGCAATCATGACTCAGGCTACCGTATTGAACAGGTCGAACCACTTTTAGAAAAATACAATGCAAAAACCGTGGGCGTGGTTCGCTGGAATGAAGATAAAACCCTAGATCTCGATCGACTACTTTTACCTATCTATAACCAAAATCAGGATATTGTGGCGTGGTGCCTTGCCCTGCCTTTTTTACGCTCGGCCGAAATTACGGGTTTTAATGAACATACAACTAACAGCAAAAACGCGATTGCCTATTTGCACCAGCAACTCATTGCCGAAGCCAAACGTCGTAAGACACCAGAGCAAGCGCTTATTTTGATGTCGCATGCCCACATGCAAGGTGGGGAAACATCCGACTCTGAACGCCCCATTATTATTGGTAATGAAGAGGCACTTTCAACGACTTTATTTGAAGATGCTGTCGACTATGTCGCTTTAGGGCATTTGCATAAACCACAAAAAGTAGGTCAGCCACACATTCGTTATAGTGGCTCGCCAATTCCGCTTTCTTTTAGTGAAATTAACTATAAGCACCAAGTAGTTGAAGTCAAAGTTGATCCGACTCAAGACACAGACAGCCGTTTGCAATTTGACGCTGTCGAAATTCCACGTTGTATACAGTTGCACCGCATTCGTGGTGAATTAAACGAAGTGCTGCAACAACTCAAAGCCTTGCCAAACGGCGTAATTGAGAATATTGACCACCGTGAATATGTCGATATTGAATATTATAGTTTAACGCCGCCACAGCCTAATCTACGTCAGCAGTTTGAAGCGGCCCTACCACCTGACCGCTATCGTTTAGTACGTATTTCACGTCAATATGTAAATAAAGACGCGACCGATTCAAATACTACTCAGCAAATCGCACTTGAACCCCCAACACCAGAAAAACTCTTTCAAAATATTTGGGAAAAACAAGGTTACAGCGCAGATGATGCAGTATTAAAAGATTTTCTAAGCCTAGTACAAGAAGCACAAAAACATCTTGAAAATGATGCAAGCCATTAAGGATATGTCATGAAAATTTTATCCATTCGAATAAAAAATCTGGCATCTCTTTCTGATGAACACTTTATTGATTTTGAAAGCGCGCCTCTCGCCCATGCAGGTCTCATTGCTATTGTAGGGAAAACTGGCGCAGGTAAATCGACCATTTTAGATGCCATGTGTCTAGCTTTGTTTAATCGGGTTCCACGTCTAAAAGACAGCGATGGTAAATTAAAAGATGTCGATGGTTCTGAATTACTCACTAACTCACCTTTAACAGTCTTACGCCGTGGTACAGGACATGGTTTCGCTGAGCTTTGCTTTATCGCACAAGATCAAAAACGCTATTTGGCACGTTGGGAAATTAAACGGGCACGCGAAAACCCAAATGGTAAATTACAAAGTGTACAGCGCCACTTAAAATGCCTGACCGATGGCGTGGTGCTTGCCGACAAAGCCAAAGCGGTTGATGAAAAAGTTAAACAAATTACCCAGCTTTCTTTTGAACAGTTTACTCGTGCTGTACTACTTGCTCAGTCAGAAGTGACCGCGTTTTTAAAAGCACGAGACAGCGAACGTGGAGAGTTACTCGAGTACCTGACCAACTCCAGCATTTTCGCCAAAATTGGTGAGCTGGCTTTTCGTAAAACCGCAGATATAGCAAAGCAGCGTAAACAGCTTGAAGATTTTTTAGGACATATCGAAATTTTGTCTGATGAAGATATTGCTGCATTTACCGGGCAATATCAGCAAGCCGAGCAAAACCATCAACAGTTAGAACAACAAAAAAATGTCTTAGACAAACAACAACAATGGTTTGAGCGTAAGGCAAAACTTGAACAAGAAGTTCAAGCTAAACAACAACAGTTTCAAACTCAACAAAATCATCATCAACAATTGGCTAGTGAGCGTGAGCAATTAAAAAGACTCGAAGTTTTCTCTGAAATACGCCCACAAGTTTTTCAGCAAGCTCAAAATTTACACACGCTACAACAACTTGAGCCACAAATTCAGCAAGCTCAAACCAAGTTTAATGAGTTAATACAATTTTTTGAAACGGGTCAAAAACAATATCAACTTGCAGAGCAAGAACTCAAACAAACGCTCGATTTTGAGCAACAGCATCAACAATCTTTAAATCAAGTTCGACAGTCTATTCAAGAACGTACTTTTATTGGCGATGAATATAAAAAGTGCAAAGAAAAGAAAAATGTACTTGAGCAGAAACTCAGTCCACTGCAACAACAGCAAAACACTGTGCAACAGCACATTGCACAGCTTGAGCAGAACCAAGTTCATCTACAACAGCAGCTTACTCAGACTCAGCAATATGCTGTATTGGACAAAGGCCTTTCAGCGCATCTGCATCAGCTCGGGCAATTTATTCAAAATTACGAAGCAATTGAACAACAGCTTGGCAATCCTACCCTTGCTCGCCAAAAGCTATCGGAAGCTAAAAGTGAACTCGAACAACTCACAGCTTCACTCGGCACAGTTGAACAAATTGAGTTAAAACTTGAGCAACAGCGTAAAGATAAAGATCAGAAACTTGCTCAAATCACTCAGTTAGATCTGATTCAGCAAAAAATTAAAATTTATCATGAGCTATATGCTGAGCTTCAGCAATTCTCTGAAAAACAAACGCAGACCTCAGCCCAAGAGCAGCAGCTTAAAACCGTTTGTCAGTTAGCTGAACAAGACTACCAAACAGCAAAAACTGAACGTGAAAAGTTACAGCACATCCTGCAACAGCAGCGTTTACTACACACTGAAAATATTGAGCAGTTACGTGCCAATCTTAAAGAAGGCGAAGCTTGTCTAGTGTGCGGAAGTACACATCATCCCTATCGTGTTGATGACAGTGCAGTCTCCAAGGCCTTGTTCGATTTGCAGCAACAACAAGAGCAGCAAGCTGTTGCACTCGAGCAAACTAAATTTAATGCATGGCAAACCCAGCAACATGCACTTACCCAGTGTCGTGCCGAGCTTGAGCAAGTTCAGAAATATCTAGCTCAACTTCAAACAAAACAATCAAGCTTGCAACAAGAACTTGAGCAAGCGTTTAACCTCAATCAGTTACACATTGAGCTTAATCAAGCTCCTGGGCAGATCTTGCTAACGCTGAACGAACTCAGACAAGCTGCGCAAACTGCCATAAATTCATTTGACTCAGAAAACTTGCGTTTAACCCAAGCGATTAAACATCACAATCAACTGGTGCAATCTATTCAGCGCAATGAAAGCTTGCTCAATACGGCACAGCAATGGCAACAACAAGTTCAACATATTGTTGAGTGTTTATCTGAAGCCGAACAGCACGCATGGCAGCAGTCGAGTAGCCAAACGGCTAAGCAGACTTGGACTATTCTTGATGCACGCGCTAAGCAGCTTGAGCAACAAGAACAGCTTTCACATCGTTTTGAACAGCAGCAACAAGAACTTAAAATGTTAACTGCTAACTTTGAACAAATGGCCAAGCAAATTGATGAGATCGATCAAAATCTCCAAGAGATTACGCTTAAAGGCCAACAAAATAATGAAAAAGCGGTGTCGCTCATTCAGCAAATGACTGGCCGCGCTGACATTAAACCGCACGAATGGTTAATTGAGCATGACGCTAAACGTCAGCAGCAACAAACGGCATATCATGAAGCTAAACAGCGTTTCGAACAAACCAGACAGCACTTTGAACAACAAAAACAATCGCTCGATCAGCTTAAGCATCAACATCAACACACTGCGGGGCACCAGCAGCAGATTAATGAACAAATTCAAAACTGGTTAAAAGCCCATACTGATTTTCAGGCAACTGATCTTACGGCGCTCATGCAAATCAATTCCGCCCAAGAGCAAGACATTCGTAACCGTCTTAATCATGCCGAGCGTTTATTAAGTGAAGCTTCTTCTGCCCTTAAAACCATGCAAGAGCAATTAAGCGAGCACTTACAAACTCAGCCAGACATTGAATATGAAAAGCTTGTTAGCCTTATTCAAAACAATATTGTAGAACTCAAAGCCCAGCTTGAAGTACGTGATCGGCTTAAGCTTAAGCTTGAAGTCCATCAGCAAAATCTGGCTAAACAGCAACAATACGCTGAGCAAATTCAAAATATTCAGCAAGAAGAACATCGCTGGAGCAAAATTTCAGGCTTGATTGGTGATGCAAAAGGTAAAGAGTTCCGCGACTATGCCCAGCAATATCACCTAGATATTTTAGTGGAACATGCCAACCAGCAACTGGCAATGCTGTCTCAACGTTATACGTTAAAACGTCTAGATCAGTCTTTAAGCCTTGCGATTATTGACCATGACATGGACGGCGAAACTCGCTCTGTCGCATCGCTATCTGGCGGCGAGTCGTTCTTAACTGCCCTTGCCTTGTCTTTAGCGATTGCCAATATGGCCTCGGGCTCAATGAAAATTGAATCGCTGTTTATTGATGAAGGCTTTGGTACTTTAGACGCCTCATCTTTGCACATGGTAATGAATGCTTTAGACCAATTGCAAAATCAGGGACGCCAAGTCATTCTCATCTCACACATTCAAGAAATGCATGAGCGTATTCCTGTACAAATTCAGGTAAAACCACTCGGTGCAGGTGCAAGTACCATAGAAGTAGTAGGTTAAAACTAAAAAGCCCCGACATCCTGTCGGGGCTTTTTTAGATTCTGCGTTGGTATAACTCCTGTCGTACCTGTATGCATCCATTCATCACTGTTTATTGTTATTCTTAGAAACATCCTGTTTCCTGATGAGTTCATAGTACGAAAAAAACGTTGTCTGCCATAGCCGCAAAAGGCCGCAGTTTCTGTAAGATAAAGCTTACATTAGCCTTTTTGCGAATAGTCTCTAGCACCAAATAAGGCTGTTCCTACACGAACCATGGTTGAACCAGCAGCAATTGCAGCTTCTAAATCACTCGACATTCCCATACTTAAAGTATCCCAATCTTGTGGGTGGGCATGTTGGTCTTTCACAGCATCAAACAAGGCTTTAGCATCTGCAAATGCAGCAGTATTGTCAGGTGCTGGAATGACCATTAAACCGCGTAACTTGATTTTTGGTAATTGACTGATTTGAGCAACCAGCTCGGCAACTTCATCTGGTGCACAACCATCTTTACTGTCTTGCCCATCAATATTGACTTGCAAACAAATATTAAGTGCAGATTGATCATCGCCACGTTGGTTAGATAATCGCTCGGCAATAATTAAACGATCTACACCATGTACCCAATCAAATTTCTCGGCCAAATGCTTCGTCTTGTTGCGTTGAACATGACCAATAAAATGCCATTCAATGTCTAAGTCGTGTAAAGCTTCGATTTTTTCCAAAGCTTCTTGCAAATAGTTTTCGCCAAATGCTCTTTGCCCTGCTGCATACATTTCACGCAAACTTTCACTTGGATGTGTTTTCGATACGGCTAAAAGTTGCACAGTTTCAGGCGCACGCTGAGCATGTTCACAAGCAGTTTGGATTTGCTGTAATACGTGCTGACGCGCATCTTGCAGGTAATTCATTGACAAGGTTCTCATTTTCAAAAAACTTTTTTGCTTTTCACCTAAAGCGAGGTGTTGGTAAGCCTCGGTGAAAGCCGTATATTATTCTACAAAATAATGACATATTTTGATTTACTTGGGGAAATTATGGATATTACAGAGCTACTCGCCTTCTCTGTGAAAAATGGCGCGTCCGATTTACACTTATCTGCTGGCATGCCACCAATGATTCGCGTTGATGGTGAAGTCCGTCGCATTAACTTACCTGCTCTAGATCATAAAGATGTTCATCGTTTGGTCTACGACATCATGAATGATAAACAGCGTCGTGACTACGAAGAAAAACTCGAAACCGACTTTTCTTTTGAAGTGCCCAACGTTGCTCGTTTCCGTGTAAACGCATTTAACCAAAACCGTGGTGCGGGTGCAGTGTTTCGTACCATTCCGTCCAAAGTACTCACCATGGAAGATTTAGGCTTAGGACAAATCTTTAAAGACATTTGTGACTATCCTCGCGGGATTGTACTGGTGACAGGTCCAACAGGTTCGGGTAAATCAACGACGCTTGCAGCGATGATGGACTACATCAACGAAAATCGTTATGACCACATTCTAACGGTTGAAGACCCTATCGAATTTGTACACCAATCTAAGAAATGTCTCATCAACCAACGTGAAGTACATCGTGATACACACGGCTTTAATGAGGCGCTACGTTCAGCACTGCGTGAAGACCCTGATATTATTTTAGTCGGTGAGATGCGTGACCTCGAAACTATTCGTTTAGCACTTACTGCTGCCGAAACAGGACATTTGGTATTTGGTACACTTCATACCACTTCTGCTGCGAAAACCATTGACCGTGTAATTGACGTATTCCCAGCCGAAGAAAAAGATATGGTTCGTGCCATGCTCTCTGAATCATTGCAGGCTGTTATTTCACAAACCCTGCTTAAAAAGAATGGCGGCGGTCGTGTGGCAGCTCATGAAATCATGATTGGTATTCCTGCCATTCGTAACTTAATTCGTGAAAACAAAGTCGCGCAAATGTATTCAGCTATTCAGACTGGTGCAAATCATGGCATGACCACCCTCGACCAAAGCTTAAAAAATTTGGTGTCTCGCGGTGTGATCAGCCCACAAACCGCACGTACTGCTGCTAAACAGCCTGAATCATTTTTATAAAAATAATTAGAGAATAAATATGGATTTTAATGACCTGCTCAACCTCATGGTTGAAAAAAAATCATCCGACCTCTTTATTACAGATGGCGTTGCACCATCGATGAAGATTAACGGGCAAATTGTTCCCATTTCAAAAAATAGTCTTTCAGGCGAAATTATTGGACAACTATTACATTCCATCATGAGTGAAAAACAACGCAAAGAATTTGCAGAGACTCGTGAATGTAATTTTGCCATTATGAACCGCGATAAAACTGCCCGCTTTCGTGTGAGTGCTTTTCAACAGCGTGACATGCCCGGCATGGTACTACGTCGAATTGAAACTAAAATTCCTTCAATTGATGACTTGCAGTTACCACCTGTGCTTAAAGATTTATCGATGACCAAACGCGGCATCATTATTTTTGTAGGTGCAACAGGTACAGGTAAATCGACATCATTGGCTTCAATGATTAGCTATCGTAACCATAACTCTAAAGGTCATATCATTACCATTGAAGACCCGATTGAGTTTATTCATGAACACGCTGGCTGCATCATTACCCAACGTGAAGTCGGGATTGATACAGACTCATTTGAAATTGCTTTAAAGAATACGTTGCGACAAGCACCCGATGTAATCTTGATTGGTGAGATTCGCTCTCGTGAAGTTATGGACTACGCGATTGGCTTCGCCGAAACGGGACACTTGGTCTTAGCCACAATGCATGCAAACAATGCCAACCAAGCACTTGACCGTATTATTCACTTCTTTGAAAGTGACCGCCACAGTCAGCTCTACATGGACTTATCTCTTAACTTAAAGGCCATGATTGCACAGCAACTTATTCCGACTCCAGATGGTAATTCGCGCCGTGCAGCGATTGAGATTCTCATTAACTCACCACTAATTTCAGACTATATTCGCAAAGGCGAAATTCATGAAATTAAAGATTTAATGAAACGCTCACGTGAACTCGGTATGCAAACTTTTGACCAAGCACTGTTTGATCTTTATAAGTCAGGCCAAATTACCTATAAAGATGCATTAAAACATGCCGACTCACCAAACGATTTGCGTTTAACAATTAAGCTTGCCGAAGAAGGACCTGATCAAATTGCAGGCACAAATCAGCATTTAACCTTCGACCGACAGTAATTTCTTCATAAAAAAAGGAAGGTTAAACGTAACCTTCCTTTTTTATTTGTTTTCTTTGTGTGAAAACGATTATTTCTTGCGCAGTACTTCCTGACATTCAGGTTCGTTACAGTAACCGTAGAGGTTTAATGAGTGACCCGTTAAGGTAAACCCATGTTGCTCAGCTACAGCATGCTGTTCTTTCTCGATAACATCATTAGTAAATTCAATAACTTTGTTGCAATTATGACAAACCAAATGATCGTGGTGATCTTCTTGCATAATTTCGAAAACAGAATGATTATTTTCGAAATGGTGGCGCTGAATGATACCTGCAGCTTCAAATTGTGTTAACACACGGTAAACTGTCGCAAGGCCGACATCTTCCCCTTGTTCTAACAAAGTCTTGTAAATATCTTCAGCGCTAAGATGATGTTGTTTTGAATTTTCTAATAATTCCAAAATCTTAATTCGAGGAAGGGTAACTTTAAGTCCAGCTTTGCGCAAATCTTGATTGGAAATAGGCATGAAAAAAGGTCTCTCAACAAATCTCAAGTTGGAATAGGCAATAGAATTTAGATGAAGTATGATCTATCCTTTGATCAAATGCATCATAATTTATTGGGATAGTGTAGCAAAATGCAAAAACTCGTGCTGACGTTATTAGTCACTTCACTCCTTGCTGGTTGTTCAATCTTTGGTGTATATAAGGTTGATATTCCTCAAGGGACTCCATTGACCAAAGCTCAAGCCTCTCAAGTACAAGTCGGCATGAATTTCCAGCAAGTGCGTTTTTTGCTTGGTAGTCCAACTGTGACTGATCCCCTCAATCCTCTACGTTGGGACTACATTTACAACTATATCCCGGGAACTTATGCTAAAAAAGCAAAAATCCCCGCAGCACACGGTCAGCATTTAAAAATTTACTTTGATGGCACTGGCACAGTAACTAAAATTGAAGGTTTAGAAACTATTCCAGAATCGCAACCAGGTTTACCTGCTTCTAAAGAAGCGATTTTAACTGCACCACCACTATAATCGTTTTTTCTAATAAAAATAAACCCCTCAAGTGAAATACTTTGAGGGGTTTTGTTTATGGGGCTTATTGCTTAAAGCGATTACTTTTAATATATCGCCCCACAGGGTTTTTCTCGGCGCGTTTACGACGTATATCTTTAGGGTTAATCGTTAAAGGTCGATAAACCTCAACTCGATCACCAGCTTGCAAAATCGCATGTGCTTCAACTTTTGCACCAAAGATGCCAAGTTGTAATGGCTCAGGCAAACTGACCTGTGTCTGCAAGCCACTCGCCTCAACTGCTTGTAATGCAGTCATACCAGCTTCAAATGGAATAGCAACTAAAAACTGTTGCTCTGGGGCTGCATAAGCAACCCACACTTGCTGAGCTTTTTCCATCAGATCATTTGTCCAATCACCGCAATCATGGCAATGACAATTGAAAGCGGCAATACAATACGTACCGCAATGCGCCATAAGTTATAAAACAACTCATTGCTAAAATTCATAGATTTACGCAAATGGCTAATTTTCATAACCCAGCCAGCAAAAATGGCATAGATCAAGCAAATGAGTAATCCCCAAAGCATCAAAATCAGCGTAAAGATGTTATGAAGCTCAGGCACAGCCCAAACAGCAATCGTTACAACAATAATCACCCACTGTAAAATAGGCATAAGCTGACGCTGAGCAAGCTGCTCTCTAGCCAATTGCACAAATAACGCTGTTGTCATTACTGCGGTAAAGATCCAAGTAAAAACAGGAAGCTGTGCTTGTAAAGAAAAGAAACCGAAGGCAATCACAGCAATTAACTGAGCTAACCAAATTGGAAGAACAGTTTTCGTTGCACCTTCTTGCGACTGAACAACACCTACACTATTTTGCCAGTAAAGCCCTAAACCTAGCCCACTCGCAACAAGTGCAAGTACAGTTGCATTACCCCACTCTTTAAACTCAACATTGGTCCAATGCCAAGGCTCTAAAGTCGTTCCCATCGTGTTAGCTAAAACAAGAGAAGCAATTACACCAATCGTCATCAGTAAGATTAAAATCTGACGTGGAATAAAGGATAAAATGAGGGCCACAACAGCAAGACCAGCAAAAACAAGTTGTCCTGAAACACTATTATTAAGTTGTGTAGTCAGTAAATTGCCAGCGGTACTTAGTACATTACCAGCTAAAAATGGAATAAAAATAACTGCAAGCCAGCCAACCAAACGCCATTTTGGAGAACTATCTGCTTCACGAGTTAAACTTGATAAAGCATTTAAGGCTGTAGTCTTCGACCGTTTTGCTAAAGCAATTTCCAAATAACAAACTGGTAGTGCCAATAACAACATTGTGCCTAACCACAATAACCAGAAATCGAGTTGACGATCAATCTGGATTCCCATTGTGGGTGCCAATGTCGCCATAATGATGAAAGATAAGCAAAACGCCATCAGGGGCGATAACCATCGTGACATAGGTATGTCCTGCATTATGCATTCCTTGAAAAAGACTAGAGATATTTTGCCCGTGTCATGCTTGAAAATCAAAGTTTGCTCAATAAAAAAAGCAAACTACCGAATCGATAGTTTGCCGCGCTAACTGAAATTATGAGTTATTTTTATTTCAGGTTATGAGAAAAACCGAGCAAACCAGTTTTTCCCTTTTTTCTTTTCTTTTTCTCTAATAATTCCCATCATATTTTCTTTTACTGCTCCTACATAATCGGCATCATCATGTTGAATATGGTTAATTAACCATTTAGCCAAAATTTCTTGTAATTCTGCTTCAATCGTGTGACCCATTTCAAAACGCTCACGATATAGCTCGATTTTTTTAATAAACAAATCATGTACACGTTTATGAGGTACACGATATTTATAATCAGCTTCCTCTTGCAAACTTTCTTCGAAAGTAAAATGTGATTGCGTGTAATCGATAATATTGTCTAGAACATCTTTAATACGACGTCTATCCTCTTCATCTTTTACATCATCAATCTCATTAATATAATCAAGTATTCGTTTATGTTGCTCATCAATAACATCAATACCCGTATTATATTCTGAAGCCCATTTCATTTTCATACATCTCCCCAATGATGCTTAATGATTGTTGCATAAACTGCATGATATATTTAAAGAATATAAATAAAAACA
Organism: Acinetobacter sp. LMB-5; assembly: GCF_001541635.1. Lineage (NCBI taxonomy): Bacteria > Pseudomonadati > Pseudomonadota > Gammaproteobacteria > Moraxellales > Moraxellaceae > Acinetobacter > Acinetobacter sp. LMB-5. Next base: position 22,130 of record NZ_LRDR01000005.1, on the reverse strand, counting down.
AACCTATTTTGTCGGCTTTAGCATATAAAAATTAAATTTAACACAAGCTATTGTTTTTATATATTTTAATTAAAATTAACCAACTAAAATAATAAAGTATTTTTTAAACAAAATATTTTATTATTAAATGATAAAAATATATAAATATCCTTATTCATATATTTTAAATATATTTTATATTAATACTGATCTGCACGCGTAATACGTTTAAGTTGAGGATTTTCCTGTTCACGCTTTAATCTTTCTACAAAGGTAATAGCCTTTTTAATTGGTTTACCATGTTGAAATAAAATCATTTCACCAGGTTGATACGCTGTCCAATTTTCATTATGTGTTAAAGGTTCAGTTGTTATTACTGCCACACGATCGTCAGGTGTTGTTACCTGGCTAAAATCGACTTCGACATCTAAGTCAATTAAATGAGCATGATTAAATGGATATTCACGAACGAGCCAATGTAATTTAGTAATGGCATAACTAAATAATGCTTTGCCATTAGATAGGCAATAATTAAATGTGCCATATTCTGCAATTTGCGGAGAAATCTTTTCTAATACTTCAAAGATTTGTTCAAGACTTGGCTCTTCATAACCAAATACTTCAACGAGTTGATCGAGCAAATAACAAAATGCCCGCTCACTATCGGTATTACCTACTGGTGTGAAACGTCCACTTAACGGCGGATTAAAGTCATGTAAATCGCCATTATGAGCAAAAATCCAGTGTCGCCCCCACAACTCACGAATAAAGGGATGTGAATTTTCTAAAGTGATTTTGCCTTGAGTAGCTTTACGGATATGAGCAATCACATTACGTGATTTAATAGGATAATTACGAATAAGATCGGCAATTGGAGACTCAACTGCCGATTGGTTATCAACGAATAAACGGCACGCCTTATCTTCGAAAAATGCAATGCCAAATCCATCACTATGATCTGAGGTAATTCCTGCACGCTGTGAAAAACCACGGAAGGAAAAAGTGATATCCGTTGGTGTTGCACAATTCATTCCTAATAGCTGGCACATATCGCTTTTTAAACTACTTCTAATTACCCCATCGCTCTATTGTGCATGAGAGTAAAAGTGCTTGCAAATCTCAATATGTGCTGGCTATTACAAAATAGGAAATATGATTAACGCTGCACCATTTTATTCATGACAAACGAGGTCGCGACTTTATTCACCTCAAGAAATACAAAATAATCCAAACAGTTAAACTCTTCATCAAAAAAAGCCTGTTTCGATAGTTTTGATTGCATGCTCAGATACATTTGGAATAGCTTTGGCATACGTTCATCTTGTGGGAAGCTAAACTCAGGATATTCAGGTTCATAGATTTTTTTCGAACGGATATCAATCGTTTTGCTTTCTGGTAACTGCTGAATCTGACGATGTGTGTAGTACGCTCTAGCCAAATTATCTTGCAAATGAATACTGACACAGCCCATTAAATATTTAGCACGCATTGACCATAGCACTTTCGGTGCAAGGTTTAACCACAGCATAGATAATGCTTTACCATTACGAAAGCGAGGATGTACACAAGTACGGCCTATTTCTAACACATTTGGAAGATGCGATAACTGAGGAACTATATCAAACTCATGTGCGCTATAACTCTGTGCTATTTCATGGCCTTGAAATAGTTTTAAACGCGTATACGCTACAATTTCTCCAGTCCACTTTTCACGCAAGACCGCATGTTCACAACCAAAATCGTAAATATCTTGGTCTAAGTTATCTTCAAACTTGATTCCGAATTGTTGACTAAATTGTTGTGCACGAAACCGTTGTACATCTTGTAATTCTTTTAAATTATCAACCCACTCAAAACGAAATTGCGTCTGATTTATTGCTTTATGACGATTTAAAGGTAAAGTCCAGGTTTGGCGATATTGATTAAATTTTTCCAGCATAATGAACGCTCCTAGTGACACCCCCTACACTAGTCAAAGCTCATGACAAAAAAATGACCAAATCAAAATGGTATAAAAAAAGACCACCTAGGGTGATCTTTTTATTGAGAATAACGGATTTCTTAAGCTGTTTTAGTGCGGTTAGAAATCAGCGTTCCAACACCATGATCAGTGAAGATTTCAAGTAATGTTGCATGTGGCACTCGACCGTCAACAATATGCGCACTCACAACGCCGCCTTTAACAGCATCAAGCGCACAGCCTACTTTAGGAATCATACCGCCATAGATCACACCTGTTTCAATGAGGCGATCAACTTCTTGTGTCGTAAGACCAGTTAACAGATTTTTATTTTCATCAAGCACACCGCTAATATTGGTGAGCAAAATTAATTTTTCAGCGCCTAATGCTTCTGCAACCTTGCCTGCAACTAAATCAGCATTAATATTATAAGTATTGCCTTCTTCGTCTACACCTAGCGGTGCAATCACTGGAATAAAGTCACTTTGGGTGAACATTTCCAATACATCTGTTTTAACGCCTGTGACTTCACCAACCATACCCAAGTCGATATGTTTGATAGAACCATCTTCTTCCTGCTTTTCCATAAGCAATTTGCGGGCACGAAGTAAATTACCGTCTTTACCCGTTAAACCAATCGCACGTCCACCGTGTTTATTAATCAGGTTAACGATTGATTTATTTACACTGCCGCCCAACACCATTTCAACCACTTCCATGGTTGCAGCATCAGTTACGCGCATACCGTCAATACGGTCAGATTCACGGCCTAACTGCTTTAAGAATGAATCCACTTGCGGCCCACCACCGTGAACAACAATCGGATTTAATCCTACAGTTTTAAGTAAAACGATGTCTCGGGCAAATGAACTTTCAAGCTCCGGATCAGTCATTGCGTTGCCACCGTATTTCACCACCAGCGTTTTACCAGTAAAGCGTTGAATATACGGCAAAGCTTCAATCAAGATTTTTGCTTTGTCGACACCGATATGCTGATGTTGTGGCATTACGCCTCTCCTTACTTAGGCCTCTGAAAGTTCTTGTGCAATTTGCGGATAGTGTTCTTGCAACATATCTACAAATTTTTGCTGGATTTCCTTTAATCGTAAAGGATTATCTGCATCAAATCGTACTGTAAAGTATTCACCAGTATTTGATGCTCGAATAATGCCAAAACCATCATCAAAATCAAGACGTACGCCATCAATTTTACTAATACGTGCCCCTAAGCGATGACTTAAAATCTCAATATCTTGTAATACATACTTTGGATCAGACTGATAAGTACCAATATAGGTATCTTCTGTACAACATCTTTCTGGATATGGAGCAAATAATTCAGAAATTGTAGCGGCATCAGATTGGGTAAAATACTCCATTACTCGTAATGCAGCATATAAACCATCGTCGTAGCCAAAACCACGGCCATCATTAAACACATAATGACCTGCATATTCTCCACCAAAAATGGCACGTCCATTCGATTGAGATAAATAAGCCCTTAGGAAACTACTTCCCGTGCGGATCATTTTTGCTTTTCCGCCGAGTTTCTCGACGGTCTCTTGAACCATACGTGAACATTTCACATCAAAAACAATTTCTTGCTCTGGATGCTGCTCAAGGCACATTTGCGCAAAAAGCGATAATAAGCGATCTGCTGTTAATATCTGTGCTTTTTCATCGACTAAGACAACACGGTCTCCATCGCCATCAAGAGCGATGCCGATATCAGCCTGCTGCTCGACCACGGCTTTACGCAAGCTAATTAAATGAGCTGCATGTGATGGATCTGGTGCGTGATCTGGAAACTCTCCATTTGGATTAGTGCGTAAAGCAATGACTTCACAACCCATTTTTTCTAAGATTAGTTTTGAACAATGCCCAGCTGAACCATGCAAACCATCTAAAACAACTTTTAAAGGACGTTTTAACTGAATATCTTTAAAAATGGCTTGTTGGTATTGCTGGCAAAATTCAGCTTTAAATTGCGGTAAGGTTAACTCAAGTACAGAAATTGAATGGCTTGGTACATAAGTTTGGGCTTCTTCACCCACCTGTTGAATCATTTCCGGAGACGGCGGTTCGCCTTTTAAAATCCACTTAATACCATTATCAGATTTTGGGTTATGGCTTGCTGTCACCATAATGCCATTGCCACCAAAATCTCGTGCAATGTAGTACATCATTGGTGATGAACAGCAACCAATATTGGTCACTTTTAAACCTTGTTCTATTAAAATTTCTTCAATTAAGTGTGCATAGGCTGGGCTTGTGAGCCGGGCATCATAGCCAATTACTAATTGAGTTTGTTTTGCTTGTTTGTATTGTTGTGCCAATCCGTAGGCAATTGAACGGACAACGTCCGTGGTTAAGAAAGAAAGTTTGCCTCTAATATCGTAAGCACGAAAAATACTTTTTGGAAATGAGTGTCTTACATTCATAGCGTATCTTCTATTTAAAGATCAATTCGATCTATCGCAAAAACATAGATTATTCAAAATTTTTGAAAGGTTTGTTTGCTAAAAAAGTTAAAAGAATATGAGTAAAGCGTGTTGTAATATAATCCTTTGTAACATTCAAGATGTAAAAAGAAACGCCTGTTCAACAGGCGTTTGATTTTCGTTAATATTTAAAAAAACTTATTGTTTACCTGTATGGCCAAAGCCACCAGCGCCACGTAAAGTTTCTTCAAACTCTTCTACTTGCTCAAATTCAGCTTGTACGACTGGCACTAAAACATATTGTGCCAAACGCTCACCTGGTTCTAAACGGAATGTGGTTTGACCACGGTTCCAAACTGAAACCATCAATTCACCTTGATAATCCGAATCAATCAAACCAACTAAGTTGCCAAGCACGATCCCGTGTTTATGACCTAAACCTGAACGCGGTAAAATTAAACCAGCAAAATTTACATCATGAATATAAATTGCCATACCTGTTTTAACTAAAACAGTTTGTCCTGGTTCAATATCAATTGCTTCATCTAAACAGGCACGTAAATCTAAACCCGCTGAACCTGCTGTTGCATATGAAGGTAAAGGCCATTCTTTACCTAAACGCGGATCGAGCAATTTCACTTGAACTTTCATGGGATTTCCTAAAAATTAAAAAAATTAACGCTTTAATAAAGCTTTTAAATTTGCCAGATATTGTTGAGCCTGTTCTTTAGGGTCAACATTAGCCGCAATTTTCTTTTTACGCCCTAACCACTCAAGCTCATCTTGCGGAAGCTCATCAAGGAAACGGCTAGGCGTCATTTGTTTCATCTGTCCACCATTTTTACGCTGTTCCGCTAGAGTTAACGTTAAACCTTGGCGTGCACGTGTAATTCCCACGTACATGAGACGGCGCTCTTCCTCAATGGTTTCTGCTGCAATCGAGTTCTTGTGAGGCAATAGTTCTTCTTCAAGTCCCATAATGTACACATATGGGAATTCCAGACCTTTTGCTGCATGCAAAGTAAGAAGGTTAACTTTGTCTGTATCTTCTTCTTCTTGCTGCTGTTCTAACAGATCGAGCAAAACTAGTTTTCGGATGACACTTTCAATATTCTTTTCATCAACATCTTCAGCACGATTAATCAGATTTTGAATACTGGTAAATAAGTTCTCGATATTATCGAGTTTACTTTTCTCTTGTGCAGGTGTTGCTGACTGTTCTCGAACGTAATCCATATAACCCGCTTCATTCATCATTTGACGAACTTTAGGCACAGGCTCATCATCTTCTAACAATTCACGCGTAAATGTCGCGATAAAATCGGCAAACTCATGAAGCTGTGTTTCTGCCTTTTTAGGAAGCACCATGCTTAAACGCTGGTCCGCAGAAGCACCGAGTAAAGACAAATTATTTTCTTGTGAAAATAAACCTAGTTTCTCTAGAGTAACAGGGCCAATCGCACGTTTAGGCGTATTAATAATTCGTAAGAAAGCACTATCATCTTCTGGATTAATAATAAGACGTAAATAACTCATCACGTCTTTAATTTCTGCACGGGCGAAGAACGATGTACCGCCAGAGAGTTTATAGGGAATTTGCATTTGACGAAGCTGGGTTTCTAACACACGTGCCTGAAAGTTTCCGCGATACAACACAGCATAATCTTTCCAGTTCTTACCGTTCATCAGCTTGTGAGTCAGTAGGTCTTTGACCACGCGCTCTGCTTCATCGTCATCATTACGACATGTAATGATTCGGATGACTTCCCCATGTCCTTTATCACTCCACAATTTCTTGTCAAAAATATGTGGGTTGTTTTGAATCACACAGTTAGCTGCTTTTAAAATACGGCTGGTCGAACGGTAATTTTGTTCAAGCTTAATAATATGTAGATTTGGGAAATCTTGTTTAAGCAATGCCATATTTTCAGGCTTAGCACCACGCCATGCGTAAATCGACTGGTCATCATCACCTACCGCGGTGAACTGCCCCATTACCCCAACTAAAAGTTTGACCAAAATATACTGCGCGGTGTTGGTATCTTGATATTCATCGACTAATAAATAACGGACACGGTTTTGCCACTTGTCACGTACTTCTGCATTTTCTTGCAATAAGCGTGTTGGCATAACAATCAAGTCATCAAAATCGACAGCATTGTAGGCACGTAAATTACGTTCATAAAGTTGATAAAGATGAGCAAACTGGACATCTTCTGGTGTTTCACAAGTCGAATGCGCTTGTTCAGGCAAAATCAGATCGTTTTTCCAATCTGAAATTTTCTTCATTGCCTTGGCAATTAATTCTTTACTCTCTGCACCCGATAAATTGTCACGATGCATCAAATCCATCAAAATACGTTTACAGTCGTCTGCATCCAAAATCGAAAAATTAGCTTTTAAAGGTAAATTTTTAAGTTCTAAACGTAAAAGGTTTAAACCAAAAGTATGGAAGGTCGATACGGATAGACCTTTTGCTTCTTCACGCGACAAAAGCTTGGTCACACGCTCTTTCATTTCACGCGCAGCTTTGTTTGTGAAGGTCATCGCGGTTATACGATGCGCAGGAATACGGCAATGTTGCACCAAATAGGCAATTTTACGCGTAATTACCGATGTTTTACCTGAACCAGCGCCAGCAAGCACCAATAAAGGGCCCTGAGTATATTTCATGGCTTCTTCTTGCTTGTTGTTCAATTGACTGGCAGATGACATCGTGTATTACCTCTTAATTTTTCGAGCATGATTATAGTCATCTCTTTTTTAGAATCCCAATAGTAAATCTACGGATATGTATAAATGATGTCTAATAATGCAATTTATGCGCCGCAGAATGTCGTGATTATTTTTTGTACTGCCCCCATAAAAAAACCACCCGAAGGTGGTTTTTGAAACAATAAACTAGATCTTATTGTTTAGCATAAATGCTGATTTCTACACGGCGGTTTTGTTCACGGCCAGATGCAGTTGAGTTATCTGCGATCGGGTTAGATGAACCATAACCTTGCGCGTCGATACGGCTAGCAGATACGCCTTGGCTAGCTAAATAACTACGTACTGATTGAGCGCGTGCTTGTGATAATGGAATGTTGATAGAGTCATTACCAGTGTTATCAGTATAACCAGTTACAAGAATTGCACTCTTGTTATCTTCAGCCAAAGTTTGAGCCACTTTGTTCAAAGTTGCGTAGAAGTTTGGCTTGATGTTTGATTTGTTTGTATCAAAAGTAATGCTACCAGGCATGATCAATTGAACAGAACCATCTGGGTTACGGCCAACGTCTACACCAGTACCCGCCATTTGTTGACGTAATTTTTTCTCTTTCTGGTCAAGGTATACACCACCAGCAGCACCAAGAACTGCACCAATTGCCGCAGCACGGTTGTTTTGACGGCTAGAGTTTGCATTTGATTTAGAAATACCATAACCAGCTGCTGCACCAATTAAAGTACCTAATGCGGTTTTATCGTATTCAACGCCACCAAGATTATTACCAGTTGTTTGACAACCAGAAAGAACTACTGCTGCCCCTACCACTGTTGAAATAACTAATGCACGCATTGCATGCCTCCTCACTTTGTGTGTTTTGTTGTCTGAATGAATAATGAAACAAAAAGGAAGTATAAAACATTGATATTTTGTTAATAATAAACAGTTTAGTTATGTTTTTGTAATATTTTGATGCACTTTAAGATGCTAGCTCATCACAATTTCTTCATTGTTGTCTAAGATAACGTTGTATTTCATATTATGACAGTTATAGTTGAACAACTTTTCTATGGATTTGAGACATTCGGGGTCATTTATATGCCAACTGCACCCAATAAACAATCTGCGCTAAAAAAAATTACACGTGGACTCACTGTAGGTACAGTCATTACAGGAAGTACTTTTTTTCATGGTCCTCCTGTTCTTGCATTAGGTCTGACCAAGCTTTTAAAAAAATCATCAAAAATAGATGAAACTAATATTCAAATTACAAATAGCTGGTTAGGGGTAAATAACTGGTTAATTGACCATGTTCTACCCAATCTAAAATGGGACATTACCATTGATGAAGGGCTTGATCTGAATATGCAAGGTCGTTATTTAATGACCTGTAATCATCAAAGTTGGGTTGACACGACTGTAAATCAATATTTTGGTTTAACCCGTATGCCCCTTACCCGTTTCTTTACTAAATGGGAACTCATCTTTATTCCTTTTGTTGGGCAAGCATTTAAAATTTTAGGCTTCCCAATGATGAAACGTCACACTAAAGAACAGATCGCGAAGAATCCTGAACTTAAAGACCGTGACATGATGGAAGCACGTAAAGCTTGTGAGCAGCTTTTAAGTCAGCCCTTCACCCTATTAAATTATTTGGAAGGTACTCGTTTTACTCAAGAAAAACATGACCAGCAAAAATCCCCTTATAAGCATTTGCTAAAACCCAAAGCAGGTGGCTTGGCGCTTGCATTAAACATCTTGGGTGACAAAATCGATGCCCTAGTTGATATGACCATCGTCTATCCTGATGGCGTACCGGGATATAGCAATTTCTGGCTTGGGGATGTTTCTAAAATTGCGGTTAACTTACGTAAAATTGAAATTCCAGACTGGGTACTTGGCGGCAACTATGAAGATGACGCAGCTTATCGTGAACGTTTTCAGCAATGGGTTCATGACATTTGGACCGAAAAAGATCAACTTATTGAGCAAATGAAGTCTCAATATACCACTGCAAATATTTAAGAAAGCACCCGTTATTATGCAAAACAGTTCTGGGAAAAAAACGAAATACCATCATGTAGACCCAAACAGCCTTTCATTTAAGCTGTTTTTGGTCTACGACATCTTTATGGTGTTTATTATCATTTTTAACTTGTTCTGTCTTGCGACTAATTTCTTTTTAATGAGCAGTATTGGGGCATGGTTCTTTGAACATATTCACTTGCCCCAAGTACTCAGCTTTTATCGTACTTCACTACATCCTTGGGTGATTACGTCAGAAGCTTGGTTTATTGGTTTTTTAATTATTGAGCTGCTTGTACGCTGGGCTATTGCGATCATCAATAAGCACCATAAACGTTGGTTCTTTTTTCCTTTTATTCACTGGTATGAAATTTTAGCTATTATTCCTCAGCTCCGTTTTTTACGTTTATTCCGCGCTGGGATTATTGCTTACCGTTTACATGAGTTGGGCTATCCAGTTGTTCCGGAAAGCTGGCGGAAAACTGGGCTGTTTTACTATCGCGTCGTAATGGAAGAATTATCTGACCGCGTTGTAATTACCGTGATTGATGGCATTAGATATGAACTTGAAACCAGTTCTAGCCATAAACAGATTATTCATGACTTGGTTAATCATCATCGTGAGCAATTTACTGTCGCTCTAACTGCATTATTACAAGAATCTTTAGCCACCGCTTTAAAAGAACAAAAGCCTGCCATTACAAAAGGTGTGGGCAAAATTGTAGATCAAGCCATTATTGATACGCCTGAGCTAACTCAATTATTACGCTTAATTCCTTTAGTCGGTGGCCGCATTGAACAGCAAATTCAAAGCATTGGTCAAAGATTAGGTGAAAATATTAGTGCAGGTTTAATTGAACCTTTAATTGAGGGATCTCAAGATGCTCCAAATCCTACTTATCAATTAATTTCTCAAAGAGTAAGTGAAATCAATATTAATAATCGTCAGCTTGAGCAATTGGTTGAATCTGTCGTATTCGAGACACTGGAGTCTGTACGTAAACAAGTCAAGGTCAAACAATGGCAACAAACCCTTGCGGAGTATGATCGAATCAAAGAATAAGCATTTATTTAATTTTTTATGAATCACGCTAGAGAATTGGCACGAATTGTTCTAGCATTTGCCCTATTTACAATAAACTTAACGATATTACAGCTCGTTTAACGCCTTGAAGGAAGACTTATGGCTGATATACGGATTACCGGCAGAATGGTTAACTTTAGCAGGATAACCTTCGATACCAATGATCATGATGTGATCCGCCAGCAATTATCAAATATTTTAAATGAAGGTTCCTATCAAGGAACTTTAGTGATTATTGACAGTACAGTTGAGCAAGAGTTAATTGCATTGATTCAACTTCTGGTGAGCTTGGGTTTACAACCAATGGCGGTAATCGACGGTATTTTAGGAGATGAGGCTCGCGCTATTCAATTCCCTGTTTTACCGGCAGATCAACCATTACAACGCATTAAAGCGACAGCTGAACAAGTGGCTATTGTGGAAAAACCTGCTACAGCTCCTGCCTCGTCTTCAGCAGAAACAAAAAAACCACTAAACAAGATAGCGGTCGCTCATATTACCTCTTATCATGATGAAATTTTGCGTACAGGCCAATCCCTTGTACAAGATAACGGCGATATTATTTTAAAGGCTGGCATGAATAGTGGTTCCGAGGTGATCGCTTCAGGAAATATACATATTTATGGCACAGTTCGTGGTAGAGTCATTGCTGGTGCGGGCGGGCACGCAGCTGCACGCATTTTTTGCCAATCTTTAGAGGCTGAGCTCGTTTCCATTGCCGGAACGTATTGTGTCGCAGATGATATCCCTAAACATGTGGTAAAAAAACCAGTACATATTTATTTAAATGAAAAGCAAGAGCTTGAATTTGAAGCTCTAGAACTTTAATTTATTAAGCAAATCACCAAAAAACAGCCCTTTTAAGGGTGTATGACCATAATAGGAGTGGATTCGGTGGCCAAAATTGTTGTCGTAACATCAGGCAAAGGTGGTGTAGGTAAAACTACAACGAGCGCATCTTTTGCAACAGGTTTAGCCCTTCGTGGTCATAAAACTGTTGTGATTGATTTTGATGTAGGCTTACGTAACCTTGATTTGATTATGGGTTGTGAGCGTCGTGTTGTTTATGATTTTGTTAATGTTATTAATAACGAAGCACGTCTGCAGCAAGCCCTTATTCGCGATAAAGATATCGAAAACCTTTATATTTTACCGGCTTCACAAACACGTGATAAAGATGCGTTGAGCGACGAAGGTGTTGCTCGTGTTATTGATGAGCTATCTCAAGAATTTGATTACATCATTTGTGACTCACCTGCAGGGATCGAGCGTGGCGCGATTTTAGCCATGTATCATGCAGATGAAGCAATCATTGTAACAAACCCTGAAATCTCTTCAGTACGTGACTCTGACCGTATTATTGGTATGTTAGATAGCAAGACCAAGAAAGTTGAACACAACGAAGGGCGTATACGTAAACATTTATGTATTACACGTTTTAACCCGGAACGTGCTGACCGTCAGGAAATGCTGACAATTGATGATATTTCTAAAGATATTTTACGCGTACCGACATTAGGTGTTATTCCAGAATGTCCAAGTGTATTACAAGCATCAAACGAAGGTAAGCCAGTTATTCTGTATTCAGAAACTAAAGCTGGTCAGGGGTATGATGATTTGGTTGCACGCTTCCTTGGCGAAGACCGTCCTTATCGACACATCACAGCTCAACCTAAAGGCTGGTTAGCACGACTATTTGGAGCGTAGATATGGCAGGATTCTGGAGTAAATTATTTAGCAGCGAAGAAAAACCATCAAGTGCTCAAACTGCCAAAGATCGTTTGAAAGTTATTGTTGCTTCTGAACAAGGTTTAGGCCGCCGTTTAAGCCAAGACAAAATTGATCAGATGAAAAAAGAAATCATGCAAGTGGTTAGTCGTTATGTTAGCGGTGTAGGTGAACAGCATATCCAAATGCAAGTTCGCTCTGAAGCTAATATCGAAATGTTAGAAATGAATATCAATTTACCTGAAGAACGATAATTCTATTTCTGACTATTCAATAAATCAGAATCAAGGCAAAATAACGCAAGTTATTTTGCCTTTTTTAAAATGAGGAGATTGTCATGGCATTATCACAGCCAGCAACTTTCAATGAAGAATGGTCCGATGAGCGTGTTTTTGCCTACCTCAACCAACTTCCTCCAAGTGGTGTGAATGCAGATTTTCATGTGCTCTACCATGCATTCAAACATATGCGCCCAACAGACTATGAGCGTCTTTTAACGCAATTTATTGCGGACGGACGTGATATTAATGCCAAAGACCCTGAAGGCCAACGCATCCATGATGTAATTGCTAAGTTTCCGCGTCAATCGGCACCATTTTTAGAAGTTCTAGCAAAGTTTGCTTAAAAATAAAAAGCCTCTAAAAGAGGCTTTTTTCTTATCTAAACTTATCGATTGCCAATCAGGAAAATGCCAAATACTGTAAAAATACCGCCAGAAATACCATCAATCCATTTTGAAAAATTACGATAAGCTGCTCTAAAACTCGGTAATGAAAAAATAAAAGTCACAAAGCAGAACCATAAAATTGTCTCGACTGTGACAATAATAAAGAGTAGCCAGTGAACTTGATCAAGTTGAGGATTAGCTAAAAATAAAGAGAAAACACTACCAAAATAAATAACAGCTTTCGGATTTGATAGATTGGTTATCAAGCCTTTAATAAAAAATAAGTAAGGTGCTTTTGGGAGCTCAACAGCAACATTGCCCTCTTGCTGATTTTTTGAAAAAGCCGAACGTAGCATCTGATAGCCCAACCAACATAGATATAAGCCACCAGCAATGAGCAATCCTTGCTTTAACCAAGCCATTTTTTCAAAGATAAGATTTAGCCCCATCAGTGCCAAGCACGCCCAAAACATAACACCCGCCGTTATACCAGCAACGACCAGCATAGCGTCTTTACGAGACCGGCTAATGGCAGTTTGAGATACAAGGAAAAAATCAGGCCCGGGAGTAATAAGTGCGCAAAAGTGAATAAAGGCTAAAGTAATCAGAGCTAATAGCATGTCTTTCTCCTGATTTAATTCATTGTTATTTATTTAGGGAAAATACATTAGCATTTTTTTACTAGACGATAAAATCTTTAAGTCATTTATAAATAGGTTCACTTTATTTAAGTTATAAAAAAGCCTCCGAAGAGGCTTAAATTATATTGGCTTAAACTAGAATATCCCGCTTACCATTAGGGCCCATTGAGCTCACAATGCCGTTCTCTTCCATTTGATCAATGATTCGAGCGGCACGGTTATAACCGAGGCTAAATTTACGCTGTAGCGAAGATGTAGACGCTTTTCGAGTTTCTAATACGAATGACACACATTGATCATAAAGAGCATCTCGGTCAGAACCACCTTCACCCTCTTCAAAGCCACGTGATGCTGGCTCTTCATCAAATGGTGTCAAGATTTCATCAATATAGTCAGGCTCACCACGCTCACGCCAAGCATCACAAATACGGTTTACCTCATCATCACTAATGAAAGCACCATGCACACGTTCCGGCTCAATTTTACCTGGGCCCAAGAACAGCATATCACCATGACCTAACAAGTCTTCTGCACCACCAGCATCCAAAATAGTACGTGAGTCAATTTTACTATTTACACGTAGTGCGACGCGCGTTGGAATATTGGCTTTAATCAAACCGGTAATAACATCAACAGATGGGCGTTGAGTTGCAAGCAATAGGTGAATACCAGCAGCACGAGATTTTTGCGCCAAACGGGTAATCATTTCTTCTGCTTTTTTACCCACTTGCATAATCATGTCGGCGAACTCATCCGCAACAATGACAATAGATGGTAATGGCGTTAAACGAGGTGCACGTTCTTGTGTCGCAGAATCACTTGGTTTCCAAGTCGGATCAATTAAGTCTTCACCATTCGCAATCGCTTCTTCAACTTTACGGTTGTAGTCACTTAATTTACGAATTTTTAAGAACGACATAAGTTTATAACGACGTTCCATTTCATTCACACACCAGTTCAAAGCACTTACCGCATCTTTCATGTCAGTAACGACTGGAGTTAATAAATGTGGAATATCATTATAGTTTGCAAGTTCGAGCTGTTTTGGATCGATTAGAATTAAACGTAATTGATCAGGTGTGTATTTAAGCAACATCGATAAAATCATCGAGTTGACCGCAACCGATTTACCAGAACCTGTCGTACCAGCAACCAACATATGTGGTGCTTTCGCTAAATCAGTGAGTACAGGATTACCTGAAATATCTTTACCCATCGCCATACTAATTAATGCACTTGGGTCGCGATATGTTGGTGTTTCCAATAACTCAATCAAACGTACCATTTCACGGGCACTGTTTGGCACTTCAATACCAATATATGGTTTACCAGGAATGACTTCCACGACACGAACAGAAGCCATCGACATTGAACGCGCCAAATCACGTGAGATATTCGTTACCTTAGAAGCTTTCACACCCGGCGCCAAATCTAACTCAAAGCGAGTTACAACTGGCCCTGGTTGAGCCTCTACCACCTGTGCTTTAACGTTAAATTCTTGCAATTTAATTTCAAGCAATTCAGACAAACGTGAAAGTTGCTCTTCAGTAAAGTTGACTTTCTTATTTGGATCGACCTTATCAAGTAGGTCAAGACCCGGTAAAGTTGGCAAATCCAAACGCTTCTTAGCAACTTGCATTGCACGAGACATTGGGCGGCCTGATGCATCTGTTAACGGCGCATCAAAATCGAAATCGTCTTCATCAAAATCAGAATTTTCCTGCGGTTTTCCAGCAGTCTCCTGCCAAGCTTCGATAAACTCTTCTTTTGAAAGTTTGTCGGCCTGAATAGTCGTTTGGATAGGAGCTTTTACAAATGCTGAAGATTGCGCATAACTACTTGCTCTTACAGGTTCAGCTGGAGCAATGTCTTCATCTATTAATAAATCATCAAAATCTTCAAAGACTTGTTCGTTTGCTAAATTTTTAGGTGATTGATTTAAATTTGAAATATTTGAAGATGTTTCATTCGCAATATTAACAGATTGCGAAGTTGGTTCTGCTTCTACATGGTGATCTTGAACAAATGGTGTATGCACATCTGTTGCAGTTTTACTGTTTGGAACCGCGGCAAGTAACTCATCAAAAATTTCATCATCATTCCAATCAAGACCATGTAAGTCTTGTTTTGATGATGGTTGATTTTGATTTACTTGAGAAATTGTTTGCTGGAATTGCTCATGAGCAGGAACTTGTTCTATCTCTGTCGAATCATCAGCAGCTCTTAAAAGTGCATCAATTTCTTGCTTATGACTTGCATCATCACGTTGTAAAGCACGCCATACTTCGCCAGTCGCAACTAAGCGTTGGCTATCTCGTTCAAGTTTATGGGCCTGTTCAAGCGTATGCTCAAAGTTCTGAGTATTTGCAACTTGTGTATCTGCAACAGGTTCAGGTCGGCTCTGCTCTTTCGCTAGCACATCTGCAAATAAGCGCTCAGCAACCGCATCATGTCGCGTTGTCGTAGATTGCGGTTGAGCTGTTTCAGATTGAACTGATGCTTCTTTCTCATCTGAAGTATTAGCATTCGTTTCTACATTGTCAGCAACTTTAACCGCGGCTGCTTTGTTGGCAGGTTGAGTTGTTAAGTCATAATCCGATTCATTCGGAGATACGTTCTTATAAAATAAATCTTGTAAATAACTTGGTGTCGCTTTGAGCGTAACCCATGTTTTACTCCATTGCACCCCAAATGCAAGTGTAAACAAGACTACCCCGAAAACCAGTAAAAATAAGGTCGCACCGTAAATTGTTAACAATTGAGATAGGCTTTGACCTAACTCATAACCAATAATTCCCCCAGCTGCATTATCTAAAGTATCTGCCGGCACATTCCAATGTAAATAAAGTAAGCTAGATACAACTAGAATTAAGAAGAATTGTGCAGCATAACGAAATGGGCGGTTTAGGAAACTACGTGGCCACCAAACCTGAATTGCTTCAATGAAAAGGAAAATTGGAATAAGCAAACTTGCCCATCCTAAAAAACCAAACAGCAAATCTGCAATCCATGCGCCAGCAATACCACTTGCATTGGATACTTGCTGAGTATCACTGGAAATATGCATCCAGCCCGGGTCAAATGGTGTATATGTTACTGTTGCCAGAAACATATAAATACCAAAAGAAACCAAGAATAATGTCATCAATAAGCGCTGTGCATAAACACTTGACACCGCAGTCATATACTGTCCTGTAACCCATTTAATTATTGGTTTAGAGATGTGAAGAACTACATTTTAGATCTTCAACGAATGAACTTTATATTATGCACCTGTTCTTACAAAAAAGGTGCATGATTCTTTACAGTTGTTGTTAACATAAGGCACTTCTATATTGTTATATAACTTAATTCGATTGACCTGATCAATATTATCCACATTGATTTAACGCTATTGATCGGCAAATTCACGTATAATTTTCAAAATTCTCGAAATAAATAAGGATACCCTCAATGAGTGCTCGTCATTCTCGGTTAATTATTCTCGGTTCTGGCCCTGCGGGCTATAGTGCAGCAGTATATGCAGCGCGTGCAAACCTTAAACCTACTTTAATTGCAGGTTTACAACTAGGTGGGCAACTTACAACAACAACCGAAGTTGACAACTGGCCGGGCGATCCTGAAGGTTTAACAGGTCCTGCATTAATGGATCGTATGCAAGCACATGCTGAACGCTTTGGTACAGAACTCGTCTATGACCATATTAACGAAGTGGACTTAAATGTACGTCCTTTTGTTCTTAAAGGTGATATGGAAGAGTACACATGTGACGCTTTAATTATTGCAACTGGTGCTACAGCTCAATATCTTGGCCTAGAGTCTGAACAAAACTTTATGGGACAAGGCGTAAGCGCATGTGCAACATGTGATGGTTTCTTCTACAAAAACCAAAAAGTAATGGTTGTTGGTGGTGGTAACACTGCTGTTGAAGAAGCACTTTATTTATCAAATATTGCTTCACATGTAACGTTAGTACATCGCCGTGATACTTTACGTTCTGAAAAGATTTTGCAAGATCATTTATTTGCCAAAGAAAAAGAAGGCAAAATCAGCATTATTTGGAATCACGAAGTTGAAGAAGTATTGGGTGACAATACTGGCGTAACCAGTGTTCGCCTTAAATCAACTCAAGATGATTCTAAGCAAGACGTAGAGGTTCATGGTCTGTTCGTAGCAATTGGTCACAAGCCAAACACTGGAATGTTCGAAGGCCAGTTAAACCTACGTGATGGCTACATCCAAGTGCAAAGCGGTACCTCTGGTAATGCAACAGCGACTTCTGTAGCTGGTGTTTTTGCTGCTGGTGATGTCGCTGACAGCATTTATCGCCAAGCGATTACTTCTGCTGGGTCTGGCTGTATGGCGGCTCTAGATGCTGAAAAATATCTAGATAATCTTTAATTAATAGATTTCTAGAGTTTTAAAACAGCCGTTCTTATAACGGCTGTTTTTTTAGAATAATGACTAGCTGACATATATTAATTTTTATAGCATAACCTTAAAGCTCATCTTATTTTATTTTTATGAATACACTTCCACTTTCCCAATTCATTTTTCCTGATCCCATTGAAGCCGATCCAGATGGGCATGGTTTAATTTGTATCGGAGCGGACCTCTCCCCTTCTACCCTATATGAAGCATACACCCATGGTCTCTTTCCTTGGTTTAATGAAGATGAGCCTATTTGTTGGTGGAGCCCAGAACCTCGTTGCGTGATCTACCCTCAAAACTATAAACCAAGTAAATCACTCATTCGAAACATGAAAAAGTACGATTACACCATTACGGTAAATCATGCCTTTGAACAAGTTATTCGCTCTTGCTCTTTGCCAAGAAGTTATGCAGATGAAACATGGATTAGCGAGGATATTATTCAAGGTTACTGTGAGATGTTTAATGCTGGTTATGGTTACAGTATTGAAGTATGGCAACAAGAGGAGCTTGTAGGAGGTTTATACGGTGTTACGATTGGCAAAGGGTGTTTTGGTGAGTCAATGTTTAGCAACGAAACCGATGTTTCAAAAATGGCTTTTTATACATTAATGCTCATAGGACAAGAAAATCAGCTACCATGGATAGACTGCCAACTCGTAAACAGTCACTTAATTAGTCTGGGAGCCAGTACACTTTCTCGTCAAGACTACTTAAAATCGTTACAAGATGTAATTATTCACCCCTCTATCAATTGGAAAAAGTATCAAGAACGTGTATTTTCAAGTAAAACAATAGCATTAGATGCAAAATTAATGGAATGATAACAGGAGGGACCAATCATGAAATCATATCACCCGAAGTCCCTTTTAAATGATCTGCAGTATTATATTACTCCACCTCATGATTGTAGCTACTTAGAAAATAAATCAGCACGCATGGTGTTTTTAGATCCCATCCATCGAATTGATGTGGTCACTCTTTCAGAACTTTCTCGTTTAGGCTTTCGCCGTAGTGGCGACTTTGTTTATCGCCCTGAATGTCACTTATGTAGACAATGTCTGTCTTGTCGTGTTCCAGTTGCCGATTTTCAAATGAACAGCATGCAAAAAAAAGCATGGAAACGAAATCAAGATCTCACCATGACTGTTCTGCCTACGCGACAAGCAGCACAAATTCATTATGATTTATACGAACGCTATATTAATGAACGCCATGCAGATGGTGATATGTTTCCGCCGAGCTTAGATCAGTTTGAAAAGTTTTTAGTACATAGCTGCACAGATAGTTTTTTTCTTGAGCTTTGGAAAGACAATCGGCTCATTAGCGTTTCTACTTGTGATTTAATGGATGATGGACTATCGGCTGTCTATACATTCTTTGATCCCGATGAGCATCGTAGATCACTTGGTGTTTACTCTATTCTTAACCAAATTGAATATGTGAAATCACTCGGTTTAGAGTACCTTTATTTAGGCTATTGGGTGCCTCATTCAGCCAAAATGAACTATAAATCGCAATATACCCCTTTAGAACTTCTGCTCGATGGGCAATGGCGCCGTTTAAACAGGTCATTATCACCAGAAGAAATTCAACAACTAGGTACGTCTCTTATGACCACGCTACCTTCTGAATGGAATAATTTAATCATTAAATAAAGATGCGAAATCATCTGTACAGGTTTTTACCATAATGACCGCATGTTCCCGCCCACCATCTTGGGTAGGATAATAATTGCGACGCAGATCAATTTGGTGAAAGCCTGTTTTTTCATATAAACCAATAGCGGCTTTATTACTTTCACGAACTTCTAAAAAGATTTGTACTGGCTGATTTTCCAATTTTTCAATTGATGCACTTAATAACTCATATCCTAAACCCTGCCCTTGCATTTTAGGATCAACTGCCATGAGTAACAAATTAGCTTCATCTAAAACAGGCTGTAAAATGCAAAACCCAACCACTCTGTTTTGTGACTCAATCACTGTACATTGATAAGAATTCAAAGATTCAATAAATTGCTGTCTTGACCACGGATGGGACTGAACTGATTTTTCAATTTGAACGACAATATCCACATCAGTGTTTTGCATAATACGAATCATGAGTTTCAACGCAATGAAGATTCTAAAGTAGTGCGTATTATAAAAACTTCCCAAGAAAAAACGAGCAAAAAAAAGGACAATTGAATTGTCCTTTTTTAAAGTAATTTTAAAGACCTAATTTTTCACGCCAAGTTGCCAGCAATGCTGTGGTATCCGAATCATTTGGATGAAATTTTGGTCTTAAAAAATCAAGTAACTCTGGAATTTGACGAGTCATAAAACCTTTACGACCATACATGAACTTAAGCATGTACTTCGTATCTTTCCAAGTTAATTTTTCGTCAGTCTTGAGTAACTTAGCAGTAAAATAAGACTGCGTTGCAAAGATTAATGCCATTGCAATAATCAAGGCTGTTGAACGCATAAAATAAGCTTTCGGACCTTGTCCGTACATACTTGTATACACATCAAATGCCACAGCTTTATGTTCATTTTCTTCAACTGCGTGCCACATCCACAAATGATACATAGTGTCGTCTTGGAACATGGCCTGAATTTCAGGGTTTTGTAAAAGTTCAGCTGCAATGGTCGATGTGAAATGCTCTAGAGCACAGGTTCCAGTCAAATCAATCATTTCTTTAGTATAACCAAAAGGTTTCATTAATTTGGTTACAACAGCTGTACCCATCTTAATGACTTTTCCTGTTTGCTTTTCCATATGACGCACATCATAACCATAAGCCTGTGCTGAAGCATTAAATGCTAAATGCTCTTTGGAGTGCATCGCTTCTTGACCAATAAAAGCACTAATTTCTTTTTGAAGATCTGGATCAGCAAGCTTTGGATCATTTCGAACCGCACGCGTACTGTTTACAAAGAACTGCTCACCCTCTGGAAAAAGGGCCGATAATGCTGTCATAAAATGTGTTAATGCAGCATCATAATTTGCCCAATAGCGTGGGACCTGAGCAAATTCAAAATCCATACGACGCACCGGGAAACTAGCGCCAGCACGATTGGAAATATTTACCTTAGCATTCATCTCAGACTCCTTTTAAGTGAATAGCTAATTCACATATAACTTTATTTATTTTCTTAATATTTATAATCATACGTCTTTCGATGTACCAATTAAGTGCAGATGAGGACAGAGAAATATCAGATGAGGTCATTCATAGACACATAAAGGTGCAATATTTGCTCCATGATCTCTTTAAAATAGTTATAGAAAAATAAAAAAGGGCCTCTATCGGCCCTTTATAGATCATGAATTAAATCTATAAACCTAATTTTGCTTTCCATGTTTTCAATAGACCAACGGTATCTAGGTCATTTGGATGAAAGCCAGGTTTAAAGTAAGCTAACATTTCTTTAGCCATACCACTAATAATACCTTTAGATGGGCTATATCCGTATTTATAAATTACTGATAGTTCATCTAAATTCAACTTGTTATCTTGCTTTAATAAACGAAGCACAAAAGATGACTGGATTAAAAAGATTAAAGTCATAGCAAATACTAAAGAACTGGTTCGTAACGCATAGGCTTTTAGACCTTTACCAAATACACCTTCGTATACGTCATAAGCTACGGCTTTATGCTCATTTTCTTCAATAGCATGCCAATACCACATCGTTGACATTGTCTCATCTGTCATAAGCTCTTGAATGTGCTTATTGACCAATAATTGCGACGCAATAGTAGCGGTAAAATGCTCAAGAGCCGTTGTAGCAGTCAAATCAACCATTTCTTTTGTCATACCGAAAGGTTTGACAATTTTTACAAAAGTTTTAATTGCTGTTTGAATTGCCGTATCGGTAAATTTCTCTAACGTTTCTACATCATGGCCAAACTTTTGAGCAGAAGCATTGAAGTTTACATGCTCTTGAGTGTGCATTGCTTCTTGCCCAATAAAAGCACTAATTTCTTTTTGGAGCGCTTCATCATTTTTAATCGCTGGGTGATAACGTACTGCTCGTACACTATCTATAAAGAATTTCTCACCAGCCGGAAACAATGCCGACAATGCAGTCATAAAATGTGTGAGTCCAGCAGAACCACTCATCCAATATTCTGGTACATCATTAAAGTCAAAATTCATACGACGTACTGGAAAGCTTGCACCTGCACGATTCGTAATATTCACTTTAGCATTCATACCCAAAGCTCCTTAGTAAGTAACCCTAGTTACTCAAACTTTATTGTTCGTTTTCTTAATTCTTATCATACAAATTTAACAAAAAGGGTTAAGGGGAAATAAGGACATTGAAATATCAGTTAGGGCCAGCCTTTATAGTGATTGTTAGACAATTAAGTATAAAAAAAGCGCTCTAAAAAGAGCGCTTTTTTTTCACTGAAAGTGATTATGCAGTTACTTTCGCAACAACACCTGCACCTACAGTACGACCACCTTCACGG